>JAJZXC010000154.1 GCA_021846365.1 Bacillota bacterium | reverse complement strand
CAGGCGCGACAATGGTAGGTTCGGCCCGCCACCTTGTTGAGATGGCCACAGTGCGGACACGTTTGGGACGTGTACGCTTCACTGATCTTGATCAGTTGGATGCCGTGACGACGGAGCTTGTATTCTATTGAGAACACCATACACTCATCCATCTTGACCGTCAATAGGTGGTGGTGTAATGGTAGCAATAGGGGAGGACTAAAGTGGACTTTACCTTACGCGGCCGACAATTCACGGTCGCCCGAGCAGGTCATCGAGACAATGGCCACCGTCACACCGCAACCGATCGTACGCTACTGAGTCTAAGTGGGCGAGCGCCGGTATGCGCCCAAGCAGGTGATCGCATGCCTGCCCCAATTGCCGAGCATTGCGTTTACCACCCAGGACGCCTATCGTCTCCTGGAACGGTTGGGATTCGTGGTTGAGCCCGTAAAAAAGGGGTAGGAATATTTACTCGAGCGACCGGTGGCTACGCCCAAGACTCTTCTCACGGTGGGAGGATCATGATATGAAATGTGCCAACTGTACGGCCGAGGTTCCAGAGGAAAGCCGGTATTGTCTTCGGTGCGGTGTGGCCCTAACTCCGGAAACCATGGCGCTCACGCAGAAGAGAATAGCAGATATACAGAAGCGGGCCGCCCCTCCGGTGCTTGATCCCAACACCGTCGCTGGCTATTTGCAAACCGAAGCGGGCTCAAACGCCGTCCAAAAGATAATAGGATTGATGGAAAAATTGGTGGCAGGGTCCGCCGAGACGGCACGCCTTACTCTTAAGGTTTTCGCCGTGACCCTAGCGGGGGCTTTCGTGGTGATTACTTTGTTGGGGCTTACGCGTACACTTACCAGCCCGGTCGGGACTGTCTTAGGTGTTTTGATCGGGTACGTTTTGGCTAGGATGCCCGGACCGGGAGGCGGTAACAAACCACCGGGATGATGAGCGGCGGCTGAGGGCGCCCTGTAAGAGATAAGATGAGGCGAAAACACATGAGCGACTGAGAATGACGCGAGATGCTTCTGGGACTTCCGTCGGTCATGACTGGCCAAGCGTTCAAACATATCGGTCGGAGCCATGGTACAGATGGCGGACTTCGAGTGTTGTTCTAGAAGAAATGGAGTGGTTTGCTGTGACAATGATTGTTGGTATGGCTAGTGATGCGGCAGTGATCTTGGCCGCGGACTCTCAAGATTCTGGAAAGATGGAATCTCTTACAACGGGAATAAATACAGCAAGAAAGATTATCCAGTTAAATGACAGCATGGCGGTAGCCGTGGCGGGATCGGCGCGATTGAACGATGAAGTTTCGATCACTGCCCTCAGGTGGGTGAATTGTTTGGCGTTCGACACTGACCACCTTCAAACCATCTTTTCCGGCTTGTCGCACGCTTCAGTTCAGGAAGATATTACCGTGATGCGCGATCGCCTGCGTCCTTATACAGATGCGGAGCATCCCCTACAACTAATCATCGGGAGCGGATGCCCCTCGAGGATCTTCGCGGTGAGACTACCGGAGGGCAATGTTGACGGAATCCGCAGTCGCCGCGGGTATCGGTTTACGATGGCGGGATCCGGAGCAGATCTGATGCAGCAGTATGCTCCCGGGTGGGTGAATCTTTTAATGTGTGGGCCGCCCGAAGTGAAGGGGGACCAAGGCATGATGGAAATGGCAGTCGCAGCGATTTCGGCTGCCATTAAAATCGAACAATGGGAAGGGAAGACTAGTTATCTGCAGGGACCAATTACCGCGTTACGATGGAACGCTCAAGGAATGAACTGGCATTCATTCGTATTTTCATGCAACATGCGAGCTAGAAAGCCCGAATAAATCCGCTCCTCCTTCTCTTCTCTGAACGCTAGTCCCCCGGCTATTCGCCGGGGGCTTGCTCTTTGTGTGCCTTCAGCGATTGAACTTTGAAGGCCCGAAGGAGTGCGCTATGTCCTCACTGACCGCCGCGCATAGCGGCTACTTTCCCGCAAAGACGATTCCAGGCATCGTATGGGTGCTCATCGTGCGCCGGCAGGACGGCGTGACGGAACTCTACGTTAACAGCCCTTCCGGCATTCCGGTGACCGAGTGGCAGGCCTGGGCGCGGACGGTGTGGCCTGCGACTGCGTTGTCAACGCCGGCGCCGGTTGATGGAGGTTGGGTCGGCAGTGCACCGACTGCTGGCTAGGTTGTGAACGGTCCTCGGGGTCTCTCCAAAATTGGCGAGAAGTACAGGTCCACGGTAAACGGTGGACCGTATACGGTAAACGTTATGCCGAAGCGCACCTGGGCGCTGTAGAATAGCAACCTGTAATCTACCTATAAATTACGTTGGTGTAGCCTTGTAGCCCAGGATGATGACCGTGGGCAGCGCGGAAGGATTATTCGCGTGGCGTCGGGTTGAGGACTTCTAGCCGTCGCTGCAAATCCGCGGCAGGCCTCCGGATCTCACTCGGACTCTTCGTAGGGCGCCACCTAGGCCTGCCCCTTCCATCGCGCGACACGCCGCTTCAAACGCTCATCCAAATCTCGGTAGAGTGCTGGTTGGTCGATCGTCGGATCCTCGTACGGCGCAACCCGGCGCTCTTGGATCGTGCGAATCAGTTGCCCTCGTGGGATCCCTGTTTGCTCGGCGATCTCACCGGTGGAGAGCGGTGCCGTGGCATAGAGATGAAGAGCCGCCTCCAGGCGTAACGCGGCCAATCCAGCTTCTACAAGCTTATGCAGTGCCTCCGGTTCCTCTAGCCCCGTCCACGCGATTAACCGGTGCAACTCCGCGACTTCTTCCGGGGTTAAAGGCAGTTGTGGATGGGTTGCCATCAGGGGTTCCCTCCTCGTTGTTTGATCTGATTATATGCCCACTTTAACCACCCTTGATTCGTGGCCCGCAATTGCACCAATTGGTGATATGCAGATTCTGCTTGGGCCAGGGTGATAATCTCGGCCTCCAAAAGGCTCACCAGAAACTCTAGAACGCCGACGGTGTCCAATCCAAGTATGGTACCAGCGTATCGATGGGCGCTGAAATCGTCAATGAGGGCCGTCGCTGACACCTCTTGGGCAAGCGATAATACTTCCCGCTCCCCGCTGCGAAACTGCGTAATCCGAATTTGAGGATCGCGAATCGCTAAGAGTCCTTCGTGTTCAGCCTGTTGAAACGCTTGCTGATCGGGATAATCGCCCGCGTGGTAGAAAATTTGGTTCTTGACTACGGTCGGTACCCAAATCGGACGAGCCCACACCTTCCAAAGATAGGGTTCCAGCCCACAATAGCAGCAAAGGCTCCAAAAGGATGTATCCATCACCGCTTGCGGTGAGGGGGGAGAGGAAATTGGATAAACACTCATTCACGTTGCTCCTTTGCTTTATCATACCAGGCCTTCGGGTGCTGTCGGGAAGATACTTTCTTTGGCATTACCGTAAACGGTGCACGGTCCACCGTTTACGGTCTACGTTCACAGATTTTTCTCCGACCGGCAGGAACTGCCACTTCCCATCGCGAATGGGGGTTAAGGATCTGCGCGTGGACCGCGGACGGTAAACGGGCCACCGTATACGGTATACCGTGGACGTGGGGAGGGATGATAGATATGGCCCGGGTAATTGCCTGGTCAATCAGAAGGGCGGCGTGGGCAAGACCGCTACGGTGGCCAACGTCGGGCCTTGGCGGCCATGAATGCGACGTGTTTAGCGGTCGATAGCGACCCGCAAGGCAGCCTCACGATCTCCTTGGGGTTTGATCCCGACACGTTGGGAGGCCATACCCTCTATGAAGGGATGGTGTTACCGCCCGAACATCCACAGCATCGGGCCTTAGAGCCGTTGCCGGTGACCCTGACCGGATTGGCTCTGGTGCCGGCCAATCTCGACTTGGCGGCGGCCGAGTTGGATCTCAAACAGTATCAACGGGAATTTGCCCCGAGACGGGCGTTAGCGCCTCTCCAAGCCGCCTATGACTGGATCCTGATCGACTGTCCCCCTACGCTCGGGATTCTCGCGATCAACGCCTTGACAGCCGCTGACGCGGTCCTCATTCCGGTCGGGACGAACTATCTCAGTCTCCGGGGACTGCAATTGTTGTTGCGGAGCATTAAGATGACGCAGGCGCAGATGAACCCGCAGTTGCAAATCTTAGGGATTGTCGGGACGATGTTGGAAGTTCGTCAAAGCCGAGTGTTTGAACTCGGTTTACTACGAATCATTTCCGGAGTTTAGAAAGGCGATTGACGACTGCTTGAAGAAGACGGGAACGGAGTACAAACCACAGCTAGATACCTTGCTGACGTTGAAATTCCAGCGCTTCAAGTCGGCTTCCTAAAACCCGAAATTTGACCCGCGGGCAGTATAACCCCCCAAAGTGCCGACATTTCGGGCAGGGACCTTCACCTTTTTGCCATCCTTCAAAATTTAGCCTTCGGTACTGCGACTACGGGGTACGGCAGGCCCGTTGCGCAATCCCACCCCACGTCCGTTTCAACTGATGACTTCCACAAATGGGACACTGCTGGGGACTCATTGCTTCGGTCCAATCCGTCCAAAAGGCATGCTTGCGTGGACACGTCCACCCGGTGAGCTCCACCGACGTAGCGTCCATGATGCGTTCAAACCGTGCTTGCCCCCACGCGGGCACAGGGTCGGCCAGGCGGTCAAGCCAGGACGTCAGGGCTCGCAGAAAGATTTGCGTTAAGGGTCGCTGCTCTCGGGTTGCCGCTTCATGCACGGCGGTCCATTCGGCTTCAGTGAGATACAGGGTGATGCGGCGGGTCCGTTGTTGATCTTCCGGTACTTTCGCACGGGACATTTATCCCCACTCCTTACCGGTAATTTACCTGTAGAATAACATCGTTAATCGTACCTGTAAATTACCTGTAATATATTTCGCGGAGGCCTCGGTGAAAACCTACCGGTTAGCTGCAGCTTAGCTCTCGCTTTGTTGGTGCTATGCGGACGCATCGCAGGTGTATGGCCTTCCTTTAGGTGCGAGTCCTAGTCAAGGCGGCTACCACTCATTACCCGTGGCTCAATAGACAGACAAATCCCGACTGCACCATTGTGTGCAGTCCGCAATTGCTGGCACATCGCGGGGAGAGGGTGGAGCGGTCGGGTCGGTGGCCGTGCTCGGCGGCGTCAACAAGGGCGATTCGGGTCCTTGGGACGCGGCTTGATACGCCTGGTTCACCCGGTCCATCGCGGCGGCCATGGAAGTACTGGCGGTGGGAGGAGTCGACGCTCTACGCCCTTGCGGACGCGTGGCATTCGGCGGGACAATCGGCCCCTGCCCCGCCGCTTCCATGGCATCGATCACCGGTTGCGCGGGTTCCATCACGTTCTGGACCCAGTTTTCGAGGCTCGGGATCGTGTTGAGGTTGTAGCTGCCTGCGCCGCCGCCAACCGATCCGCCGTGGCTCTGCCCTTGCGCCACGCGCTCCAATGCATCCGCCAAGCGGTCCAGGTGCGGGATCAGATCGGGCATGCTCTGGCCGATGCTCGCCGCTTCTTGACGCACTTCGCGAAACGGGCGGTGCATCCAATCCGGGCCACTATCGTTCACCGCTTGGGGCATCGGTTGCGCGGCGGCGGGACCTCCGGGTGGGGTCGGCGGCGGTTCGGGCGGCGTCCACTTGGCGAAGTTGGCGGCGATGGCCTCCGAGAGTTCTTTATACCGTTGGAGGGCGGCTTCCAGCGGGCTGAAGCCCGTCAGGTCCGCCTCCGTCGTCACGAATCTTGCGATCGGGCATGGGTGCCTCCTAACTCAATGGGTTGCGGTTACCGTGGTCTGCAAGTCCGCCAACCACGCACAGCACGGGCGGCAGGCGCACACCGGTTCGCGGGCAACGACACGTTGCGCCATTGCGGTCCAACTGCGGACATGATAGCCGCCGCAATCGGGGCATTGCGTTGGTTGCAATAGCTGCGTTTCCAAGCGCTCGATACGAGCTTTCGGGGTCATGAGGATCGTCCTTTCTTCGCGTGCGTGCGCTCGACCATTGCCTCCAGTACGGCGAGGCGTTCTTCCAGCGTCTCGGTTTCTCGGAGGCGGAAGGCGAGGTCGAGGACCGTTTTGGCGACTGCCACGCGGCTCGATGCCGGGGCTTCGGTGTCTTCGATGATCTCGCGGAGGGTTGCCACTGCGTGGCCGGTCGTCTGCTGCAACTGGGTGATGGCCTGCGTGACCGAGGCCTCCCGGGCAGCGCGATAGCGCGCTTCGAAATCCGGCCGTTGGAGCCAGCGCCAGAGGGTGGCTTCACTGATCCCGGCTCGCTGCGCGGCGGTGGCCAAGGTCGGACATTGGAGCAGGGCCGCGATGGCCGATTCTTGCTTGCGACTGAGTTTTTCGCCGTGGCCTTTCATCTGGAATCACCTGCCGGGGTGGATTCGGTGTCGTCTGCGGCCCACAGGGCATCGATGAAGGCATCTGCGACTTCTGACGGTAGGGATTCCAGGATCTTGACAAGTGCATTGTGGGGCGCTTGTTCTACCATCATCTTCCCTTCATGCTGGATCTTGGCATCCATCCGGGTCATTAACACGCCGGCAAGGTCTGCGACCAATCGCGCCGCGGGGATATCGCCGTCTTGCGCTTTGGCGATGACGGCCGCCACGACGCCAGGGAGATGCCGCTTGATCGTACCGTGCCAGACATCCTCCCAGGCTGCGGCGAATTGCGGATCTTTGCGGAGCCATCGGTAGAAGCCGGTCCGATCCACACCAGCGGCTTCACAAATGGCGCTGATGGATCGATTCAGGCCCGCTTCTTGCGCCGCTTCCAAGACCGCGTCTTGTTTGGGCGTGGGGGCCCAGTTTGTCGTGTTTTGTGGCATCCTAACCTCCTCCTAAGCGATCTCGGCGTTGTCGGGCACTGTGGTCCCCACCGGGTCATAGCCGAGGGCAGCCAAAATTTCGTTGGCCCCGTCGACATCAAGGCGGTCTTCTACCTGAACGGCGCCGCTGTGCTCGATTTTCTTTGGGGCTCTATAGCCAGCGCGATCGAGAAGATCCTGCGCCGCCCGTAGCCGGACGCTGGCCGGCGCGTTGAGGTCGTCACGGAGGGCCACCAAGGTGCGAAGACTTTCGTAGGCCTCTTGTCGGAAGAGGGTGAAGATGTCGTTCTTGGCCGCTTCGATCGCCTCCCGGACGAGGCGCCGGTTGAGCAACCGGGCCGCCGTGACATCGGCGTTTGCTGCCCCGTAGCCGGCCCGAACGGCCGCCTGGGTGGCGTTGTCGGACTTCAGATATTCGGTAACAAACTTGGCTTGGCGCGGGGATAACTGGGTCATTGGGACCTCCTTTTAAGCTTTTTTTCTAGCCATTCCTAACCGTCTTTTCCAAGACGAGCCGATTAGTGCTGTTCAGCGGACGGAGTTGGAGGCAACGGCGCAAAATGGTGCCAGAGGGCTAACGTCGTGTCGCGTTGGGCCGGATACAGCGCGGGATAGGGCTGGGGGCCTGCGGCCACCGTGTTCGAAAGTCTGCCATGCGGGCGTTAAGCGGCGCAAAGATGGCCGCGACGACCTGGTCTGGAGGATGTTCCAGGAACACGGTGCATACCTCTCCGAACGCCTGCCAATAGCCAGCAATGCATGCCGCAAGATCCTGACGGCGTTGGAACATCGGCTGGACATGAGCTCCGCGTTTCCGCAACAGCGGCGTCACGCTGTCGAGGGTTTGGAGTTCCGTCAGCCTGGGAGCCAGATCAAGGGTGACGACTAACACGAACGTTTCCAGGGCTTGGGCGATGGCTTGAGTTTCTTGATCGGCCAGCGTTTCATCGTATCCACGGCATCGGCTAGGGCACGGTCATAAAGATGGACCGGCAGCTGCCAGACGTTCACCCGGGACTTTTTATTCCGATTCCGGAAGGCTCGGGAGTTGTCCAGGTCGGCC
>JAJZXC010000153.1 GCA_021846365.1 Bacillota bacterium | reverse complement strand
AGAGAATGGGATTGCAGAAAACCATACCAAATTATGTCAAAACTGTCCATCTTTTTGTTTCCTTGGCCCGCACATATAACTCAGGTAATTCTCTCTATTTGTGGATCCGCTTAACTTGACACCATTGCCCCACGACCTGGTGTTTGGGAACCTGCCGAACTAGTTTTCCCCGTGCACGCAGGGATCGACCTCAACAGGTTGACCCCGGCCCGATACAGGAGCAGTTTTCCCCGTGCACGCGGGGATCGACCTTACTGGAAGAGCGTTTACGCCCGTTACGTTATTACACGTTTTCCCCGTGCACGCGGGGATCGACCATTTGTGCCGTGGTAGGCAAACTCATACCAGAATGACTGAACCCGCGAACTCGGAGAAGTTGGTTACAACATTAACAATTCGCGAACATCAGCTTCGGTCAGCGCCCCCAAGCCCTTGTCGTTCGCCTGTACAACCTGGTCGATGAGGTCACGCTTTTGTTGTTGCAATGCGTACATTTTTTCCTCAATGGTTCCCTGGGTGATCAACCGAATCACCTGCACCACGTTTTTTTGCCCAATTCGGTGCGCCCTATCGGCCGCCTGCTCCTCCACTGCGGGATTCCACCATAGGTCATAGAGGATAACCGTATCGGCCCCAGTTAGGTTGAGTCCGGTTCCTCCCGCCTTGAGCGAGATCAAAAATAGGGGTTGGGCGCCCTGGTTAAAGGCCTCGCTCAGCTCCAGCCGTTCACGGGATGGAGTATCCCCGTCCAGGTAAAAGTACCCCCAGCCACGGGCTCCGAAAGCCTGGCGGATAATTGCCAGCATGCTGGTAAACTGCGAGAAGATTAGGATCCGCTTATCGGCCCCCAGCGCTTCTTCCACCAACTCCAGAAGCAGGTCTAGTTTGCCGGAGTCACCGGTATAGTCTTCCACGAACATGCCGGGATGACAACAAATTTGGCGAAGCCGGGTCAAACCGGCCAATATTTTGAACCGGCTGGCTTGAAAATTATCCTGGGCGAGGGCGGTGGCCGCCTCCTGCCGAAGTTCGTCCAGATAGCCGACATAGAGCTTGCGCTGTGTGGTTGTCAGCTCCACGGTTTCCAAGGTCTCGATCTTCTCCGGCAGCTCGCGGAGAACGTCGCGCTTTAACCGCCGAAGCACAAAGGGCCGGATGCGGCGAGCCACCGCCTCCGGGGCAAGTGCGGAAAATACCGACCGGCGCTCAAACAGGGCAGGAAAGACGGCATGAAAAATCGACCACAAGTCGTCGAGCGAGTTTTCCACCGGCGTGCCGGTCAGCGCAAACCTCCGCGGACTGGGAAGTTCCGCAACCTGTTGCGCGATCCGGGTGGAGTGATTTTTCACCGCCTGGGCTTCATCTAGAATCAAGGCATGAAAGCGTCGGCGCTTGTAGGTCTCGAAATCACGGCGCATCAAGGGATACGATGTGATGAGGATGTCGTGGCCGCCTTCGCTCAGGATTGCCTCGCGTTCGGTGCGGGTACCGTTGACCACGGCCACCTTCAGCGTAGGAGCAAAGCGGCGGAATTCTTGCGCCCAATTGTACATCAACGAAGCCGGGCACAGTATCAAAGCCGGATCGGCAAATTCTCCCGCTTCCCGTTCAGAGAGCAAAAAGGTGATGCTTTGCAGAGTTTTGCCAAGTCCCATATCATCGGCCAGAATGCCGCCGAAGCCGTATTGGGCAATCATCTTCATCCATTGAAAGCCGACCACCTGGTACGGGCGCAGGGTGGCCTGAAGATTTTCCGGTATCGGCGTCTCAAGACTGTCCGGATGTTTGAGATCATCGAGCCAGCGGCGAAGCCCCTTGCCGAACTGGACCACCGCGCGGTCTCCCTCGCGGTCAATCAGAGAGGCAGCGCGGAGCGCGGGCACACGGATAGTTTCACCGTGAAAGTCGGCAGGCTTTATGTCCATGTCGGCGAAAAGCTCTTCGATGATGCGGAATTGATCGGCGTCGAGGGCGACAAAACGGCCGTCCGTCAGTCGGTGATAGGATCGTCGCTCTACCAGCGCCGCCAACAGGTCACGAATCTCGTTAGGGTCCAAATCATCTACCGCGAAGGTGACTTCCAGCCAGTCGAAACCGGAGCCGAGGTCAAAGCGGGCACGGGGACTGAACGTCCGGTGCGTCAGCATAGGTTGCACCTGGTCGGTCACATACACCATCACCGCTGGGTCGGCTTGCAACTCCGGCAGCAAATAGTAGATAAAGTAGAAGATGGCCTCCTCGTCGTCTATGTGCAGTACCTTCCCGTTATAGCGAAAGGCCGCGTTTTCAAACCATTCCATCATAGCCCGTTCGCGATCCAGGTCGCGGACGACAATGCGGTCTTCCCCCTCGGGGTCCTGGGTGCTACCGCTCATGGCATCGATGACGATCTCACCGTAACAATACTCGACGCGGGCCACGAGGTCTTCCCGACGGTCGAGATATACCCGTGTTTTCAAGGGAGTCTGAACGATACGGCGGGCAACGCTTGCCCCCATCTTGACGGTGGCAATTCCGCGCAGATGGGGAATCACTTCCGCCATCACGGTTTCCATTTCGTTGGGTGCCAGCTCAACCGAAAGCTTATGCCCCCCGGTATTCTTGCTCAGTTGCTCAAGCCGCTCGGCCAGACTCGTTTCGAGGTGATAAAAAGTGCCGCCGTAGTCCACGGCCAGTCCATACGCGGGCAGCAGCGTGATGCCGGCCACGCCGGCCAGCGTGATACGGTAAGTTCCGCTCGGATTGCGATCTATTTTCGCCTCGATCGGCAGGGGGGGGTCTTGAATGCGCCAGGGACCGTTTTCATATTCCACGTCAACCTCCTGCAACAGCGGTTCCAGGCGCTCCCAGGCCAGGGGAGGGATCTCCACATAGCGCGCCTGTTGACCGTAAGGGAGGTTGGTGTAATAGTGAAACGAGTGGAACAGGTCGGATCTGGAAGTCTTGTTGCGGACGTCCCGCCAGGTGCGAAGGAATTCCCAAGTCTTTTCGTCAAAGGCTTGCTGGGTGGGGTCATAGGAGAAGACCTTGCTGAAATAGACCGCTTGCTGCTGATCCACCCGGTCCAGGAAATCCTCCATGCGTTTGACCAGATAAAGTCGCTTGATGCCGACACTTAGGCCTAGGGCCAGGAATCGGCTGTGATCGTCGTGGGTCACCACTTTCAGGCTAAACTGCGCCTTCAAGGGGACGACGCCAAATGCTGCCCGAGATGCCGAACGTCCCGTATCCTGGAATACGTTGAGCAGCATTTCAAGGCGGTCGGGTTCGCCGGTCTTGGGCCCAGCGGCAACCGATTTCTGCTCGGCCGCCTGTTGTCTAACCACTGCCAAAGCCACTGCAACGATGTGGGAGCAAACCGCGGCCTGTTGGGTCCCCATGCAGGTGCAAGAACCGTCCACACCATTTTCGTCCAGCCGAATCAGAGTGCGGTGCTGCCGTAGGCCGTGCTGCACCTCTCCCAGCCAGTCCCACGGCCACCCGGGGCTTTCAACCAATCGCCTGACCTTACCTTCGTCGAACAACCTCTTACCAACGGCCGTTTGCATCGGACCGGCCATTTCTGCAAGTTCGTTCATGAGATCCGACGTCGGAATGGCCACCTCTCGATTCTCCTCCTTGGCTTGGGTGGATTGATTGGCTGATGAACTCGTAGCAAGCGCCGAATTGACTGAACATCCTGACCCCGCTGAAAGTACAACCCCTATCAACCTAACCACGTCGGGCGGTGCCCGGCAAAGCTTGCCCGCAATCCCCTGGCGCGGTCCGTCGATGGTCCGTTAGCTCCCGGTCTCGAGCTGCAACTTCCCCTTCTTACTCAATATGGCGTCTTCATATAGTTCTTCATCGCAACCATGGTCCCTGCTCAATTGCCCTTGCGACCCCGGTGGGTTCAGCGCAGCTCTCGACCGCCCACTCCGCCCCCGGCCCGTCAGTGGCTCGACCTCACTTAGTTCGACGCGCCTTGGCTGAGGGGGACTTGCGCGGGGACACCTTATCAGCCGGTTTGGTCAGTTTGGGCGGTTTGACTGGCGGCGATTGCCCTTCGCCGTCGAGCTCAATCCCAAACAGCCCGGAAATCTCGCTGGCATCGATTGCCCGCTCGGATACGCGCTCGGCGCTGCGCAGCAAACCTTGCGAATGCTCGCTCACCGCGCTGGCAATGAGATCGGAAACGTTGACCTGGCGCAAGAGGAAGAAGAGGGAAGGATCGTGATCCAAGCGCGCGCCCACGCCATAGAGGGCTGCCGCCACGTGTTTACAGCAGGTTGCCCAGTCGGGGCAGGTACAGTGCATGTGAATCTCGCTGGGGGCCGGGAAAAGGCCGTCCCCCCGCGCCGTGAACTGCTCGCCCAAACGGCGTGGAAAGCTACCCGCCGCCAACATCTCCAAGGAGTCCAATTGTCCCGCCGAGGCCTCGAGCATCGCTTGCCAGGTCGACGGACTCAGCGCGGAAATCGCGATCTCAACCCGGTAAGGCTGGCGCTCACTGCCCTGCACCAGGGCCTTAATCCGTCCGGGATCGATCCTAAGGTCGAGGACCGCACCGTGGCGGACGTAGCTCCTGCCCCGGTCCAAACGGTAGGCAAAGTCTTGGTAGCCCTCCAAATTGTCGTTCCAGGCCTTGCCCCACCACGTCTTGGCCAGCAGCCTGCCCTCGATGGTAATCGGGGCCAAATCGGATCTTGTTTTTCGCAACCGGTCGATAGCAACTTGATTGCGCCGCCGCCGTTCACCCACCGACACGTATGCCGGATATTCGTCCCAACCTGACATATCCTTGCCTTCCTTCTCAGTTACCCGCTTGCTGATCGCACCTGAGTTTTCTCCGTGGTATCACAAGCATTTCCTGGCTGCCCAACCTCCTGTCTATCGCTCTCGATGCCGATCACAATCATCCCGCGGCCGCGTTGCTGGTCGGGGTTCGCCTACGAGGACAGCGCAAATAATTGCGTCAATTGGGCATTGTCCATTTCCGTGATCCACGTCTCCTGCATGGTGGGAACGATTTCCTGGGACAGTTGAAGTTTCTCTTCGATCATCGCGTCGATCTTCTCCTCAATGGTGCCCCGACTGATGAACTTATGCACAACCACGTGCCGTTTTTGCCCAATCCGAAACGCGCGGTCGGTCGCCTGATTCTCCACCGCCGGATTCCACCAACGGTCGAAATGGACCACATGGTTGGCTTCGGTGAGGTTCAATCCCACCCCACCCGCCTTAATTGAGAGTACCATAAATGGGACATAATCGGAGCCTTGAAATTGGTCCACCACCGCCCGTCGTGCTTTGACCGGCGTCTTTCCGTCCAAGACCAGGCCCTGATGGTGAAAAACGGTCTCCAAAAATTGGGCCAAGGGGTTGGTGATTTCTCGAAATTGGGTAAATACCAACATTCGCTCGCGACGTGCGTAAACCGTCTCCGCGATTTCGCGCAGACGCTCCAACTTGCCGCTGTCCTCCGGCCGAAAAACACTTTGGCCCAAGTATTGATCTGGATGATTGCAGATTTGCTTGAGCTTCAGGAGCGAGGCCAGAATGATTCCCCGTCGGTTGATGCCCTCCGCCGTCTCCAGCCGCTCTTGCAGTTCACTCACCAAAGTGGCATACAGACCAGCCTGCCGTTTGGTGAGCGAGGCATAGGTTTTCATCTCGATCTTTTCGGGCAGGTCGGCGATCACGGTGGGGTCCGTCTTAACCCGGCGCAGGATGAAGGGACTGACCACTTGGCGAAGGCGTCGATACCCTTCCGGGGCTTGATTAAGGCGCTTGCTAAAGTCGGTGAACTCGCGGGCGGTGCCTAAAAGACCGGGATTCAGGAAATCGAAAAGCGACCATAAATCCGACAGCCGGTTTTCAACCGGGGTGCCGGTCATCGCAATCTTGAAACGCGCCCGCAGCGTCTTCACCGCCCGTGCCTGCTGAGTGGCCGGATTCTTGATCGCCTGGGCTTCGTCCAATATCAGGGCATCCCAGTTCACCTCGCCTAACCAGGCAAACCGGCGCACCATAGTGTAGGTCGTAAGGAAGACATCCGCGCTAGCCAAGGCTTCGGCCGAGTCATCAGGGCTGGCCGCCTCGCCGTCTTTGGCCCACGCCGAGTGGAGCACGCGAAGGCGCAGGGCAGGAGCAAATCGGGAAAACTCTTCACTCCAATTCCCCAGCAGGGAGGCGGGAATCACGATCAGCGCTTTGGCTGTCCCTTTGGCCAGCATCCCGTTTAAGACTCCGATCACCTGCACCGTTTTGCCGAGCCCCATATCGTCGGCCAGGCACGCGCCCAGTCCCAATTGCCGCAAGGTCTGCAGCCAGGTCAGGCCGCGCTCTTGGTATGGACGCAGTTGGGCACGAAATCCCGGCCCGGCGTCGATGGCGGCAAATGCCTGGGGCTCGCGGAGACTGGCCAGGACACCCCTCAGCCACTCCCCATGGGTTACCTCCACCGCATTCCAATCGACCCCGTCAGCGCCGGCGGTTTGCGGCGGGCTCAGTTGCAGGCGAAGGGCGTCGAACAGATTCATTTCGCCGTCAGCATTGAGTTGCTTGGCCGCCTGGTAGGCCTCCAGCAAGCTGTCGAGCTGAGCGTGATTAACCTCCACCCACTTGCCCTTGATGAAGGCGAGGCCTTCGGCCTCACTGCGCAGACGGGCAAGCTCTTCCGGGCTGAGTTCCTCACCGTCGAGGGAAAACACCGGATTAAAATCCACCAGCGCGTCAAAGCCGATGCCGGCGGAACCACTTTCGCCGACCCGCACGCTCAGCCGGGGGACATTGGACTTTTTCCGCCACCATTTCGGCATCCGGCAGAGGATGCCCGCGGCTTCATAGCGCGGAATTTCACTGAGAAACGTGTAGGCCTCCTCCGCGGTCAGGCGGATGGGTTGAAAGATCTCTCCCGCGGCGAGCAGGCCAGCAATCCAGGCACTGGCTTCAGCCGCCTTATGGACGGTAGCCAGCAGTTCGATCAGTTTTCCTTGATCCGCCTGATATTCCAGCAAGGCGCTCTTCAGGGGCAGGTGCCGAGATGTTTCGCCATGCTCTCCCCACGACGACGCATAGGTGGCCAAAAAGGCAAATGGATAATCCCCGGTCGGATTCTCAACCAAGTGGAACACCACCCGCCCCACCGGCCGAAACTGCGCCCGGTGGGCGGCGAGAAACTCGGCCACGGTGCCGTCCCATGCTTGAATGCGGACGGCAAATTCACCGACCAAGGTTTCCCAGATCCGGTTTACCCAGGTCGGGGTGACGTATTCTCGGCCCAGCATGAAGGGTGCGTCATCCACCAGGCCGCCGGCCACTTCCGCTTCAGCGACCACCTTGACGTCTTGGCGAGCCGCCTCCAAGTCTGGAATTCGGGTTAACGCCTCAAAGAAGGACGCCGCCACCCGATGCAAGAAGCGCACCGAATCATGGACCAGCGCCACCCCGTGCCCGTCCATGCCCCAGTCGAAGAGCCATGCGTAGGGATTTTTCCGATATGCCCGGAAAATTTCCGTCTGTCGTCCCAAGGCAACGGCGTCAGGGACGACTTCTCCCGCCGCAAAATCTAGTTCAAATCCGTCCGCACGGATGATGGCCGCCAGTTCTTCGCCCATTTCCGCGGAAATATTGGCCGCCCCCGCCACCGTTACCTCCCTTTCCGTCGCAAACACACCTCGTCCCTATTGTAGCGCATTGGCGACCTGCAGGGGAGACTCCGTCCGCACCCCCACAACCGGGACTCCACCGGCAAAGGCGGTAAATGGTATCCAATGAACTCTCCCGCCGCCTGGCTACGCCGAGGCGGGGGTTTCACCCCTTCGGGTGTTTCCGAGGGTCACCGGGGTGGGCCCCTTCGCTTTCTGGTTCGCCGACCGCTGCGCGGGAGACTTTGAGCC
>JAJZXC010000152.1 GCA_021846365.1 Bacillota bacterium | reverse complement strand
ACCATCCGGTGCACATTCCCATCGCTTCCCGGATGCTGCCAGTCTTCGCCTGTGGATCCGAGGCTCGACTCCTTCATTGCTCCCGTTAGTCAGATTTGACGGGGAATCTTTCGACGCGGCAGAGATCGCTTCATGTTACGGCCTGGTATCTTGCTAGCCCCGCGTCTGACCTCGCCTTGCAGCGACCGGGACATTATCTTCGCGGCTTTCGCCAGGCGAGTCGCCTCCTCCTGATGCGCGATTGGCTACGTGGCCGAATGGGAAGTTGCCACGACCGGACTTGCACCGGCTGGATATCTTAGGTTACAGGCTGCACGGTCCACCAGATTCCGCCTTACGGCGGACACCCTACCACTATTGCCTACCCCACTAGAACGAGAAACGAGCAGGGGTCAGACTTCCACTGACAAGCACTGCGACCTGCCGGTCGCACAACCTCCCCGCCCTAAAGGGCGGAAATTCTGGGGGAACCACCGTGGCCGCGTCGCGGGTCGTGAGACCCTGGGAGTGATCCTCCCGACTTGCCACCGTTTATCCCACCATAATTTCCCGGGGTTCAGCCGGACTACGCCTTAACGTCCTTTTAAGGGGAACGGAACGGCGATACATGATCCGTGTAATATCTACACGTAGATTCTAGTACCATCTTTTCAGTGGCCATGAGAGTTCGCATGTTTTAACGTCTTGTCATGACGACGCGATACATTTTACGTCGTCCCCCACCAATTGCGGGAGACAACCGCACGAACGTATCCAGTTGTCAAAGAGCGAACATACATGTTTTAGCCAAAGATTTGCCTGGCGGCAACGCCTTATGCCACCAGGAAATCCCCAAACCTACCCCAAAGCCGGGGATATCTCCGCCCTGAACCGGAGTTTTACGGCGCAGTCTGATAAGTCACCGGGCCGTGATAATACCGGCGAACGTCGGCGATCGCCTTGACCCAGCACCGGGTATAGGTTGGAATGTCGCCCAAGCTGTCGAATTCGTCCCCTATGGCAATAAAGGTTTACCCGGTCGGCAGCCAGTTTCGCGTAGTGAACGACTTGTAAACGAGATAGCGGTCATAGGACCGAAACCATGCCTTGGGGTCGCTGGTATGAAATACGGCTTGACATTGGACAAACACGTCGAGGAATACCCGCATCCCGAGGCCATTCACATAGCGGATGAAGCGGGTAACACTGGCGTCAGTGGGGGTTTCCCGGGGTCGGGGAAAATGCGGTTAGAGCGATCGCTGGTTTGATACCACGCAACCTGCAGTGAAATCCAATTGACCCCGTCTCGACGCAGCCGGGTGAGGCAGGCGTATACCCGGGGGTCGTCGAGGACGCTCGCGCTATAGGCGGCCTCGGTCATCCCTTTCATAAACGCCGTGGCTGGGGGCAACAGATCGGCACGCGGTGCCGGAGCATCGGTCGGACCGCAGCCCGCACTGGTCAGGATCCCAGCCGCGAGCGAAAGACCGGCCAATCGACCTCGACGCACTGCTGCCTCTATTTTCGGGACGAGGCCAAAAGCCCCCCATATCAAGATCAAAATCGAGGTAAGTATGCGGCATGCAGACGCAGAATATCCGCCCAGATCGCCTCCGCACAACCCGCCGAGGGGACCAGCGGATTATTGATCAGCGCGGCCAGAGCCAGGTCACGGTTGCCCGTGACGGCCGCCTCGATGGTCATCCGCTCGTAACTCTTGACCTGCTGAACTAGTCCCCGCACGGTAAGCGGCATGGGTTCCTGAACCAGCGGGCGAGCACCGCGACCATCGACCAGGCAGGACACTTCCACCGCCGCGTCGGGAGGAAGATCGGCCAAGGTGGTGCCGTTGCGGACGTTAACCACCATTTCTTGGGCACGGTTGGTTGCCAAGCTCACCATGGTCGTCACCGCCACCTCGCTGTAAAGTGCACCTCCGCGCTGAGACAGTTCCGGTGGAGCTTCTGTCAGCGCTGGATCCCGGTATTTTTGGAACAGGCTGGCTTCCAGCGCCATCACCTCCGTCGCTCGAGTCCCCTTGCCGGCGGCATAGTCGGCCAGCTGGCGATCCAACATGTCCCCGGTCAGCCAATAGTACTTCAGGTAGTCGTTGGGGATGAGACCCACGGCTCGTATGAGTCCCACCGAAAAAGGCTGTTGGGGAAGACGGGGCCAATGTTCTTCGAGCTCGGACAGCCAGGTCGGCCAGAGATCGCGTCCCTGCCACCAAATTCGGCGCACAAACGAGAGATGATTGAGGCCGAACATTTCCAGGCGGATATCATCGCGTTCCGCCTCCACCAGCCGAGCAATCGCAGCCTGCAGATTGATGGGGACGTTACACAGTCCGATCGTGCGCAGCGATGAGTATTTGAGCAGGGCCTCGGTCACCATCCCGGAGGGATTGGTAAAGTTCAGGATCCACGCCCTGGGATTGACTTCCGTCAATTCCTCGGCCAACTCCAGTGCCACCGGCACGGTGCGCAGCGCCTTGGCGAACCCTCCTGCCCCAACCGTTTCCTGGCCGATGGCGCCGTGGGAGAGGGCAATCCGCTCGTCACGTTCCCGCGCCGCGAGCCCCCCCACCCGAAATTGAAAACAGACAAAATCGGCCTCGGCCAAGGCCGGTCTCCGCTCCAAAGTCCAGTTCAGGGTCGTCGTCAATCCCGCCCGGGCCAGCATCCGACGAGCCAATTCGCCGACCGCCTGCATCTTGTCCGCGCCCTCCGGCACGTCGACCAGGGTAATTGTTTCCACGGGCAATTCCGGGGCATGTCGAATAAAACCGTCGATTAATTCAGGGGTGTATGAACTTCCCCCGCCAATGACCGTAACCCGCACTCCCGATCTCATGGCTGTTCCTTTCCCATCAATTCATCCATTTGCGTTAACCAGTGGTCGGGTGGATGGGGACCTTGGGCGACCACAACCTCGAGCAATGTGCGACTAGACCTCCAACACTACCTTGCCGACGACATCGCCGCGTTCGAGTTGCTCGTGCGCCTGGTCGGCCTGTTCCAGGGGATATACGTGGTCGATGACCGGCATCAACTGTCCGCGGGCAAACAGCGGCAAAATCCGCGGCAAAATCGCCGCGCTGCCCATGAAGGCCCCGATCACGCCAATCCGGCGGCGGAAGATGTCGGCCAGGTTGACCTCAACCTGAGAACCGGTGGTGGCGCCCACGGTGATCACCTGTCCGCCGCGATGGACCATCGCCAGGGATAGTCCAAAGCTCGCCTTGCCCAGTGAGTCGAGTACCACGTCGGCGCCACGGCCTGCCGTCAGGTCTTTGATCTCCGCATCCGGCGGGCGGGCGGGATCCCAAACCACCACCTCGTCACTGTTGAGTTTCCTCAGGGCTTCGACCTTGGCCGTGCGGCGGGTCACCGCAATTACCCTCGCTCCCCGCAACTTGCCCAACTGCACCGCCGCGGTACCCAAACCCCCGCTCGCCCCCCACACCACCACCGTTTGTCCCGGCAATACCCTCGCCGCTTGCCAGGCCGCCTCAGCCGTCACAAAGGGAACCCCAATCGAGGCCGCCTCGGCAAACGTCAGCCCGGTCGGCATGGGCACCACGTTGCTCTGGGGTACGACCACATATTGGGCGTAGGTGCCTTCGACCAGGCGGTAGGCTGCGCAGGCCGGATGGTCACCAGCCAGGCAGGCGAGGCATTTTCCGCAGAAGACTCCCGGATTAATCACCACTCTGAGCCCCGCCTCCAGACCGTCTACCCCCTGGCCGAGAGCGTCGATTTCACCCGCCGCATCCGAACCCGGGATGTGCGGGTAGGGCAGCTCGCCCACGGTGCCCTTACGCACCCAAATATCTCGATGGTTCACGCCCGCCGCATGTACCTTAACCCGGACCATGCCAGGTCCGGGTATTGGGTCGGGCACCTCTCGATAACGGAGTACCTCCGTACCGCCCGCTTGGTCAATTTGTATAGCTTGCATCAATTTTCCCCCTCGCACTGATATGCCGCCTTCATCGATCAACGACCTGGCCGGCGCGGTCGAACCCCTGGCCTCGCGGCCCGGCGGTAAAGCCTTGGGTGCTATGGCATGGCTTGCCACCGAACCGGAGCGAGTGTCCAGGCCAGCCTGCGCGTCTCCTCCCACAACCGGTACGGTTGAAAGCCCGGCGCGAAGACGGGCCAGTCCCAGTGTAGCCGGGAGGGATCCTTGACATAGCTTAGAAACGTCAGCGGCAACGGCTCTTGCCGGGCCCCGAAAAGGTGCTGGCCAGCGGCACCGGCCCAGTCTTCAATCGGCGTCCCCTCCGCCGGCCACGCCCCGGGAAGCACTCCTTCCCGCGCCACTTGGCTGAGGATGGCCTCGGCCCCGGCTTCAACCCGGGCTGACCGCAAGGTTGCAGTCGCCGCCGTCGGCTGACCAGCAACCCAGGCGGCAGGGGGGCCTACCCGGGGCACGATCGCCGCATCCGCCTGCGGATGGCGCGTAAAGTAGGCCAATGCCCATATCAACTGGGCAGCGGACAGCGTTCCCGTCTCGGCTCGGCGGCTGGGGCCCAATCCGCTTTCGGCCAGGGCCGTCGCCAGTTGTCCACGGCGAACCTCTACCGGCCATCGGGGCGCTACGTGCTCCGCCAAGGTCAAAATGTCCACCCACTGTACGCCGCGCTTGCCCAGGCGTCGGGCCGCCTGCCAATAGGTGTCGAGCGCGGCCGCCGCTCGCTCCCGCTGGTTGCGACTTCGCAACGGGGCCGGGGTTAGCGGTCTTCGCGTCTTGCCGCCGCCAAAGTTGACCACGTCCCAAAATTGGGATGTGACCAGCTCCGTAGGATGGGTCATGATGGTAAACGCGCCGCCGTCGGCTATCCTCGCCGGGACGCTTTCGAGCCGTGCAATTGCTTGCTCCAGGCTCTGCGGCAGGCCGAGTAAGAACGGCGCCGGCTGAGGCACCGGCAGCGAAAAATGCAACACCTGACCACACCATACCGGCTCCGTCAATTCCACCAGGTAGCTGTTCCAGGATTCACTGAACATAATCGACATGCCCAGACGGGGCAGGGCGTCCAATGCCGATGGCACCCAATTGCCGCCGGGCTGGGTAAAGTAGTCAGGCGGGCGGATGAGTCGGGATACGCTCTCTACTCCTGGACGCTCACGAGCGATGAAGCGGTCAACACTGTCGGCATATCCCCGTTCCGCCAAGTCTTCGGCCAAGGTGGGGTGGCGGCTGTGACTATGGGAATGAAACCCCAGCGCCGACTTGGCGGCAAGTCGGCGGAGGAGATCTTGTCGACCGTGCCGAGACAGTGCTTCCGCTTTTTCCCCCACCACCCCGAATGACGCCGGCAACCGATGGTGGTCCAGCTGATCGAGCATGACGGCCAGACCGTCGTCCGACTCCGGAGTGACATAATCTTCAATATCCAAACGAATTAATCCGTACCGCACCGCTACCTCCAACACAGACAACCCATAGCCCGCTCGTAAAGAGCACGGTAGGCCCCCGACTCATTGACCAGGTTGTGCTGTTCCAAAATCAATTGTCGGGCCTGAACGCGCAGGAATCTGGCTTTGGCCGGGGAGCGCAGGTTATCTTGCACACGCTCCACAAACTCCTCGACGGTGTCGAAGAGCACCCCGGTCAGCCCCGGTTCCACCAGCGAGCGATTGCCAGGAATGTCCGTGGCCGCTACCAGTGCTCCGCAGGCCATGGCCTCCATCAGGGCGTTGGATACCCCCTCTACCTCTGAACAGTTAAGGACCAGGGTCGCCGCCCGGTACCATTGTCCCATTTCCTGCTTGGGGACTTCTCCCAGCAAGCGCACCCAGGGCCGCGAGGCCGCCTTTTCCGCCACCCGCTCCCCTTCTCCCCGCTCGCGCACCGGTCCGGCGATGGCCAGATGGATATCCTTCCCGCTTGCCTCGCGCAGGGCCTCGACCAAGTCAATCGCCCAGGCCGATCTTTTCACCGGCCGAATTCCCCCCGCCACCAAAATCAGCGGTCGCGGCGAAAGCGCGACCAAGCCGTACGGGCTGAAGGTTTCAACGTCCACCGAAGGTGGGATGAGTTCAATGCGATCCGCCCATTCCGGCGCCCGAGCGATCAGCAGTTGGCGGGCATCTGGGGTGAATACGACTTGCGAACGCACCCCCTCCAGCCCCCGGCGTATGCTTTCGGAATGATTTACCCAGTCTTGCCACAGGTCGGTTCCCGTCCAGGTAACGACCATAGAGGCGGTAGGAACTCCTCGCGCCACCAGTTCCAGGCCCACCCGGACCGCATTCCACGCATGATAGATCTGAGCTTCCGGCAGTGCCAAGGGATCATAGCGCGCCACCCGGGCTGTAATTCCGATCCGCGCCAACCCTCCCTGCACCCGTTCTGCCGAAATCTGATTTCCGCCCGTATGCGGGGTATCGCCGGGAATCAACATCTGCACGTCAAGCACGTGATAGCTCCTTTCATTTCCCGCTCGCTCCCGCCTCGGCGAACGAGCGCCTGATCGAGCACCAGCGTTCATGGCCGGATCCATCGGTTGAGCTGAAGGCTTAACCGAGGATCTCCCGCTACCTCTTCCGGCAGGTAAATTCTTCGCACCTTGCGCTTGGTTTCTTGCGCCATGGCTCGAATCGGCTCGGAAACTTGTGACATCTCGGTCAGCGCACCGGAGGTTTCGTCCCATAGAAATAGGCCGTCTCCGTGCGTGCCGGTTTGTGCTCCCAAATAGTAATCATAATAAACTGTGCCGATTTCGTCGACGGTACAGTAATACGCCGGGTCGAATCCAGCGGTGCGCACCAGGTCCACCACCGCCGAGAGTCGATCCTGGCTCAACGGTGCCTGCAGTTCAAAATACTTGGGCAGGTGACGGTCAATAAGACGCCGACTGAGGTCGGCGAGCACGCCATCGGGGTGATCTCGCCAAGAGTGCATGGCCGCCAGCAGGAGCGAGTCGTCGACGGCCAGATAGTCAGCAACGCCGTAGCCACCGGCGAGCAGCCGGTTCAGCGCCGAAAACGGCGAAATCTCCCGTTCCCCGCAGCGGACCAGGTGTTTCGCCCGCTCGAGCAGGTTCCTAAGAAGTACCTCGGCGGCACGGCACACGGGATGGAAATACACCTGCCAGTACATGAAATAGCGAGCCAGCAGATACGCTTCCACCGTATGCTGCCCGCTCTGCCGAGCGACCAGGCGGTCGTGTTTGGGGACAAGGATGCGCACAATCCGCGGCAGGTCGAATCTGCCGTAGTCTACCCCGGTCATCACGGCATCGCGCATCAGATAATCCAAGCGATCACCGTCGAGTTGGCTGGAGACCAAGGATACAATGATCCGACCCGGGTAACGCTTGCCGATGACGTCGCTCACCAGGGCCGGAAAATCGGGGGCGACGTCGGCCAACACCTGGTGCACCTCGGTCTCGGGATGACGAATGATCTGTTCCGACCATTGTTCGTGCTGCGTCAGCAGCACCGACTCCAGGGCGTGGGAAAACGGTGCATGCCCAATGTCATGAAGGAGTCCGGCGGCATAGGCCAAGCGGCGGTCCTCGGCCGGCCATCCGTATCCGTTACGCTCAAAATGGGAAATGACTTGGCGGATAACTTCATACACGCCAAGCGAGTGGGCAAACCGGCTGTGTTCGCCCCCGGGGTAGGTCAAATACGCGGTTCCCAGCTGGCGGATGCGGCGCAGGCGTTGCATTTCGCGCGTATTGATCAAGTCCCAAATCAAGGGGTCATGCACGTAGATGTACCCGTGGACGGGATCTTTGAACACCTTCTCCTGCTCCCGCACGTGTCACCTCCCTGCTGGTGGATCCGATCGACTCCGGCCGTCCGTTTGCCCGAACAATCGCTTGCCCCCCCCCCAGGCTCCACCGCCTTGGCACCGGCACACGGACCACGGTGCTTGCCGGGAGGTCATCTTGCCTAGAGATTCTCACTTCGACCGCCCATTTCCTGCCGTCACGGCCACCGTACTAAAAAG
>JAJZXC010000151.1 GCA_021846365.1 Bacillota bacterium | reverse complement strand
GGGGCCCATCCCCACCCCTACGGAACGTAGCTGGGCGGGGGCGCAACGCATCGGTTCATGGACAGTGGGATGCCGGCTCGATTCCGCACGGAGGGGGCCTGAGTAAGCTCACACTTTTTACCCCTTTTTTGACGGACAAAACCCCATTTGTATAGCGGTGCATGCAGAGCTATACCAATGGATAAAATGATGGCTTAAAATCGGTCGAATTCCGATGGAAAATCCCCTAAGATCCGGCAAGTATATGTTCTCCTTTCGGCAGAGGCAATTATATCTATAAAGGGTGTGGCTCTTTTGAAGATAAGCACGTAGATTCGCATTGACCGAAAAAAGCCGAACCCTATGGTCCAGGTGCATTACACTCCGCAGAGGTTCGGGCCATTCGTTTTGTCGTGTTTGCGTAGGTTGTGTGACGGCCATTCGCAGCCAGCTTCTGCTACCAGACTATGGCGTGTCCCTGGCGCGGATCGGCCTGCTCTTGATCGCTCCGGGCGGTGAACCGGGCGCGTTGAAGTTGGCGGGCATTGTGGCCTAAGCCGTGAGGATTGGTCGTGGGCCGACGAGATGAGTACACGGCGGGAGGGATGACCGTTGGGAGGGCAGAAGGAATGGCATACCATCGCAAAGCGGTGCCAACCAGGGCACGAAAGCCGTGAAGTCGGTCCCGGGACATGGGGAGCACCCACCCCCTCGACCGTCGGGCTTCGTGGGAGCGTTGGGAATACAGGCTAGGCCTCCGCCCGTCTCCACGATCCCCGCAGGGAACGTGCCCGGAAGAGGGCTTAGTTAGGCAAGGGAAGAGCAGGCGGGCGCAGCGGCTCCTCCCTCTGCCACGTCGGTGGCACTGCATGGTGTACTACCCCCAATGTCGTCAGGTTAAGCACACATATGCGCCTGTGTGTGCTTAACCTGACGACATTGGCCTCAACCCGGGTTAGGCGAGCGAGAGTTTATTTAAGTCCGTCCTAGAACAAAGTGTCGGCTACGGAGGCCGAGGTTCGACCTAGCGACTTGTGTTACCCTAAAAGGGGCGTCACCGGAATTGTGGGCGTTCGCCTATGGCGCATCGTAGGCAGTCGTGTAGGCATTTGCCGAAAGGAGACCTAACCACCCATGGCTAAACCGCACCACCATTCCCACCAGCAACAACTTGGAGAGGAAATCGCGATTAATCCTTTGTTTGCCCGCCAAGGGGAGAGCTCGGTTCCCCGGTTTCGTCTGGCCCGGCATGGTCTGTTGCCCGAAACCGCGTATCAGGTGATTCACGACGAACTGACCCTCGACGGCAATGCGCGCCTTAACCTGGCCACTTTCGTCGGAACCTGGATGGAACCGCAGGCGCAGGTTCTCTACGGCGAGGCGGCCGACAAGAATATGATTGATAAGGATGAGTATCCGCAGACGGCCGCGATCGAAGAACGGTGTGCGCACATAATGGCCAATCTGTGGAACGCCCCCGACGCTGGCGAAAGTTTAGGAGTTTCCACCACCGGGTCATCGGAAGCCTGCCTTTTAGCTGGTCTGGTGCTCAAGCGTCGATGGCAGAAGGCGCGACAGGCCCGCGGACTGTCCACCGCCAATCCCAACATCGTATTTAGCTCGGCCGTTCAAGTCGTGTGGGAGAAATTCGCCAACTATTTTGAGGTTGAGCCGCGTTATGTGCAGGTTAGCCCTCAAACCCCCGTGCTCAGCCCGGCCGGGGTGGCCAAGGCGGTGGACGAGAACACCATCGGGGTGGTAGCGGTGTTGGGGGTAACCTACACCGGGGTGTATGAGCCGGTGGGGGAGATCGCACGGATTCTCGACGACGTTCAACAGCAACAGGGCCTCGATATCCCGCTGCATGTGGACGCCGCCTCTGGCGGCTTCGTCGCTCCCTTTTTGCAACCTGACCTGCTGTGGGACTTCCGTTTGCCGCGGGTTCATTCCATAAACGCATCCGGCCACAAATACGGCCTAGTCTATCCCGGTCTGGGATGGGTGGTGTGGCGGCACCGGGATTTCGTGCCCCGCGAGCTCATCTTCGATGTCTCCTATCTGGGCGGGGACATGCCGACGCTGGCGCTAAATTTTTCCCGGCCCGGCGCCCAGGTCCTGCTTCAGTACTACAATTTTCTCCGACTGGGTTGGCAAGGTTACTACGAGGTGCAAAAAACCTGCCAAACCGTTGCCCGCTTCTTAGCGCGAACCATCGCTTCCATGCCCATGTTCGAGCTGCTGAGCGATGGTTCGGACCTGCCCGTGGTGGCCTGGAAGCTTAAAGCGACGGGTCGCTGGGATTTGTACGATCTGTCGCATCTCCTGCGCGAACGGGGATGGCAGGTTCCCGCCTATCCGCTGCCCCCCGCCATGGAGGATACAGTAATCATGCGGGTGGTGGTGCGAAACAGCTTTTCAATGGACCTGGCCCAACTCTTTGGCGAGGACTTTCGGCGCCAGGTCGATTATATGGAGAGCCTTGACGGCCCGTATCCACACCCCCGGACTCAGGCCAAAGCGTTTCACCATTGAACATGGCCTGCCCACCGACCGAGCGCCTATCCCTCCCGTTCGGTGACCAGCCCACCGTCGAGCGGCCTTTGGGCAGCCAGTTCCAGTTCGTGAGTCAAAATTGGCTGAACCACGCTGGCCCGGTACCCGTACTGCTCGGCTAGGGCCGTCGTCCACGCATAGCGGCTCAAACGCGCGTTCCCGACGAGATGCAGGATGCCGTCGAGGCCGCCGTCGACGGCCCTAATCGAGCGGTCGGCTAACTCCCCGGCCGCAGTCGGCGTCGAGATCTGATCGGTCGCCGCCTTGAGCGGCTGTCCCGAGCTTAGTTGCTGACGAATTCGATACACAAAATTCTTCGGATTTTCCTCCTGGCTGTAGACCCAAGCCGTGCGCACGATTAATACTTGGGGAATATGGCCCAGCAGCCACTCTTCGCTCTCCCATTTGTGCCGTCCGTAGACCTGCAGCGGATGCGGCGTGTCAGACTCACGATATGGTCCGCGGCGGCCGTCAAAAACGTAGTCGGTAGAATAGAAGACAAACTTGGCCCCAATGTCGTTGGCGGCCACCGCCAGCCTGCGGACGGCCTCCACATTCAGCCGCCAGCTCAATTCCGGCTCGCGTTCGCAGCGGTCGACGTCCGGCATCGCCGCCGGCATCCAGACCACGTGCGGAGCCGCCTCTTGGAGTACGGCGCGCACCTTGGCTTCGTCGGTCACATCGAGAGCCGTCAAGTCTTGGCGCGGATGACGGTGATAGGTTCCCAACGCGTTGCCTCCCCGCGCCATCAGCCTGGCCAACAGATGGCTGCCAACTTGCCCCGAACTCCCGACCACTAAATGCTTGCTTGTACCCATCCCCATCCTCCGGTTTCAACATCATCGTTTCCATCGTCCTGACGGCCATATTTTCCCGGATAATTGGCCATCTGACAACCTGCCGCGTCTGGTTCGGAAAAAGAATCGATGACCGCGGTCGAAAAAAGTCCTGGCCCTGGCAGGAATATCTCGGCCCGATGTGTAACCATATCCATCGCTCAGAATGCACACAGCACTCAAGGCTGACGTGGGAATAGCAGGTTCAAAAAGCCGTTGCCAACCTTTGCCGCACGATTGACTGGTCGACGCTGGCGTACCCGAAGGCGTCCCTGGCCTTGGCCAACAATGATGGACGAGCCAACGACGACTCCGCCAAAAGGAGCCCGGACCTAGCAAGGCAAAGAATCGTTGGCCCCGCATCATAGACCCATGGCTAAAGCCAGGGGCTCCAGCGCGGCAATTTGGTGAACAATGGCTTACCACCGAAAGGAGAGGAAGCGGTGCCGGTTCCATCCCAAATCGTGGGAACCGGAAGGACACCGCGGACACAATCATGAATGCTAGCAAGCGTATGCATCATCGCCGACGATGGCCTTGGCGTCTTGCCGGGTTCGGGGTGGCCCTAAGCTTGACCGCCTGGATGACCGGGTTGGACCAAAGTGTTTCCGCCGCCGGAGTCCTCGGGGTTAGTCGTCTTACCCAATTCGGACTGAACAACGCTCACGACCAGGTGGTCGAAAACCGGGCCAACCGAAACTTTACGGCCTCCTGGACGCTGCACGGGGCTGCCATCATGGATCCCGCCCTCATTAACGGGGTGCTCTACGGCGGCACGGTCAATCCACCCTACGGAGTTGTTGCCGTCAACCCGGTTAACGGTCGTACGCTCTGGTTTCATGTGTTTCCCAACCAAATCATGAACAGCCCGATCTACACCCGGGGAACCATCTTTGTTGGCGAAGGCAATAACAAATACTATGCCCCACCGGTGAACAGTCATCCCGACCGACGGGGGACGGGGGTCAATCAGGTCGTGGCGCTGAACGCCGAGACCGGAGCCACGGATTGGGTATACAACACCCAAGGCGAGAACATGCCGTCATTTGTTCTGTACGGGAACGGACTTTACGTGGCCAACGGCGCCGACCAGGTATTGGACCTCGCTCCGACGACCGGCAAGGTTGTGCGCTGGTTGCCGATTGCAAGCTACGTCAGCATGTCGTCGCCGACGGTGGCGGGCCATACCGCTTTTTTCGGGGGAGCCTTTCCCTACAATATGTATGCGGTTGATCTGAGCAACTTGAAGCAGCTGTGGAGTACGCATACCCCTGCCGTCGCCGGTTTGGACGATTGCTCACCGGTGGCCAACCGCACCGATGTTTTCATCGGAGCCGTCTACTATTTCCACCACCAGCCAGCCGCCATGTTTGTCGCGTTCAACCAAGCTACCGGAAAAATCGTCTGGAGGCGGCTGCTCGGCTACGGCACGCGGCCGACCCACGGTGCACTTTACGAATCTGGCGTCCCGTTATTGGTTCATGACACCATTTATGTGGGAAGCTCGGTGGCCAACGCCGTGTACGCATTAAATGCGGGCAACGGACAGGTGCTGTGGTCAAACCGCCTGAACGGCCGACCCGTGTCCCAAGCTCCGGTCTTGGCCGAGGGACATTTGTTGGTGGGCGATGCCCGAGGAACGCTCTTCGTGCTCAACCCGACCGACGGCCATATCGTCAACAGGGTGCAATTTCCCGGCAGTTTCATGCCTGGCGTGCCATTCGTAGACGGCCGTACGCTGTTTGTCAGCACGCGCAACGGAGAGTTGTTCGCGCTGCCCATCACCGATCTGACCCGCCCGTCGTTCGTTCCCTAGGCGTGGGGACGGGCAAATCTCATGGCAGTCGGCCGGCGCTCAAACAAGGAGCTTGTCCATAAATTGGAATCCCGGTCATTCGTTACCCGCATATATATGGTTATCGTTGGATCGGTTCCGTATATATGGTATGACCCGATAATAAATGGACAAGTTCCTTGGGGAGGGATCGAGTGCAAATCGAGGGCATTGACCATTTGGTGTTGACGGTTCGCGATGTCGCCGTCACTGAGGCATTTTACACCGAGGTCCTCGGAATGCGGGCAGAACTGTTCGGGGACGGGCGCCATGCGTTGCGGTGCGGTAGGCAGCAGATCAATTTGCACCCGACCGGCAACCAATTTGAGCCCAAGGCGATACGGCCCGTGCCGGGGTCGGCCGACATTTGCCTCATCGCCTCCGGTACGATAGAGGCTACCCTACGCCATTTGCGGGCGGTGAGGATTGAGGCGCAAGCCGGTCCCGTGCCGCGAACGGGGGCATTAGGGCCAATGACCTCGATCTACCTCCGCGATCCCGACCAGAACTTGGTCGAAATCGCCCATTATTAAGATTGAAGCCGAGCGCCTGTGCTAAATCACCATTCAGCAAGGTCATTCCGGGCGGGGATGCTGGGCAGAGCCCCGGAAATCTGGCAGGCGTAAGTGCCCGCCAGGACGCCGTGCTCGGCAGCTTGCCGGATCGTCCCCCCCTCCTCGGCCAGGGTGACCGCCAATGCGGCATTAAAGGCATCGCCAGCTGCTGTTGTGTCCTGAGCCAGCACGTGGCGCGCCTCGAGGTGAAAATGGCCCTGACGACTAGCCACGTACGCCCCCCAGGGCCCTAGGGTGGCCATCACGGCGGTCAACTGGGAATGACGGGCAAACAGGCCATCGGTTTGGAAAATGGCCTCGCTGACGTTACGCGCGGGATCCGACCCCGTTAACTGCGCCAATTCCACCAAATTGGGCGTCACATAGTCGGCCAGCAACAGCAAATCCTCGCTGATCGCCTCCGTCGGCGCCGGGTCCAAAACCACCATGCAGCCGTGTTCTTTCGCCCACAAGGCGGCCACTAAGTTAACCTCACGGTTAACTTCGCCTTGGAGCAGAATCATTTTGGCGTCAGTCTGTCGTTCCAACTGGGCACTGACTTCCTCCGTCCGCAAGGCTTGGTTGGCCCCGGGAACGTGCAAGATGTAGTGGTGGTCCGGACCGGCTATGGGTAGCGCCGTACCGGTGGGGACCTGGTCGTCAACCGCGATGCCGTCGACCGGCAACCCTTCGCGACGGATCGCGGCCCGCAGAAACTTGCCGAACACGTCATCGCCCACGCGACCTATTACATATACCTTGGCACCCAAACGGCGGACTCCCACCGCCTGGTTAAGTCCCTTGCCTCCGGCGTAGAGTCCGGCGTCTTGGACGACCAGCGTCTCCCCGTCCCTAGGTTCCCGGGGCACGCGGACGTAAAAGTCCACGATCAAACTTCCCATGACAATAATCTTGGCTCTGCTTCGCGTCACCTGTCTCACACTCCGCCTGCCTTGACGCCGTAACGGTTGGACGGGAAAGTAGCGCCCCGCTCCGCGTCGTTCGGCGTCAGCTAGCTCAGATCAGGCTGTGGCGGCCTCCCCCCGGTTTGCTGCCGGGGCCGAGCGCCCAGAGCCCGCTTGCCAGCGCCCACAGCCGATCCAAAATTCGAACCGGCAGCAAAACTGGATGGATCAATCCAAATGTCATCAGGTCGAGGAGTCCGGCGGCCATAAAGACGCCCAACTGAATGGCACCGACCCGCCACTTGCCCATCATCAAGGTCCCAATTCCCGGCACCAAAACGTTAACCACGGTGGCAACAATGACCCAGGTTCGGTTCATCATGAGCGGCGTGCCCTCCCCTCGGCTCTGGGCCGAACGAACGCACGCCTCCCTCCTTCCTAATCGCTTGGTTACTACCGCCGCCAGCCGACTCGGATGACGCCTCTTTCCTATTTGCGGCCGACCTACGCTGGACCCAACGGTCAGCGCCGGGGTTGCTCCGGCATCTGCTTCCTTCCTACGCCGCCGACACTGATGATCCCTTTTCACCCATCTTACGACTTTAAATCGGGAAAAACCATTGACGTTGGCTGGAGTTTAATTCTAGTCGATAAAACGCCGGGAGAGGTGATGCGCGTGGGTCTGTCTCAGGAACAATTGCATGGTGTAATTGACGGTCTACCCGCTGATAAGTTGCCAGCCCTAGCTCAGCAAATTGATTGACCAAGACGAGCCCCTCAGCGGGGAAGAGCTCGTCCACTATCGACGGATTCGAGATCAGATGCGGCATGGCAAGACCCTCGCCGGCGACGACGTGTTTCCCGAGGACTGATGTACACGCCTCGTTTCAGTCGCCATGCTTACCAGCGCATAGTAACCGTAAGTCATGAGGGGAGGGGGCGCTCCTGTTCCGACAACACTAATGAGACAAGCAACAATATAGCCGTATGCCGACGATCCCTGGCCAGCCCGCTACACCGATGCGGACCCCGCTGCATTGCCGGTTTTCGCTCGGTTGCAGTTATGTCGCGTCGGTCGATCCCTTGCCCTGGGGCCAACTCCTTCCCATCATGGGCGGGTCAGACAGCGAGCGTCAATGCCGACGGGCTCGGAGTTCGAGCATGCCCGCAGCATGGCTGGATGTCAGGCCGGGTTGGGCGCACCCGGCCTAGGTGGAGGCTGAAACCAGTTCTCGGGACGGTCCGGTCGCCAGCATACTCGCTCCTGGCGACCGCATAGTGGCCCTGAACTGCTTCTTGGTAGAAAAGCCGGAAGATGTAACGTCGTACGGAGGACC
>JAJZXC010000003.1 GCA_021846365.1 Bacillota bacterium | reverse complement strand
TAGCCATGGCTGACTGCCAAGCCGAGATCACCGATCCCCTTTGGATGCCGCCTGACCTGATCGCTACCTGGCTCACGAGCGCCTATGCGGCGACCAAGTTCGCCGCCATCGGCAAGTCGGCCCGGGATCCCGGCCCTCAACGTCTTCCGGGCGGCGGCACGGTGTATTTGGCCACCGCCGACGGGGAAGGCAACATGGTATCTTACATCCAAAGCAACTACATGGGCTTTGGTTCCGGCCTGGTGGTTCCCGGCACCGGCATTGCGTTGCAAAATCGCGGCCATCTCTTTTCCCTCAACCCCCAGGCGGCGAATTTTCTCGAACCTGGCAAGCGGTCTTACCACACTATCATTCCCGCCTTTTTGGGCCAAGGCGCCCACTATCTGGGTCCGTTCGGCGTCATGGGCGGATTGATGCAGCCACAGGCCCATCTGCAAGTGGTGTCCAACGTCATAGATTTTCACCTGAACCCGCAAGCGGCGCTCGACGCCCCGCGCTGGCAGTGGCTGGAAGGACAACTGGTGGCGGTGGAGCCTGAGGTGGCACCTTGGATCGTCGATGGCCTCCGTGCCCGCGGGCACCGGGTGGAGGTGCGCCCAGATCGCGAATCATTCGGACGGGGTCAAATGATTCTCCGCAACGCAGCCGGCGTCCTCACCGGAGGCACCGAGGGCCGCGCCGACGGCGGGCTGGCCTGCTGGTAGCCGCGCTCGGCAGGCAGCCGCAGACCGCCTCCTTTCACCGCCGCCGGACGACTTCGCCGTCTTCCCAGGCCAGTTGCCCGGGCCGCATGACGATGTGCTCCCAGAGCTGGCGGCCAACGCGCAGCACGCGTTCGGGCTGGCCGGTGGTAAGAAGGCTCACGGTTCCCAAACCTTCACGCTGCAGGCCGACAACATAATGAGGCAGAATTTTGGCCGTCTCCAAGCCGGGGTCGATCAAGTGTGCACGGTCTCCAACCACCTCGGCAAAGATTGCCTGCATATGGGGAAAGTGAGTACAGCCCAGGATCAGAGTATCGACGTCCTCGGCGAGCAACCCCTGCACGCAGTGGGCAACGGCTGCCCGGCTCTCGGGCCCGGTTACCCGCCCGTTTTCGGCCAGCACCACCAAGAGCGGGCAAGGTCGCTGCCACACCACCGCCCTGGCCTCGGCCGCCCTCAGCCCATTTTGGTAAATCCCTGACCGATGGGTGGCGACGGTCGTCAGCACCCCGATCCGGCGATTGTGGGTAACCCGCACCGCCGCCAGGATGCCGGGTTCAACCACCCCCACCACGGGCACGTCTCCGGATACCGCGCGGGCAGCATCCAAGGCGGCGGCGGTAGCCGTGTTGCAGGCGATGATCACCGCCTTGGGGTCCAAAGTCAGTGCGTAGGTCAGCACGCCCAAGAAAAACGTCCGCACTTGGACAAGCGGTCGCTGACCATACGGAAAATGCTCGGTATCGCAAATATAGATATAATCCTCTCCCGGATAGAGCGCCCACGCCTGTTTCAGCAGCGTGAGCCCGCCTTCTCCCGAATCAAATACCACAATCGGGCGCCCGGCCCGCGCCATTGCCACGTCTCCTTCGCATTACCCGTCGGCTGCGTAATCCTGTGGTCTTATAATATGCCACCTGGCCCGTGATGCTACTCAGCAAGACGTCAGCCACGCACCGGAAATCAGCTGCGGCGGCGTAAAAACGCCGGGATATCCAAATCGTCGTTGGGAAAGGGTTTGACTTCAATCTTCTCCGCTTCGTGGGCACTGGGCTCAGAGGCCGGCGTCCTCACCCGATCGCCGCTGAAACCGGTAGCAATCACGGTCACCCGCACCTCGTCCTTAATGCCGTCATCGATCACCGCTCCGAAAATGATGTTGGCCTCGGGATCGGCAGCCTGAATGACAATCTCGGCCGCTTCGTTGACCTCAAACAAGGACAAGTCGCCTCCGCCGGTAATATTGAGCAAGACGCCGCGTGCGCCGTCAATACTGGTCTCCAATAGCGGGCTGGAAATCGCGGCCTTGGCCGCGGCCTGGGCACGGCTTTCTCCTTGGCTGATGCCCACCCCCATCAAGGCGGATCCCATTTCAGACATAATGGTCTTAACGTCGGCAAAATCGAGATTGATCAGCCCGGGCACGGCGATCAAATCCGAAATGCCTTGGACGCCCTGGCGAAGCACATCATCGGCGATCCTGAACGCCTCCACGATCGACGTGCGCTTTTCGACAACCTGCAGCAGACGGTCATTAGGGATGGTGATCAACGTGTCCACCTTGGCCTTCAGGTTGCCGGCACCCTTTTCAGCGAACGCCTGTCGGCGCCTTCCTTCAAAGGTAAACGGTTTGGTGACCACTCCCACCGCCAAGGCTCCAACTTCTTTTGCCACCTCGGCCACCACCGGCGCTGCGCCGGTGCCGGTCCCGCCGCCCATCCCGGCGGTGATAAATACCATATCAGCTCCCCTCAGCGCCTCGGAAATCTGTTCGCGGCTTTCCTCGGCCGCCTTTTGCCCTATCTCCGGATTGGCCCCCGCCCCCAGCCCCTTGGTCAATTTCGTCCCCACCTGCAAGCGGATGCCCGCCATTGACAGGGCCAGAGCCTGGGCGTCGGTGTTGAGCGCAATAAATTCCACGCCCTTGAGCCCAGCCTGGATCATCCGGTTGACGGCGTTGGTGCCCCCGCCTCCGACGCCGACCACCTTAATGACGGCGAAATTCTCTTCCGCTTGGTCAAACTCCAACATTGCTTGTCCCCCCCGCCCGCCCGGGCGCTCAGTTTGGTCCTCATATTGAGCTATGCCATTAGATGTATGCTATCGTAACCAACGCCGCATGAACAGCCGGACCCAGGCCCACCATCCGCTGCCGGCGGCCGTGATCGCCTCGGGCCCGACCAGACCGCGGGCCAGTCCGACCACGGTCGAATAGCCGGGATTCCGGGTCAGATCAGACAAACCCTTAAGCACCTTGGGCTGCCCAATGCGGACCGGCCAGCCCCAACGCGCTTCTAGGAAGGGCGCCAGACCCTTTAGCGAGGAACCCCCTCCGGTCACCACCACGCCGGCGGCAGGGCCTTTGGTCCATTCCACCTGGCGCAACTGGTCTTCGATGAAGGTGGCCCATTCTTCCACTCGAGCTTCCACGATTTCTTCCAGTTCCCCAACCTCGATCCGTTTCAGCGACTGACCGTTGACACTGTGCAATTCCAGAGTGCCGTCGCGACTGCCGCCAACGTGGGCATATTCCAATTTCAGGCGCTCCGCTTGGGCGGCAACCACTCCCAAGCCGACCGCCAGATCCGAGGTAATGGCCTCTCCACCGATAGGAACCACCCCCAAGTGCTGCAGATGCCCACCTCGATAGATGGCAATTCCCGTGGTGCCTCCACCCACGTCGAGCAGCACTACTCCCAGTTGGCGGTCATCGTTGCCCAGCACGCCGTCTGCCGCCGCCCTAATGCCGGCGGTAAAACCGAGGGGAGTAATCCCCGCCATGGTCACCACTCGGCGGAGGTTGCGCAGCACCGTGCCGAGTCCGCTGACCACAAACACGTCGGCGGCCAAGACGTGTCCCACCATGCCCACCGGATCGTTGACGCCGCGAAACCCGTCGACCGCAATGCCGCGCCGGATGACCTCAACCACTTCGTGATCGGCGGGCAACTTGACCTGGCTTGCCTTGTGAATCGCCATGCGGACGTCCTCTTCGCGGACGGTACCGGTCCGCACCGCGACCTCGGCCCGTCCCGGGGTTAAGGTCAAATGATCCCCGTTGACCGAGATGCCAGCGATCGATAGCTCGGTCCCCGCCATGCTGTTGGCTCGGTTGACCGCGTCGCGGATGGCCAACGCCACCCGTTCCACCTCAAACACTAGGCCGCGCCGCATCCCCACCACCGGTGTCGCCGCGATGCCGATCACCGCCAAGTCATCCTCTGGTCGAGCCTCGCCGACCAATGCAGAGACCTTGGTGGTTCCCACGTCCACGGCAAGAACAAGCTGTCTTCTGGCCACCCGCATATCCCCCCAACAACCGCTACCGTTACCATCCATTTCTCTTCAAAGTACGAATTTCCTGCCGCGGGAGCGACGGAGAGAGACTTTCCTCGGCGGACACGCCGACCTGGGGCCGGAACAGCAGACAGACATACTCAGGCAATGGGCAGTCAACCTTCGCCACGGCGGCCTCGGCCTCTTCCGAGTCTTCAGCTATGCCCAAGCTTTGTCCTATCTTAACAGGTTTGCTGGTTCGACGGGCAGGCGGATGGGCAAGAGACAAAATCTCCAACCCCACTCAGAAGCTGGCTGGCTGCCGACGTCGCGGGGACCCCCGGGGTCGGGGATCGGAGCCGTCTCTCCCGCCCCGGGGAGCGACGCATAGGCTAAACGCATGTCACATCGGCACCCAGCCGCGATAACCGGCCGGCAAGATTCTCATAGCCTCGCTCGATCACCGCCGAGTTCACGATGTGGGTGGACCCAGGAATCTCGAGCGCGGCAATGACCAGCCCGGCACCGGCTCGCAGGTCTTGGGCCCGCACCGTGCCGGGGTGTAGGCCACGCCCCCCATAGACAATGGCCACCCGCTGATCCGCGGTGATACGCGCGCCCAGCCGCCGAAATTCGCCCGCGTGTCCCAGACGGTTTTCAAACACGCGCTCGGAAATGTAATGCACGCCCGGCACTTTAAGCAGCAAGGCCATGAATTGCGCCTGCATGTCGGTGGCAAACCCGGGGTATGGACCCGTGTAGATCGATATCGCCCGGGGTGGGTACGCGTTCGGGCATTCGACCTCCACCACGTCATGGTCGTCGACCCTAATCGCACAACCCAAACTCCGCAAATGCTCCCATAGGCCGGGGAGATGATCGGCCAGGCAATTTTCCATCCGCACGGTGCCGCCGGAAGCCGCCGCGGCGAGCGCAAACGTCGCCCCTTCAATGCGGTCGGGGATCACCGTGTGATCCGCCCCGGCTAAGCGGGCGCAACCGCTTATGCGAATCTCCGGCGTGCCGGCTCCGCGAATCCGCGCACCCATTTGCTCCAGGAATTGGGCCAAGTCCACCACCTCAGGCTCCATCGCCGCGTTGCGAATCCGGGTCTCGCCGTCGGCCATCACCGCCGCCATCATCAAGTTTTCGGTGGCGCCGACAGACGGAAAACTCAAATGGATTTCCGCTCCCTTAAGTCGTGGGGAGACCACCAGCGTGCCGCCCCCGGCATCTTCGCTGACCTCAGCCCCCAGCGCCTGAAATCCCGCCAGGTGCAAGTCAATCGGTCGATCCCCAATCGCGCATCCTCCCGGCTGGACGATGGCCGCCCGGCCCAACCGGCCCAAAAGCGGCCCCATGACGAAAACCGACGCGCGCATCTCCTGCATTAGAAGCTCCGGCACCTGAAAGCGGTCTACCCCCCGCGAATCAATCGCCAAGCTCCGTCCTGCTCGCTCGACGACCGCGCCCAAGGCAGTCAGAACGTCCGTCATCACCGCAACGTCACGGATTTGGGGCACATCGCGCAGAACCACGGGGCCGTCGGTCAGCAAGCTGGCTGCCATAATTGGCAGTACGGCGTTCTTGGCTCCGTTTATTCGCACGGTTCCGTCAAGCCGACGCCCTCCTCGTACCACAAATTCTCCCATGTCGCACTGGCTCCCCCTTCTCCGGGCCCGACCCAACGCACCTCGGGCCGCAGGATGACGTGGTAGCGCTGATACACTGCACAGCGGATTCGGCGCATCAGGCGGAGGACATCCTCGGCCTTGGCCCGGCCCACATTCACGATAAAGTTCGCGTGCAGGCAAGAGACCTCGGCATCCCCCGCCCGCCAGCCCTTGCCGCCGACGCTTTCGATAAGGCGCCCGGCATAAAGCGGCCTCGGATTTTTGAACACGCTGCCCGCATTGGGCTGGCCGACTGGCTGGGTCGATTTGCGGTGAGTCATGAAGCGGCGCATGGCGTCCCGGATTTCGTCAGCATCGCGGGGATGAAGTACCAACTCGGCGGTCAGCGCAATCCACGGCGAACGCTGAAACCGGCTTTGTCGATATGCAAATTCGGCCTCCACCGCCTGAATGTCGCGTACGCCGGCCACGGGGTCCCAAACCCTCACCGACCGCACCACTTCAACCATCGCCGAGCCATGGGCACCAGCGTTCATGACCAAGGCACCGCCCAAGGTTCCCGGGATGCTAATCGCAAATTCGAGGCCTCCCAGCCCGGCTCGAGCCGCCAAATGCGACAGTTTGGTCAGCAGGACCCCGGAACCGGAGTCCATCGTCTCCTCCCGGATCGCGACGTCCTTCAATCCATCCGCGATGGACAGCACCACCGCCTGCACGCCTCGGTCGGAAACGAGGAGGTTGGTCCCCTGTCCCAGGATGACGTAGGGAATTTGCCGAGTCTTTAGCCATTCCAAGGTGTTGACCACCCCCTGGGCAGATTCGGTGCCCACCCAAACCCGGGCCGGCCCTCCAATCCGGTACGAGGTATGGCGTGCCATGGGCTCTTGTTCGCGTACCGCGCCTACGTTCAACCTACGCAGATCAGCGGCGATTGGTGCGAAGTCGATGCGACTCACCTCCCCGTGGCCGACGGTTCAAATCCAAGATGAGCTTGGCCATCTTGTCTGCGGCCCTGGGGTCCGAAATTCGGCGTGTGTTCTCGGCCATCACCGCCAAGGCGGACCCATCCGCCACCAATTTGAGCACTCGCTCGGTGGCCCGCGGGCCCAAGTCCCGCTCGACCATGGCGAGGGCTGCTCCTTGCTTCTCTAGTTTTCCGGCATTTCGGGTTTGATGGTCTTCGGAGACATGGGGCGAGGGCACCAGCACCATTGGTAGCCCGTAGGCCAGGCAGTCGGCGATGGTCATTGCGCCGGCTCGCCCCAAAAACAGGTCGCTTGCGCGATAGCACTGACCGATGGCATCGAAATATGCCTGGACCCGAATCCGCCGCGGGTCGAGGGGGCCGTAGGCTCCCGCCAGTCGTTCGGCCACCGCCGGATAGTAGCGGGGGCCGGTGGCCCACAATAAGCCCAAGTCGGGCGCATCTATAACCGCCGGCAACAGATCGAGCACCCAGTCGTTGATACCCGCCGCTCCTTGGCTCCCTCCGGTCGCCATCAGGAGCCGGATGGCCGGATCCAGTCCCAGACTTTGCCGCGCCTGCTCGCGCGTCTTGGGCACGGGAGGCGGGACCGGGTTGGCAATCACCTTGACCCGCCGCGGGTGGGAAAAGTACGCTCGGCTCTCCTCGAAAGGCGTCATCACCAAAGCCGCAAATCGGGAAAGCAGGCGATTGGTCAATCCTGGCCAGACGTTTTGCTCTTGAATTACTAAACCGACGCCCAGGACAACCGCCGCCATGCCCACCGGCCAAGTCACGTAGCCACCGGTGCCGATCACCAGGTCGGGGCGAAACTGGCGCAAGATAGCGACGGCCTCGACCCCGCCCCAAAGCACCGAAGCGGCCCCGAGCGTCTGCTTTTTCCACCCCTGGCCAAGCATTCCCTGGGCGTGAATGGCGCGAAAGGGCAGCTGGTGGTTGGGCACCAGGCTCGCCTCCAGCCCGTGCCGGGTCCCCAGGTACAGCACCTCCAGCGACGGATCCGCCTCTTTCATTGCTTGATAGATGGCCAGGGCCGGATAAATATGACCCCCGCTCCCCCCACCCGCCAATACGATTCGCAACCCCATCGCTCCTTCGACCAAGCTTTCCCGGTCGCTCCGCAGGCAATCTGCCCGCCGGAGGTCCCCTGGGTGCACGGCAATACGCTACGTCGCATGCTGGCTGATGTTTAACAAAATGCCGACGCCACACAAGCTCAGGACCAGCGACGAGCCGCCGTAACTAATGAACGGCAGGGTGATTCCCGTCACCGGCAGCGTATCGGTGACGACTCCGATATTGATTCCCGCCTGCAATGCAATCATGGTTGTGATGCCGGTGGCCAACAGCGACCCAAACAGGTCGGGTGCCCGCATGGCGATGCGATATCCCCGCCAAGCCAGGATTAAGAACAGCACCACGACGGAAATCGTGCCCAACAAACCCATTTCTTCGCCCAGGACGGCGAAGGCAAAGTCGGTGTAGGCCTCGGGCAGAAAACCCAGCGCCTGCCGGGAAGCGCCCAGACCGACCCCCAAGATGCCCCCGGAACCCAAGGCCAACAACCCTTGAATCGTGTGAAAACCCGCCCCTAGCGGATCTTTCCAGGGATTCAAAAATGTGGTCACGCGCTGAACCCGGTATGGCGCAGCGACAATCGCGGCCGCCAAGATGGGAAGCGCCGAGGTCCCCAGCCCCAACAGATGGCGAGTGCGCGCACCGGCCACAAACAGCATGACGAAGAAGGTGCCCGCCAGGGCAACCGTCGTCCCCAAGTCGGGTTCGGCAATCACCAAGCCGAACACCACTGAGGCGATGGCCAGATGCGGCACCACCCCGCGCCAAAAATCGCCGATCCGGTTCTGGTTGATGCTGAGCAGACGCGCAAACAGCATCACCATGGACAGTTTGGCCAGTTCCGAAGGCTGCACGATAAGGGGGCCAAAGCCCAACCACCGCCGGGAACCATTAATCTCGCGCCCAATGTGGGGCACCAAGACCACGATCAACAGGAGAACGCTTAGGCCGAAAAACGGCAAGATTCCCCGGTCGTACCGCCAGTAATCAATACGCGAGGTAGCCACCATCAACCCGATACCGAGCGCCGCCCACATGATCTGACGCTCAATAAAATGGTACGGGGTGCCCAGGGCATAAAGGGCACCCGGGGCGCTGGCCGAAAACACCACCAGAGTCCCTACCGCCAGCAAGCTGAGGACGGCCACCAACAGAATGAAATCCTGGCCTCCGCGCACGCGCGTCCCCCCATCCTTTACAATATCTGCACTGGGATGCGCAGCCACCAAGCGGCCGCCGCCCCGCACACGGCTACCAGCCAAAATACGGTTACCACCCGCTCTTCCGTCCAACCCGCCAGTTCAAAGTGGTGGTGCAAGGGACTCATCCGAAAAATCCGCTTTCCGGTCAACTTAAAGCTCAACACTTGCACGATGACGGAAAGGGTCTCCACGACGAACAGCACCCCGACAATCGGCAACAGCAGCACCAGGTGGGAGAGCACCGCGGCTCCCCCCAACGCTGCTCCCAGCGACAACGCCCCGGTGTCGCCCATAAAAATGGCGGCGGGGTGAAGATTGTAGCGTAAGAACGCCACCAGTCCGCCGACTATGGTCAGACTGACTATAGCGAGCGCCTGATGACCGCCCGCGATGGCAACGTAGGCAAAGAACGCGATGGCGATGGCTGACGCGCCGCCGGCCAGTCCGTCCAGGCCATCGGTGATATTCACGGCGTTGCCAGCACCCAAAATGGCTAGCACGGCGATCGGGCCGTACCATATGCCCGGCGTCCACGGCTTCCAACCGAACGGCAAGACCCACCCCTGATGCGCACCGCCGTAACGTTGAGCAAGCCAGACAAAGATCACCGCGAGGAGAACTTGGGCGAAAAGCTTTTCGCGTGCCCTAAGTCCCAGCGAACGCTTATGCAAGGTCTTGATCAAATCGTCGGCCAAGCCAAGCGCCCCATAACCGAGGATCAACAGCAAGAGGCTCCAGGCCAAGACCGAGCCGCCGTCAAGCAGCGGCACCGCCACTAGCAGCGGCGCCAAAAAGAGGATACCTCCCAACAACGGGGTCCCCTGCTTCTTATGATGCGTCTCCGGCCCTGCCTCGCGGACCGTCTGCCCGATCTTCATTCGCTGCAACAGGGGAATGAGCAGCGGGCCCAGCGCCAGAGCGACGGAAAAGCCAATTACCACCGCCAGAATGAGTCTCACCGTGGCCCGCCCCATTCCTCCAGCTGACGCACCAGCCGTTCTAGCGCCACTCCATGGCTGGCCTTGACCAGGACGACATCTCCCGGGCGCAGCGTCTTGGTCAGCACCGCTATCGCCTCCTCAATCGTTTTCGTGCTGTAGGTGGGCAATTCTCGTGCCGCCGTCTCTTCGGCGATGTACTGGGCACGCGATCCTACGGTCACCACCACATCCGCCCTCGACGCGGTTTTAATCCCGATACGCCGGTGCATGGCTTCTTCTTCAGCCCCGAGTTCCAACACGTCGCCCAATACAGCCACGCGCCGGCCCGCCTGAGCGGCCAATACCGCCAAGGCCGCCTCGATTGACACCGGGCTGGCATTGTAGTCGTCTTCCAAAACCTCCAGGGTTCCCACCTGATGACGGCGAATACGCGACCGGTTGCCAGATATCGTCTCCAATCCCTCAATCGCCTGCTCCGGGGCTACCCCCGCGGCCATGCCGACCAGAAATGCGGCCGCCACATTGGCCGCTTGGTGAACGCCCAGCCAAGGCAGCCGGATGTCCCAAGCTCGCTGGTCCCACCTGAGCCGGATGCGAGTATGCTCGCGTTCCAGTTGGGCCTGTTCGACGCTCACGTGCAAGCCTGGCGTTTCACCGTACCACATCACCCGGTGACCTTTAAGACTATTGCCTAGATAGCGCACTCGTGGATCGTCAAAATTCAGCACCGCCGCGCCCTCGGGCCGAAGACCATGAAGAATCTCACTCTTGGCGGCTGAAATCGCATCCAGGGAACCCAGCGTTTCGAGGTGACTGGGCCCAATGTTGCTGATGACGGCCACGTCGGGCGGGGTGATTTCGGTCAGCCGGCGGATTTCCCCGGCAAACCGCATACCCATTTCGGCCACAAAATAAGCCACCTCGCCCGAGGCATCAAAGAACGATAGCGGAATCCCGATCTTGGTATTGTAGTTGCTTACCGTGGCTGCCGTGGAGTATTTCGTGGCCAACACCGCCGCAATCAATTCCTTGATGCTGGTTTTGCCCACACTGCCGGTAACTCCGACCACACGCACCTCGTGGTCGTCAACATAGCGACGGACCACCGTGCCCATCGCGTCCAACGGCGAGGCTACCCGCAGGACCGGTCCCCCCCAGTCCGCGAAGCCGTTCTCCACCAGCGCCACCGCTCCCGCCCGCCACGCCTCACCAACGAATTGATGGCCGTGGACCCGGCTGCCCGGCAGGGCGACGAACAGATCACCGGACCCCGCCGTCCGGCTGTCGATCGTCACCCGATGAATGTGCGCGTTGAGGTTCGACACCCCTTGCACGGTGGCACCGGTCCACTCGGCCCATTCTCGCCACGTTATGGAAATCACCCGTGCGCCAGCGGTAAGCCGTTCCTGCCCGCCGACGACCGTTGCCGACGGCTGGTGAATTAGCTCCTGGCCAAAGACCCCAGACACCGCTGGCTCCCTCCTTTGTTTACGCCTACGCGCTTGCTGGCCGGGTAACCCGGCTTGGCCCTAAGACTGCTGCACTATCTCCTTGAGCACCTGCCGGGCCACTTCCCGGTCGTCAAAGTGAATGGTGGCATCGCGATAGATCTGGTAGGTTTCGTGTCCCTTACCTACGATAAGCACGACATCCCCCGGCTTGGCCCGCCCCAACGCGCTCCGGATGGCTCGCTCACGGTCGAGCTCCACTTCCCACTGCCCGCCGACCTCTCGCAAGCCCTGCTCAATTTGGGCGATAATATCGCGCGGATCTTCCGAACGCGGGTTGTCTGCCGTTAGCATCACCCAATCCGCGTAGTGCCCGGCCACCTGGCCCATTTGTGCGCGCTTACCCTGGTCTCGGTCGCCGCCCGCGCCAAACACCACCATCACCCTGCCGATGGCAAACTCGCGGGTGGTTTTCAGCACGTTATCAAACCCGTCCGGGGTGTGGGCATAGTCCACGATGACGGTGAATGGCTGACCCAGGTCAATCCGCTCGAAACGGCCGGGCACGCCCGGCGAGCGCGCCAGCGCCCGCGCCATGGTCTCCGGGTCGATCTGGCGCACCCAGCCCACAGCCATCGCGGCCAGCGCATTTTGCACGTTAAATTGGCCGGTCATGCCCAAACTGACCGGTTGCCGGTGACCATTCGGAAACACTGCCACGAACTGCGCGCGGTCGCTGCTGATTTGGACCTGCTCACCGCGGATATCTGCCCCTGACTTGATACCATAGGTCACCACCGCAACGGTCGCCTCTTGCGAGAAGCGCGTGGCATAGCGGTCATCTAAGTTAATCACGGCTGCAACCGGCCCCTTGTCTAGTCCGTGTCCCAGGGCGCGAAAGAGACGGGCCTTGGCCTGAAAGTAATCTTCGAAATCCTTGTGAAAGTCGAGATGATCCTGGGTCAAGTTGGTAAGCACGGCAACGTCGTACTCCACGTGCTCAACACGCTTGAGGGCGAGGGCGTGCGAAGATACCTCCATCACCGCCGCCTTCATTCCGCGGTCCACCATGTGACGCAAGATTCGCTGCAGGTCAGGGGCTTCCGGGGTGGTGCGCACCACTTTGAACACCTCGGGTCCGACCAGAGTGTGGATGGTGCCGGTCAAACCGCAAGCGATGTCTTCCGCCTCAAGGATCCCCCGGATCAAATGCGTCACCGTGGTCTTGCCATTGGTCCCCGTCACCCCCACCATCCACAACCGCCGCGAAGGGGAGCCAAAAAACGTGTCGGAGAGCTTGGCCATGGCCCGGCGGGCGTCTTCCACCACCACCCCCGGCATCCCCGAAGGCACCGCTTCCGCCCGCTCCACGATGAAGGCGCGTGCCCCGCGATGTTGGGCTTCCCGGCAAAACAAATGTCCATCGGTGCGGAAGCCCGGCACCGCGCAAAACACGTCGCCCGGCACGACCTGCCGAGAGTCGTACTGAATTCCCTTAATCTCCATCTCGGCGTCTCCTATCCACGCTCGAATAGGTTGCCCCGCCATCACTTGCTTGAGTCGCACCTCACTACCTCCCATGCCGACGTGGCGCTTTCACCCGGTTTGCAGCCAGACGGTGGTACCGGCCTTGACCTCGCTTCCAGGGGCAATCGACTGCCCGCGGACGACGTTCGAAGTTTCCTCGCCGTCGACGTTCAGCCCTAGCCCAGAGGCTAGCCGATGGGCGGCCGCGACCGTCAGTTGGCGAAAATCCGGCACCGTCACCCATTGCAGGTATATCACCGGACGTTTTCCCAATCTCAGCCTCACCACCGTGCCGGCCGGCCGCCAGCCACCGTATTCCACCGACTGGGCCACAACCACGTCGCCCTCACCCGTAAATTGTACCGGAAAGCCACTCACTGCGGCATCATTTTCTGCCGTCGACGGGTCCAGGTCCACCAGGTCAGGGACCATCACCGATTCTCCCGCCGCCGGTCGGTGGATGGGATGGCTGGGAGGAATCCTCCAATAGTGCAAAATCTGTTGCATGACCCGCCGAAACACCGGAGCCGCCACCTGCCCCCCATAAAACGCCCCCTTCGGCTCGTCGATGTTGACCATTAACGCGACCTGAGGATCGGGAACCGGCGCGAAGCCGACAAACGAAGCAATATACACGCCTTCCATCACCCGGCCGTTCACCACCTTTTGTGCCGTTCCGGTCTTGCCGGCGATGCGGTAACCGGGGATCTTGGCCTGCTTGCCCGTGCCTCGGCTCACCACGCCCACCATCATCTCTTGGACGAGTCGGCTGTTAGCGGGGGAAATCACCCGGCCGACGGGCTCGGCCGCCACGCGTCGGAGGAGTTTGCCTTGCGGGCTTTGAATCGTGTCCACCACGTGGGGCTTGAGGAGAACTCCGCGGTTGGCGATGGCGGCCACGCTGTTCAGCAGGTTTATCGACGTGACGGTGAGGGTTTGTCCAAACGCCATCACCGCTAAATCCAGACTTGTCACCCGGGAGGCAGCGGGCAGAATGCTCCGGGCTTCACCGGGCAGGTCGATATGGCTTTTGCCATTCAATTGAAAGGCGTCGATCCAATGATAAAAGGCGTCAACCCCGAGACCGAGACCGAGGTCCATGAATCCCACGTTGCAGGAATTCATCACCACCTGACTCAGCGACTGAGGCCCATGACCGCCGAGTCGCCAGCAGTTCACCTTGCGGCCAGCGACAATCTTGAATCCGGGGCAAAAAAATCCGCTGCCAGCGCTCGTGGTGCCGGCTTCCAAGGCCGCGGCCAGGGTGATTGGCTTAAAGATCGAACCGGGAGGATTAGTATCCGACACCGCCCACACCCGATAGTCTCGCGCCTCATATTGGCGAAAGAAATTGGGGTCGAAAGACGGCCGCTGCGCGAGCGCCAGCACGCCGCCGGTCGTCGGATTCACCGCCACCACGCTGACCGACTTGGCCCCGGTTTCTGCCATGGCTCGTTCGCAGGCGCGTTCCGCTATCCATTGGATAGTGCTGTCCAGCGAGAGCCTCAGGGAATCGCCCGCCTGCGGTCGGGTAACCCGCTGCTGACTGCGAATCAGAGGCTCGCCTTGGGCGGTGTACTCTTCTTCGATCTTACCCGGCCGGCCCGCCAACACCCGATTGTAGGTCAGCTCGAGGCCAGCCAGTCCCTGGTTGTCAATCCCGGTGAAACCCAGCACCGGTCCCGCCAAGTGACCTTGGGGATAGTAGCGCGTGGTTTCCGCGATGAGGTAAATGCCCGGCAAGGCGGATAGTTGGCTCTTGACGGCGTCGGCCTCAAGGGGGCTAAGATGCCGCTTCAACCACACAAACCCCTGTCGCCGGTGAAGGCGCCGCAAGACCAATTCGGGAGCAAGTCCGGTCAGCTCGGCCAGCAAGACCGCCTCCTGGGCCCGGCGGCCGCGGGTCTGTAAGGGTCTCGCATACAGTGAGAGCACGTGATGGCTGCCGGCCAAAAGGCGCCCCGTGCGATCGACAATGTTTCCCCGCGGGGCGGCCAGGGGGATTGCCCGAAAGTGCACCTCGTCCGCCAACGCCTGTAGACGCCGGGCGTTTAATCCTTGAATGCCGACCAACCGTCCCATCACCGTCATGTCAAAAAGACCCACCCCCAACAGCACCAAAAAGGTCCTCCGTTGAGTTGACACTGGTGGTCGATCGTTCATTGGGGCACCTCCTTCGTCTTCGCTCGGACGGGCCCATCCCTCCCCATGCTATGTAAGACGGAAGGCGAAAATGTCACCTCCGACCCCTTTCGCGGCGGCTAGCCGTGCGAGGTCGGGGGCGCGGTCCCGTTGTTTCCGGTCGCATAGGGCTTGATGCCCCAGTAATGAAAGAGGAAGGTGGCAATGTGCTTCCAGACTGGAGCCGCCACTTGGTCTCCGTAGAATAGCGAGCCCACCGGGTGATGAATCATGACCAGCATGATGAAACGCGGGTGGGGAATCGGACCGTATCCCAGATATGAGGCGGCGAAATCGGAGGAACTGGTCTTGCCGTGCACCACCAACTGAGCCGTTCCCGTCTTGCCCGCAATGACGTAGCCGGGAACTTGGGCCGGTACGCCAGTACCGTAGGCGGCTTCCAACACCATCATGTGCTCAATCTGGCCGGCAACGCTCGAACTCACCGGACGGTTTTCTACCCTCGGCCCGATGCGCCGCGACACCGTGCCGGATGGACTCAAAACGGCTCTCACGATACGCGGTTGCATCATCATCCCATGGTTAGGAATGCTAGCGTCGGCGGCGATGACCTGCATCGGGGTGGCAGCGAAGCCCTGGCCAAAGCCCATGGTGGCCAGATCGACGTTATTGACTGACGACTGTGGCAGCCAAATGCCCGCTGAATCCCCGGGCAGACCTACCCCACTGGGATGGTTGAAGCCGTAGGCGTGGATCATGCGGTATAGACGCTGCGTACCCACCTTGAGGGCGACTTCCCCGAAAACTTGGTCCGATGAGACCTCTAGTCCGCGGGTAAAGCTAATCCATCCCCACCCGTTAGGCTTCCAGTCGTTGATTCGGATTCCGTCAACGGTGAAATATCCCTTGGTGTAAAACATCGTGTGCGGCGTCACCACCCCTGAACTCAGCGCCGCCGAGGCGGTAACCGGCTTGAAGATGGATCCCGGGGGCACCACCGTCTGCACGGCAAAGTCGCTCATTTGCAGCGGAGTGGCGGTGTAGTAATGGTTGGGGTTGAAATTGGGGTAGTTGGCCAGCGCCAGCACCGCACCGGTATGCGGATTCATCACGATGACGGTGCCGTTGGTGGCGTGCGCCCGGTGCACTCCCCAGGCCAACCATTTCTGCGCCACGGACTCGATGTTGGCGTCTATCGTCAACTGCACCGTCTTCCCCGCCACCGGCCGTCGATAGGCGAGCTGCCACTGCGGCAAAGGGTTGCCGGCAGCGTCGGTATTGACCAGCCAGTGTCCCGGCCGCCCACTCAAAATCCGGTTATACTGGTATTCGATGCCAGCCAATCCGCGGCCATTGGACCCTACCATCCCCAGCACCTGGGAAGCCAGGCGCCCGTCGGGATATTCGCGCCCGCTGGCGGGAATGACCGTGATTCCGGTCAGGCCCAGGGACTGAATGCGGTGAGCCACAGTGGGCGAAACCGCCCGATCCAACAATTGATATACGGTTTTTTGGTCCAGCACCCGTCCGATCCGTTTGGCGGAAAAAGGCAAATAACGTGCCAGCAGACGGCCGTCGCGATACGCGTTGGCCCGCCCCTGACGACCGCTGTCGATGTATTCGGGGGTGGCCACGACTTGATAACTGGGCACGTTCATGGCCAACACCACGCCGTTGCGGTCCACGATGCGCCCGCGAGTGGCGGGCAACACCAGGTTGTGCACGTGGATCGCCGCCGCATCAACCGTTAACTGGCGCGAGTGCACGGCCTGAATCAAAACCAAGCGGACCATCAGCCAGGCCGACATGACGGCTACCGCACCCAACAGTTCAAGCGTGCGCCAGCGTACCTGCCGATCGCGATGGACCGCCTTCATCGTCCGGTAAGGGCGGTGCGCACGCCATGAAAGAGTTTTGCCACCCATCCTGGCCAACCGACAGCCGCCGAGGGCAAAGTCGGCGGGCGACGGAGCATCCCCGCCAGTTTCGGAGCAGACAGGACAACATGCAGCCGAGCCGCCTCTTGTTGCAGTCGGGCGGGGGCGGTCAGCTGTGAGATCTGCAGCCCCATTGCCTGTTGTTGGCGCAACATATGGCGGTATTCGGTGGCCATGGCGTCGATCCGGTAGCCCAGCTGCATCACGTATACCGCTGCCCAGGTAACCGCCACCGCGGCCAGCCACATCAGGGCAATCCAGTAGACCGTCTCCGCCCGTGCATTTAGCCTAAACCGGCCCTGCCGCCGAGGTGCCGGCCAGCCAACTTGGCGTATCCGCTTTTCCCAGGTGCGCGCCAGGTTGCCGTCAAAGGTTCGATCGTTGTAAAGTTTGCGTTCGGGCTCGAGCATACTTCGGTCTCCTTCGTCAAATTCCGGGCTCAGTTCCCATTGCTTGCCGTATTTTGTCGGTAACTCGGCTAAAAAAGGCCGCGAACCGCCGCTTCCCCCGATCAGTGTTGATAAACGCGGAGTTTTGCGGAACGGGCGCGTGGATTGGACTGGGTTTCCGATGGCTGCGGCAATAGCGGATGCCGGGTGATAACCTGACCGGCTCCCTCCTGTTGCCATTGTCGGAAACGATGCTTGACCATGCGGTCCTCCAACGAATGAAAACTGACGACAACGATTCGTCCGCCCGATGCCAGCACGGCACGGGCTTGGTTCAGGCCTTCATCCAAGGCGCCCAGTTCATCATTGACCCAGATTCTGAGCGCCTGAAAAGTTCGTCGGGCGGGATGGCCACCGGTCCGCCGCCGGGCGGCTGGAATGGCCGCCTTAATGATTTCAACCAATTGCCCGGTGGTGCGAATTGGCTCGACCTGGCGGGCGCGGACGACAAATTCGGCGATGCGACTGGCCCATGGTTCTTCCCCGTAGGTCTTGAGTGCGAACGCGATGTCCTGTTGTGACTTCATGTTCACCAGGCGAAAGGCGGTCACCGGGTTTTGGGGATCCATGCGCATGTCGAGCGGAGCGTCAAAATGGTAACTGAACCCGCGCTCGGGGACGTCAAACTGCGGGGAGGAAACGCCGAGATCAAACAGCACACCGGCCAAGGGCACCACCCCCTGGTTGGTGGCGACGGCGTCCGCCAGATGTCGAAAGTTCGCACTCAGCAAGCGGACACGGTCGCCGAAGGCGGCGAGCGACACCCGCGCCTCGGCCAAGGCCAGCGGATCTTGGTCCAAACCGATGACGCTGGCCTGGGGGAATTGTTCCAACAAGAGTCGGCTGTGACCGCCCGCCCCCACGGTTGCGTCCACATAGATCCCCTGCGGATCGGTCACCCAATGGTGCAAGACCTCGATCGGCATAACACTCACATGAGTGAATCCCACCACCCGTCATCCCTCCCTGCGGCCTGGTAACTAAAAGCCGTAGTCCACCATTTGGGCGGCCAACCGCTCGTACTCGCTCTGAGTCCGTTCTTGATACGCTGTCCACTGCGCGGCCGACCACAATTCCGCCCGACTGGAAACGCCCACCAGGACGCACTCCTTGTCAATCTCCGCGTATTCCCTGAGTCTAGGGGCAATGGTTATCCGAAATTGCTTGTCGATCTCCACATCTTGGGCACCCGCCAGAAACAGTCTGGTAAACGCTCGAGCGCCTTCATTGCTCATCGGCAGTTCCTTCAAGCGTCCCTCCAGTTTCTCCCACTCGGTCATCGGATAGAAAAACAGACAATGGTCCAAGCCTTTGGTGATGACAAATCGGTCATTCAAATCTTCACGAAAGCGAGCCGGAATGATGAGGCGCCCCTTTTCATCAAGCACATGGGCATGTTCCCCAATCATCATCCCAACTCGCCCCCTTGCCTCCACTTCCAACCACTTTACTCCACATTCGCCTTACCAGGGCTTGTTTCCTGCTCTGAAGGAAATTTTTTTGTCTACAAAAACTGGGAATAGCTGACGAGTACCGTGTCTCGGGGCCTAACGTCTTGCTGTTTTGACGTGATCCGGTAGCCGCGGCGGACGGGGTCGTTTAGCGGCGAGCAAGCTCCCTCGCCCCCTCCCCAGGGGGACATGGCAGCTTGGGGGATTTTCGGCGTCTACCCGCCGCTGAAATATGGCGGTTCGTCTACCTAGCAGTCGAGTTCTGGCAATTGTCGCGAGCGGACAAGCGTGCGCTGGGAGAATGCAACCTTCTGGCCCAAAATCGCGTGGTAACCGCCCGGTTGGACAGAGTCTGGTCTTGAAGCTCGAAGGTAGCCACGGCTGTTGCCGTTTGGGAATTTGTACAGTTACCGCGCTGGGCTGCCTGGGCGTCGCCCATGGGCCGCCCGACCCCGCCGAAGCTTCGGAAGGAACCCCCCTGGGAGGGCCCTCAGAGACTGTTCGAGTACCCCAACGATCCCCTCCATCCCGGATCTATAGATCGACCGGCTAGGGCCGGTCGATCGCCGCCGACAGCCGAAGCCCCCGCCAATACGGCCCGTTAGGCGCGAGCAATCTTCGCTGTAGGAACCTATCCTGAACACCCGCCGCCACGGCATAATGACTCCCGTACCGGGTGTGCTGGTGCCGATCGCAGCCGCCCAATGGCGTGGCGCTGAAGACGACTGCGGTCGAAGGCGCCGACACCCGAACGTCATCCCGACCAGGCAACCGTCCTCGCCAACCGGGAACGATGTGCTTGGTTCACAGTAGCTGTCAAGCAAGAAGGAGGTTTGACCTTATGCAATCACTTCGCACCTCTTCCGGATTCACGGAGACGGCACCGACGTCGTTCACTCTGCGCAAGGTGCATATTTTGCGTTTGACCTGCGTGTTCTTCGCTTTGTGTAACGTTGCTGCCCACGTCTATGCAAGTCCGGGCGCAACTCCGATCACCACCTGGTGGATAGACGTCGAAATCGCAGCTTACGGCCTCATCGCGGTCATCTATCTTTTCGGCCTGCGGATGTTTTATTGGCCTCCTCTCGGATTTACCGTGTTCACCATGATCATGTATTTCCTGAGCGGCTGGGTGGCTATGGGGGCGATCGATCCCACGCCGCTGGTCGGTCACCTGCAATTTCTTCACTACTCCTTCGGTCGCGGATTTTCGGTGGCGTCCTGGCTGTACCTGCTCATTGTGGGCTGGATCATGCTCAAGCAGGATCCCGGCAGCCAAGTCAACGAGCTCCTGAAACAGAGTTAGGCGGTGAGGATGCGAGCCGGGTAACCACGAACCAACTTGGGAGGTAAATGTCGTGAGGCAGATCCGGGTGGCCGTAGTCGGCAACAGTGAAATCGAAAACGAGGGCCTGTGTCACGTGCTGCGAAAACACCCGGATCTGGTTCCGTGTTGTCACTGTGTAGTATTCGGGCAAGATATGGTCGCATGGCAAGGGCTGTGTGACCACCCCGAGACCGACGTCACCGTCATGCTGCTGCCCCCCGCTCTCCTGGGCAGGACGATTCCCCAGTGGCAAGCCTGCCATCCGGACGTGCCGATCGTCGCTATCGTGAAAGGCTCTGATCATTGGAGAGGTGTAACCAGCCTGCTCAATGCCGGCGTGACCGCCATCCTCAGCACGCTAGATCCATGGGCGGTGGCCAGCATGGTGCGTCTCGCCCATAACCACACAGGGGCGGTGGAGACGACCTTGGTCCGCCAAATACTGGGGGAGATACAGGAAGATGGAAGGCCCACCTCCACCCACCTGGCTCCCCTCCACGAGCAGATCTGGGCGTTGATGGCCGACGGCCGGACCAACCCTCAGATTGCAACCGCATGCGGTTTGTCGCTGGCGCAAACCAAACATGCGGTGCATCGCGTTTTGCATTACTTGGGCGTCGCCAGTCGCACCCAGGCCGCCCTGGCCTATGCCAGGAAAGGCATGGAGGAGTCTTTGGGGTTCGACGCCGACCCTACCGGCCTACAACGCCCGCCGGTTTCTGTTCCGACGTCGCTCGACCAGACAAGGAGGTCGGTACGATGATCACTCTAACCGTAGTGGTCTTGTTGGAAACGGGCGCGGTCGTCGGGCTGATCGGCGGGGCGGTCCTGCGCAATCTGTACCGGATTCACCGCCTGCAGTCGGATACCCCGCACGCACCCGTCATCATGGGCCGCAGTGCTCGTAAGTGGGTGATTCGGTCGTCTACCACCATCTGGCGGATTACTGATTCCCCTCATCAACAGCGGTCCCTTCCCATCCTGAAAGAGGTCCGCTCGAGGTCTCGGACTCGCTTGCACCTGGTACCTCGGGATTCTCCCCACGACCACTTCTCCAAATGACCCGGCCATAACCGGCGTGGGGTCAGATCGGGGGTAGCCGGGGTCACCTGGAGCAATCCATCACTGAGCCAGAGCTGGTGACGTAAGCGGTCTCCACGGTTTGTTTGGTGGGCGCTGGAGGCCACCACTTGGACACAATACCTCCGCCCCCCAGCTCAGGCGCCAGTCCGCCAAGGCGGCAAGGCGGACCAAGGCGGCGGCCACAATTGACAGCCATCGCCGCTTTCTATATAATGACTGATGGCATTTGTTGTGCTAGGAGCCAGGCTAGGGGATGTAGCTCAGCTGGGAGAGCGCCGCGTTCGCATCGCGGAGGTCACGGGTTCGAATCCCGTCATCTCCACCAGTGCTGTCTTATGTTGGTGGTGGTAGCCACCCAAGGGGCAGGCTTTTTTGTTCCTATCAGGTCAATGCCAATTTTGTCGGCTAACCTTAATCTTTCCCCGCCGAATGCCCCTGATATGCAATAGAGTGTCGCGCGTCAAGGTGAGTGCATAGCTGACGCGCCCGATGTGCAGGGATTCCGCTTGGCTCAACACACCGGGCTGTTTTTGGATCAACCAGGTATGCAGATTCACACCCGCAGGCAGGGCGTAACTAACGGTCAACTGGTGGCTGACCGGGGGTTGCCGCAAGGACTCTCGCACCGTGGGAATAGCTATATGCCCGCCAAACCACGTCTTATGTTCTACGCGGTTGTTCACTCCCGGAGTCAGAAACGCGTTTTCCCCGTGCATCCCCAAATACCGCGAGCCCATCGGAGCATACACCCGAATGAAAGCCTTATACGGCGCCACCAGCCAACCTCCGTCGGCCAGGGCGGGATTCGTCCATGTAATTGTGGTGGCCGCGACGGCTCGCCCAGAGCGCTTAGGCACCACCGTGGTTCGTATCGCTTCGTGGATAAAATAGTTGTCCTTGTGCCCGCCTAGATTTTCGTCGACCACCTGTAAATAATTCCCGTGCCGGGGAATTCGGGCGGGAATGGTGCCCGCCCAGTCATAATATCCCGCCAGCCGCTCTGCCTGGGGATTGTTGAAATAGAGCGTGATAAGTTTTTGATTGAGTGACTGTCGCAGCGTTTTCACCAGCTTCGCCAACTGCTGACCGCGGGCTTGCCAGGCCCGATTCACCAATTCCCTCAGCATCAACCCAAGAAAGGCCTTGCGCTGCGCCCCGGAAAACCCGGCCTTTTCCGACAAGTATTCCATGTCAAAGTTGGCATTGCCGGGTGTAATGCGAAGATCATACGGAGCTGGCAGGTTGATCCCCCCCACGTCGGCAATGAGGCGATCCACAAACCAGCTATCGATGAAAATCATGCCCTGGACGGCCGGTGCATTTCGCATCGCGGCGTAAAAGCGTTGAATGTTCGCCACTGTCAGCGGGATATCGGGGGATGTATTGGCATCGCGCAGATAGGACTGGTCAATCCCAAACGCGTCGGCGAAAAGCCGGGGAGCTGGCGGATGATAGCGAGAATTGGGCATCGCATAGATATCGTGGGCATTAATCTTGCCGAATGTGCCGCCCTTCAGGGAGAGATAGGCATAGGCGGTCATAAAGCCGCCGGCCGGCCTCAATTCGCCGCTATTTTGGAAGAATAACAGGTAGCGCTTTCGAGTCGGGATGCCGAGCACGTGTTCGATAACCGGCACTTCACGCCGAATGCCCGGCAAGTTCTGGATCACTGTGTTGCTGACCGCCTTAATCCGGCGCACCTCTCCGACCACCTGTGGTCCCAGCACCCCGAGCTGGGCGGGATCCACCTGGCTCAGCTGACGGTTGGCGGCGGCGAGCAGAGGGTACACCCGAGTCAACGCCGGCACGATGGTCGGCAGAGCCCTTACCACGGTCTGAACTTTTTGCCGACCGGTCATGGCGATCGGGGTCATCCCGGCGGCCGAATGAAAACCGAACACGGGAGCAATTCGGCCCAGCGTAGGCAGCACGGCGTTAAGGGCAACCGCGGCTTCGTTAGCCGCCAAGCTCAGGTGGCGCAGGGAGTCATACGGGCCTCTGAGGCCGGGAATGACCCCGAAATACTCGATCCGGTTCATCTTCGACCTGGTCGCCTGCAACTCGGAGGACGCCCTAGACAGTTCCCTAACCAGGCGCGGCCAATTCTTGGCCCGCGCGCCACTGCGGAGCGCGGCGAGATCGCGGGCCAAAGCACGGGCGTCTACCCCAAGTCCGAGTACCGGCGCGGCTACAAACCAGTAGCCCGTGGCGGCAGCCACCACCCCGATAATCCCCCACCGCCAACGGCGAAAGGCCGCCCTCCCGGCGTGTGGCCGCGTCCTGCGCAACGGCATCGCCACCATCCCTGCCCCCTTTAAGCCCCGCTGCTACATCTCTCCCATTCTACCACCGGCCAACCAGGCGGATCGGCGGCAAAGTCGGCCATGTTCACCGCAATTCGCCAGCGGCCCCCCTTTCCGGGCGGCTAATATAGCGGCCGACCCGCCGCCAGCGCCATCACGGTATAAAACCCGCGAAAGGCCTCGGCCACAGACGGAAAGGTCTGGCGCACGGTGACACCGTCCGCGCGCTCCATATACGGACAGTACATGGCGCGGTCAGCCATGTCCGTGGTCATGAGTTCTACCTCCAGCGAAACCGGTGGCGGCAATTGCCAGGGGTGGGCGTTACCGGCCAAGAACCCATCGTCTAACGCGCTTTCGACGGCTTGGCGGAGGATGGTCCTGGTCTCCTCCCGGCTGATTAGGACGGCTGAGCGCCGGCTGACGGCCTCCTTGACGACAGCCGTTTTAACCCACGGCAACAGGGCCTTGGCTTCTTCACCTACCGCTCGGTCCCCCGTCACCAGAATCACCGGGACTCCCCACTCGCCAATCGCCGCCGCATTGATTCCGGTTTCGCCCACGGCCATCCCATTGAGCCGAACCCGGCGGATCTCTCCCGAATACGTATGATCCATGACGGCGGCCGAGGTCCCGGCCATGGCGTGATAGCCCACCAACAGGGCGAAATCCGCCCCGCGCGAACCTTCAACCATCGACCCCGGTTTGTTGGCCCCCAAAATGACCCGCAGGTCTGGTGGGAGCTGGTCCCAGGGCAGATTCAACATGCCATCGTGGGAGTCGTTAACCACCACGGTGTCAACTCCCCGGCTGCGCAGTCCCTCCATCACGCTGAGCAAATCCTCCACCATCAAGGCCCGCGATGCTTGGTACAAGCGCCCCTCGGGCAATAGCTGTTCGCGGTCCACGATACCGCTGATGCCTTCCATGTCGATAGAAATCCATGCCTTCATCGTTAGTCGTACGCCTCCATTCCGCTGTTTCGTGGTGTCAATAGTCGCGTCAATCGGTAGACAAATATAGACAACCGTTGTGCGTCTCACCTTTTTTTCCCGCCGACGAGGGGAGAGGAGTTTTTTATCGGTGTGTCTCACAACTGGCAAGCGGCACCCTCACCATCAACTTCAGAAACATCCTCCACCACCGGCGCTACCCCGCCGTCACCGGCAACAGATAGACCTGCGCGGTACTACTAGGCGGTGGTCCGTGTTCAAGAGATATGAAAATGTCCTCTTCGTCTCGTGTAAGACCTTTGTCCCAGATAGTCGGGCTTCCAAGGATATGAAAATGTTCCGCTCCACTTACGATATAAAAGTTCATCATGCCGATCAAGTCAGCATCGGCTACATAGCTGTGGTTTGGACGTTGTAACCACGCGCACCCCAGCAACCGGCCATTGGACCCTGAGAAAGTGCGCTTAACACTCCAGCACGGGCCGCTGCCGATAATGCGTAGTTAGTAACGGTGTGGTTAGGCTCGCCCGGTTCTCCGTTCTTTTTGATGCATGTGGTACTTTCTCATCGAAGATCATCAGGTGGTCGGCAAAAAATCCCATATGAGAGGCGATAACCCGGTTGCACAATGTTTGGGTCCCAATAATCGCCTGCCGCTTGGTCGCCGTATAAACGCCCGGTTTGGTCGTCTTCGTAACCATGGCCATGGGGTTCACCATCTTTCATCTCGGTGTGCCGGTGAAGGGTTTTCCACTTCTTCTACCATAGGGCCTGGCTGCGATCACCGTCAATGGTGATCAGCCGCAGTCTTCGAAGGACATCGGAGGTATATCCCGTAAAGCTTACCGAAAACGCGCGTAAAGCCCCCACCTTTAGGCGTGGGGATATGAGCCTTTTCATAAAATCAAATGGATCATATGTTCCCATAAGTAAATACCGGTAAAATATGACCGTTTGCCCTTTGCCTGCCGGAGCCGCTGCCCCGAACGCACAAGATACTCGGGATCTGCACAGCAATTCCAGATCCTGGCACTTTTTTGTGAGCTCTGGCCGGACCTCACCTCCTTTCGCGCCAGCGATCAGGCCGCGGTCGCGGCGGCTTGACGCGCCCAAGCCTGGTGGTGGGCGACGATCGCGCCCAGCGCTAACCGCCCATACCAGAGGTACGGCCGCCGATGGGGGCGCTGTTTGAGTCCTTGACTTTCCCACAGACTGAACGCGCGTTCCACGCCCGAGCGCTCCGCGTAGAGCGTTTTCCATGCGGGGGTGCCATACGGGACGCCACTTTCTGCATACCGCGAGCCGCGGTCATTGACGGTAATCGTTTTGCCCGCTTTGGCGCACGGCGTCTCACAGGTCGCCTGACGCTGTTGCCGCAGGGGACACGCATACACCGTTACCCCCATCCGATGCGTCCCTAAACAGATCAGAGCCGGCCCGGCGGCGCACAGCGGTTGGTTGTCCTCCTTGAGCGTAATCCCGGCCGCGGTCGCGGCCGCACTCACGTGCGCCGGCTCCACTTTCTGCGCGGGAGCAAACACGGGAATCACTTCCCGCTCCCGCGTGAAGGTCCAGAGCCCATTGGCGTCGTAGGCAGCGTCCCCGAGGGAGTGCGTGATGCGCAGACCGAGGTCCTGGTACGGGCCATAGTCGAGATAGAGCGCCTGGGTTTTCACCAACAGATCGGGAAACGCCACCGCATCATTGCGGTTCCCAGGATGTAAGGCTAAGCTGACGATGAGGGGATGGCTAGTTTGGCCAGGGACCGCATTGACCACCACCATGGCTTGGGGCATGTAGCCATAAAACCATCGGTTGCGGTGGCTATCCCACCCGGTAAGGGCCATCGGATCGCTGAACCAGCGCAGGCACTTACAGGAGTGGCCGGGACAGTCGCACTGTTTTTTGCCGAACGACGAGGCTTGGCTTTGAACGGGGGTACCGTCCGCGCCCAAGTGCCACTCTGACGGTAAAATCCCCCGGCGGACGGTCTCGACGGAGCTATCGGCCAGCCAGCGATCCCAGACCTCACCCGGACTGGGAACCAAGCAATCCGGCAAGCAGCGATGAGAACGGCCACACGCATCGCACCTCAAAATGGGCACTTTTAAATACTCGGTCTCGCCTGTCGCCCGGCGTCGAATCAGTAAACGCCATCGCCAGAGGCGGAGCGGAGAGTCACATTGAGGGCACGGCGGCAAAGGTTCCATACTCCGAACGAAAAATATGGGGATCGTCCGTGGCGTCTAGCGCATAAAGTGTTATCATAACCATGTGGTTTTTTTGAGGAGAGCGGGGCCCTATAACCCTTCAACGCTCTCCTCAGTTTTTCCCTCCTTAATAGAGCACCTCGTTCGACCGCCTAGGAGCGGGTCCATCAATTACCATCCCCACTAGGAGCCAAAAGTTGTAGATCTTCTCCCTTGATGATATAACCTCCGTATGAGTGTTCGAGTGAACGTGTTGCGTTGATGGTGCCCTGCATGGCTGAAGAAAGTGCTGGCAGGCTTAGTGTGGCATTCAGCGCGAGCATTGTCGGGGATTGATGCCCTCCAAGTCGCCAAGGCTCGTGGCTCGTGAGTCTTGGCCAGGTAGGACGGCTTGGCAACAGGCAGTCAAAAACCAACCTGCAAGTCGAGGAACTTGTCCCTAGTCCCCGCTATCGCAGCGGCCCGAGTGAGTGGATCGTCCGAGAAAGTTTGCGCGTCGGTATCGTGGACAATCCCGCCGCTAAGAGCTTGGATGTTGTAGCCCATCGTGCCCTTCGGGACAAGATGTTGTGAGAACCAAGAAGAGGCTGCAGGAATTCGCGAATAGAACGCCCCGGCTTTAGCCCGGGGGAGGTTCAGTGTAGGTTCCCGCCACCTCAACTGAGGTCGGCAGGTCGGCTGAGGGCCGGCCGCGGACGCTGTATTTCGCCGCCGGTAGGCCGACCGTCCTAGCCCCACTGACAAGGCAAATATCCCGTGCGTCCAACCAGCCGACCCTCGACCAGGGCTTCAGCTCCAACCATGGTCAGCCGCGCACCCTTCCAGATCGCTAGCGGCCAGGACGCGGCAAGTTGACGGTTTTCACGATCGACGACGAGTCGGAACCCTTCCCCGGTCTGCCGCCGCACCTCGCTTGGGGATTGGATGTCCACCTGCCAGGTCCAGGGCGCGTAGCCTCCCGCGGCATGCATGCGCACCACCACCTCGTCGGGATCCCGGCGTGCAGACCAGCGCAGGCGAAGATATCCATGGTCGCGGTCCCGCATCAGCTCAAGCTCCTCGATCACATTGCCGTTGCCCGTCATCCGGCGCATGAAATCATCGTGTGGATTCTGAAAGATGCGAATGCCCCCCACCTCCCATCCCCGATCCGGATGCCGCGGGTCGGTCGCCAGCCGCGCCGGCACCTGCCGCACCGGGTCCCATTCGAAGACTTCACTGGCCCGCACAAAGGCCAACATATACGGCTTAATCAATTCCATCTGACTGGGATAGGCGGCCAGGGTGGCTAACTTGGCTTCGATCGCCTTCTCCCCCAGGTGCAGCGTCCGCCACGTCCTCCCTCCACCGACCAGGCTCGGCGGCGGCGTCTGCTCAAGCTGGGTGCGCAACCCAATCGGCAGCGGCCACGCCGACCAGTGAATCAAGTAGTTCAAGCGTTCGCTGCGCTTGGCCCAGGTCAAGCCAGCCTCGCTACAACTGAGCGCAGCCAAGCTGCCAAAACTGTGCGTGGCCCAGTGATCGGGATGCCCGTCGAGCGGGTGCGGAGTGATCAACAGGGTTGGCGAGATCAAGGTCATCAGGCGTTGCACGGCATCATGCAGATAGTGTCCCTGGTATGTCAGAGGTCCTGCACTCGCGTTCAAGTATGGCACGCGATGAGCTTGGGTAGTCGGACTCTCCCAGGTGGTTTCCCAATGCGTGCGGTAGAGGGCATCCAGGCCGCCATCGGGAAACCCTAAAAAGTGAATGTGACGACGGGCAATCCCCAACGAGCCGAGGGCGGCCACGGCTTCTTTTTGGCGTTCATAGCCCAGGTGCAGGTATTCTTCGGGACTCACCGCCAGCGATAAGTAGTAGCGTTGCGCCTCTTGCACAAAGCCGTCGCCAGAGGTCAAAAACACCACGTGCACTTGGTGTCCGGCGGCCACCGCCGTCCACATCAGTCCCGCCACGCCAAGACACTCGTCGTCGGGGTGAGGAGCCACGATCAAAATTCGCTGCTGGGGCCGACCCGTCAACGCGATTGCTTTGAAAGGCATCACCCCACAATCAGCAGCGGATCTCCGAAAGCCACCGCCTGACCCTTGTCGACGACAACTTGAACGATGTGCCCCGCCCGCGGACTGGTGATCTCATTTTCCATTTTCATGGCCTCCAAAATGACCAGCAATTGACCCGTGACCACGGGTTGTCCCTGGCTGACCCGAATCTCCAGCACGGTGCCCGGCAAAGGGGCGACCACCGTCAAAACATCATCACGCCCCTCAATCGCCGGATTTGCGGGTAGCGAGGGCGCATCCCGCTCTACCGCATCATTAGGCGCCTGCTCCAAAATCTCTTCGGCCTCAACCTCGAACACCTGGCCGTCGACGCGTATCCGAAACCTGCGCACAGTCTCCGAACCTCCCATTGCTTGCCCGTCCTCCCCGGTGTCCCTTTGCTGTCCAACTGGGGGAGCTTGTCTATGCGGCGCAGAGCACACGCCCCATCTCCCAAGGGTCCCGCGCTCTATCCTGCCGGTTTACCGGCGCCGCCAACGCCACGGCGATGTCGGCGGCCAATCTTCACGGCTTGGTCGTGGGCGAATCCACGCCGGCATCTGCTCGGCGGGAGGGGCGCCTTCCTGCATCAGGGCAAGCACGGCCGCCGCCAAGGCTTTTAGCCGCCCCTCAAGTTTTCCTTGCTGGCTCATACCCTGCCCTCCCCTGATTATAAGGGAATATTGCCGTGACGCCGGGGCGGACCCTCGTCACGCTTATTGTATAACGCCATCAGCGCCCGCAGGACATGATGTCGCGTCTGCCCCGGGTCGATGACGGCATCAACCTGACCATGGCGCGCCGCCACGTATGGATGGGCAAACTTTCGCCGATATTCCTCCGTCTTTTCGCGTCGCATGGCCTCGGGGTCGGGGGCGGATCGAATCGCCTGCCGAAATATAATATTGGCCGCGCCTTCCGGCCCCATGACGGCAATCTCGGCGCTAGGCCAGGCGAACACCCAGTCGGCCCCCACCGACCGGCTGCACATGGCCAGATAGGCTCCTCCATATGCTTTACGCAGAATCACCGTCACTTTGGGCACCACGGCCTCCGCGTAAGCATAGAGCACCTTGGCCCCGTGACGGATGATGCCTCCATATTCCTGCTGCGTGCCGGGTAGGTAGCCGGGCGTGTCCACCAGGGTCACCAGCGGCAGATTGAACGCGTCGCAAAAGCGGACAAAACGGGCCAACTTGTCGCTGGCGTCAATGTCCAACGTCCCCGCTAAAACCTTGGGTTGATTGGCCACCACCCCCACTGACCGGCCGCCCAAACGAGCCAGTCCAATCACCAGGTTATCGGCATATCCCTGCTGCAGTTCGAAGAAACTGCCTCGGTCGGTCATTGCCCTAATCACTGTCTTCACCTCATACGGCTTGGCCGATTGCAACGGCACCAGGTGCCTGAGTTCGGAAGTCGGACGATCGACGGGATCCTCGACCGGGAGCACGGGCGGCTCTTCCACATTGTTGGCCGGCAAGTAGCTGAGCAGCTTACGAACCGCGGCGAGGGCCTCGACGTCGCTGTCGCAGGCCAAATGGGCCACGCCAGAACGGCTGAGTTGCGCGTCGGCACCGCCCAAGGCTTCTTGGCTCACCACCTCACCGGTCACGCTCTTAATCACTTCGGGACCGGTAATAAACATTTGCCCGGTGCCCCGCACCATCACGATGAGGTCGGTGAGTGCGGGCGAATAAACCGCGCCGCCCGCGCTGGGTCCCATAATTACCGTAATCTGAGGAATCACTCCTGACGACCAGGTGTTGCGCTTAAAGATTTCCCCGTACCCGTTGAGGGCGTCCACGCCTTCCTGAATGCGCGCCCCGCCGGAGTCGTTAAGACCGATAATCGGCACCCCCGACTTTAGTGCGAGGTCCTGCACGCGCTGAATTTTGGCCGCGTGCATCTCCCCCAAGGATCCGCCCAGCACGCTAAAATCTTGGGCAAACACGTAGACTGGCCGTCCATCAATGCGGCCGACGCCGGTGACAACGCCGTCCGCCGGTGCCTGCACGCGGTCCATGCCCAAGTCAGTCGCCCGGTGTTCAATGTGGGCGCCGATTTCTTCGAACGTGCCGGGATCCAAGAGTACCCCGAGGCGCTCACGGGCCGTAAGTTTCCCCAACCCGTGTTGGCGTTCGACGCGATCGGAGCCCCCCATCGCCTCAATCGCTGACATCCGCTCTAACAACTCAGCGAGTCGGGGGTCTTGGGCCTCGGTGCCGGCGCCGACTAGGTTCGGCACCCCTGCCGCGCTTACCTCGCTGGCCGTTTTAGGCGTACGCGGTGAAGACTGCGAGCCGTCATCTGCCATCGGCTGGTCGACGGCGGGAGTTGCCCCCTCCGCCGCCTCGCTCTCCCTTCTTCACAGGTCTTGTGGCTAATTCCAGGGGATAAGGCCAGGCGCCAAAACGCCGGACTAGGTCAGCCATCCACGCACCCGCATGGCCTGGGCAATGCGATCGACCGCCACCAGGTAGGCCGCCTTTCTAAGTGTGACACCAAAGCGTTCATGCATGGCATGCATCGCAATCATCGCCTTAGCCATGTAGGTTTCCAACCGGCTGTTCACCTCGTCCTCGCTCCAGTAGGTCCGCGTCTGGTTTTGCACCCACTCAAAGTAGGAGACGGTTACCCCGCCCGCGTTGCCCAGCACGTCGGGCACTACCATCACGCCCTTGTCGAACAATATCCCGTCCGCTTCCGGCGTCGTCGGCCCGTTGGCCCCTTCGCCCACGATCCGGGCTTGAATCCGGGATGCGTTGTCGGCCGTGATTTGGTTTTCCAGGGCGGCTGGGAAGAGCACATCCACCGGCAATTCCAGGAGTTCCTGATTGGTAATCGGCTGCGCCTCAGGATACCCCTTCAAGCCAAAGTGTTGTCGTTTGAAGGCGAGGAGCTTGGCGACATCGATCCCGTCTTGGGAGTACAGGCCGCCATCCTTATCGGACACGGCCACTACCCGCGCCCCGAGTTGAAAGCAGATTTCGGCCGCCACCGAACCCACGTTGCCGAAGCCCTGCAGGGCCACCCGACTGCCGGCAAATTCAATACCCAGGGCATGCGCCAACTGCCGCGTGGCGAACACCAGTCCCCGTCCGGTGGCCTCAACCCGGCCCGCCGAGCCGCCGATGATGAGGGGCTTGCCGGTAATCAAGCCGAAGGTGTTTTCTCCCCGAATTCGGCTGTATTCGTCGACCATCCAGGCCATAATCTGCGAATTGGTGGAGACGTCGGGCGCCGGAATATCCTTATCCGGACCAATGACGAGTGAAATCGCTCGAATATACTCGCGGCTGAGCCGCTCCAGTTCCCGGTTCGACAGTTGGTCCACATCGCAGGCGACACCACCCTTGCCGCCCCCGTAGGGCAGGTTGAGCAAGGCGCACTTCACCGTCATCCACATCGAGAGCGCCTTGACCTCGTCGGCGTCAACGGCGGGATGAAATCTAAGGCCTCCCTTGGTCGGTCCCAGCGCGTCGTTATGTTGTGAGCGGTAGCCGGTAAACACGGTGAGACTGCCATCGTCGCGCGCCACCGGCACTGCGACTTCAAAAAAGCGCAACGGCTGCTTGAGCAAGTCATAGACGGCCGGCTCCAATCCGAGCACTTCGACCGCCTCTCTAAAGCTTTGTTGAGCCCTCAAATACGGATTCAACGAGGCGTCCGCCATACCCTGCCCCCCTCACCCGTGGCGTTAAGGTGAAACTCGCCAACCGCCATTACGCGGAAGGTTGGCCGTCTCCTTGATACCGGCCGCCAATCGCGCTCTTGCTGACCTGAAGGATTACCCCGTCGGCAACTTCTAGTTTGAATGCGCGTTCTTCCACCGCGCGGATGGTGCCGACGACGCCGCCAATGGTAATCACCCGCTCGCCCACCCCCAGCGATGCCTGCATTTGCCGTTTCTGCTTTTGTTGCCGAGACTGCTGGGTAAACATCCACACCATCATGGCCACGATCAGCAGGATAAAAATCAGGTAGGGCCCTCCAAAACCGGTCGCCTTGCCGGCTGTGGCCGCGTGTGCCCCGCTTGCCAAGTACATTCCCAATCGCTCCCTTTCCATTTGCTAGCCTTCATCATAGCTTGCACGAGCAAGGTTGTAAAATGCAAGAGGTCGGCATCCCACCACCGCGGCCCAAGCCAGCACGGAAAAGCCCACCGCTTGGCGGCCTCGGGAGAGACCGCCAGGGTGGGCTTGAGCGGCGCGCCTAGGGTCGAGGGGAGGCCGACGCCGCCATGACCCCCGACTGACTTAGTAAGGACGGCAAGCTTTGGCTCGCCGACATCATCCCGGACTGGGCCACATTGCGCGTATCCAACACATAGCGTCCTATCGAGATGTTGGATTTCAACAGGGAATTGGCCGAGTCATGGGTCTCCGCCACCACCACATCGATATTCCAACCGTGTTGACGAACCATGCCCACTTCCGCCCGGACCAGCGACCGGAACCAAGCCCGTGATCCGCTGCCGACCGCGCCTCCGACCACCAAATAGGGACTGGCGGTTGAAACCATGTGCTGAGCAACTCCCGAGCGGGTAACCATCAGAGCGGCTTGGGTGGCCGACATGCCCACCAGAGATTTTTGGTTCAAGAGCCGACGTCCGACCGTGTTCAGCGGATGCACGGAGACCACCTTGCCTGACCGCGACACTCCAAAGTTGATGCTGGGAGCAAAATCAAGGCTGAACCCGGAAGCCACCCGGGTCGAAGGCGCCATCAGATGCGGAAGCAAGATCCCGGTCAAGAGCAGCCCGGCGGCGGCCAGTCCCGCGTATTCGGCGACCGGGCGAGCGGGCTCGACCCAGATTTCCTGCCCCACGGCAACCCGTTCCCGCATGCGCACATGCTGGAATTTCCCGCCCGGTAACAGAACCGTCACCCGGCGTCCATGCACTCCCATGACCAGGGCTCGATTTTTCATCATCATGAGTCACCCGCTCCTTGCCCCAGGACGTACTCCCGGAGATGGGGAAGATCGTGCATCAACACCAGGACCACGGCAATAATGTACCTTCGATGCCGTTCTATGGTTTTTCGGCGTACTCCCGGCAAGCCCGCCAAGGCCTTCAGAGGCAACTCGTGGCGCTGGATCACCGACTGCCGCATCGCCCGATCCTCGCTCACCGTCCGTGCGATTTGAATTGCCCGCTCGCGCGCATCCCGGTGTTTGGGACATCCCGCTGCCAACTCCTCCAGAGAAATCCCGTAGCGTTGCAATAAAATCTGAAACTCCTCAATTTCTTGCCGTCGATCCTGCTCTTCTTGGGCGAAATTCCATGTCATTTCGGCAACACGGTCCAGGGCCGGATTTCTCACGTCCCCCTCCTCGTCCTCGACTTCAAGCTCGGTCCACGTCACCTCTTGTCCCCGGGCGCGGTGGCGGCGGAAGTGATCCACCAAACGCCGGCGCACGACGGTTTCCGCAAACCCTAAGAATCCGCCCTTTTGCATCTGAAAACTGTCAATCGCCTCATTGAAGGCCAACAAAGCGACGCTGATTTCGTCGTCGACGCCTTGATGCAGGTAACGGCCCGTCGCTCGGCTGGCGGTCTTCAAGATAAATGGCATGAACTCCCTCAGCAAACGATCTCGGGCCTCCCGATCACCGCTTTGGGCCATCATCACCGCCATATTCGTCGAGTGGAATTGCCGACCCCACCGAAAGGCCAACCGGCTCACCCACCTTTTAAATATTTTCGTATGGTCACCGCCCTATCCGGGGGTGACTTAACTTTCTTGCGGCGCGGCCAAACCAAGATGCTGATATCCTCGCGACGTTAATACGCGCCCTCGCGGAGTCCTTTGAATAAACCCCTGTTGCAGCAGATAGGGCTCGTACACGTCTTCCAGTGTGCCGGATTCTTCTCCCACCACGGCCGCCAGCGTTTCCAGACCCACCGGGCCACCTCCGTAGTCGACGGCCATGTGGTGCAGAATCCTGCGGTCTACCGCATCCAGGCCCAGATGGTCAACATCGAGCAGGTATAACCCCTCTTGGGCGATGTCTAGAGTGAGCACCCCATCTCCACGCACCTCCGCGTAATCTCTGAGCCTGCGCAACAACCGGTTCGCGATCCGCGGTGTGCCCCGGCTGCGTCGGGCGACCTCGGCGGCGGCCTCCGCTTCGACGTCAACTTCCAGCACTCGCGCCGTCCGCTCCACGATTTGCGCCAGTTCTTCACGGTCATAAAAATCTAAATGCATCACAACGCCGAACCGGTCGCGCAACGGCGCCGCGATCATGCCCGCTCGAGTCGTCGCCCCAATCAAGGTAAATCGGGGGAGGTCAAGGCGCAACGCCTTGGCGCCCGGACCCTTGCCCAGCACCAGGTCGAGGGCAAAATCTTCCATCGCCGGATAAAGCACTTCCTCCACCGGACGACTGAGCCGGTGGATTTCATCCACAAAGAGGATCTCGCGCTCTTCGAGATTGGTCAGAATCGACGCCAAGTCACCCGGCCGCTCAATCGCCGGACCGGAGGTGAAGCGCAGGTTGACGCCCATTTCATTGGCGATAATCTGCGCCAGAGTCGTCTTGCCTAATCCGGGCGGACCGTACAACAAGACGTGGTCCAAGGCATCGCGCCGATTCAGCGCGGCGGCGAGGAAGACGGCTAGTCGCTCCTTTACCCGCGCCTGGCCGATATAATCCCTAAGACGCTGAGGTCGCAACGATCTTTCCGCTTCGTGACCGTGGCGCTGCCCAGCCACGATCCTCTCCTCAGCCACGCTTTAACCCTCCTTGGCCTTGGCCACTTTGACGGCGGTCTAGTCGTTTCAGCGCCTCCCGCAGTCGCGTCTCATCGGGCAGCGATTTCTCCACCGTGTTCACCGCCGCCCAGGCTTCATCGACTGAATAACCGAGCGCCATCAATCCTTCCACTACCAGATCCTGGGTTGCGCCTTGTTCGCCCGCCGGCGCTACCTCGGGCATGGGCGCTTGCACCTTCCACCTCGAAGCAAGTTCCAGCTGCAGACGCTGAGCCAACTTGGCCCCCACTCCCGGCGCCTGCCTCAGGGTTTGCCATTGGCCCCTTTGCACCAGGCTTTCGAGTTCATCCGAGTCCCATTGACCCAAAATCGCCAAGGCAACTTTCACCCCGACGCCGTTGACTGCCACCAGGTCCATAAATCGACGTCGTTCA
>JAJZXC010000150.1 GCA_021846365.1 Bacillota bacterium | reverse complement strand
AAATGGAGCTGACGGTCGGACTCGAACCGACGACCTGCGGTTTACGAAACCGCTGCTCTGCCAACTGAGCTACGTCAGCGGAACCATCGTTGAACATTATAACGGGTGACAGCCGTTTTCTCAAGCATCGGTTAACCGAGCTCACGGACAAAGTGGGGTCGCTCAAGGCATAGGATAACTTGGAATAGCGAACACGGTCCTGAGGAGGAGACGAATGCGCCCGCTTTCGCTGGTGACGGTTGCAATGGCGTTCGCGCTTACCAGCCCCATGTTGGTGTGGTCGTTGGGAGTGCCTCCCCATTGGATGTGGGAAGTGCATCTGCTTGCCTTTAGTGTAGCCCTGCGACTCCTGTTTTTGGCGGCCACAGTCAGCCGCCAGGCACGCGAAACCGCTGCGGTTGGAGGGTTTGCCGCCGCAATGGCAAGTTTGGGTTCCCAGATCCTGCTACACAGTCCTCATGACCAAGCAAATCTGGCCGCTGTGTTTTTGACCTATGGAACGCTAGGCGGGCAGTTATACCGGTTGGAGGCCACCGCGCTTTGGTGGCCGTATGCGATAACCCTAGGCGATGCTGCCGCATACGCCTTGGTGGCACTCTTAGTCCATCGCTGGGTGAATAGCCCCGCTTGGTCGTTTGATGCTTCATAGCGCCGAGCCTGGAAGATTGCAATGGTCGCGGGACGTAGCCGCGCTGCGGTCCAAAGCGCCACCGGGATACGTCGCAAGCCATTCTGGAGCGGAAGACGGGTTTCGAACCCGCGACCTTCGGCTTGGGAAGCCGACGTTCTACCAACTGAACTACTTCCGCACGCCTTTATGGTACCACCGAAGGACGATTAGGTCAACGGCATCGGCGGAAAAGTCCAAATCGGATGCGACATCAGGCGGAAGACACCTAGACCCAGTTTTAAAACAATGGCGCCCAGCTGACGGTGTTGGTTCGTTCCCTGCCCACCGAAACCAAGGCCAGCGGGACCTGGACCAAGTCGCTAATCCGGTCGAGATAACGTCGGGCGGGAGTCGGGAGATCCTCAAGCCGACGGCATTCACCGATGGGTGTTTGCCATCCGGGCAGGGTCTCATAGATGGGTTCGACCTCGGCTAAGTCTTCGATCGAGTCAGGCAACTCATTGATCTCCTGCCCATGGTAGCGGTAGGCTTTGGCGATCTGGATCTCGGAGAGTGCGTCGAGCACGTCAAGCCTAGTTACAGCCAGACCGGTCAAGCCGTTGACGCGGGCTGCATGGCGAAGCACCACCGCATCCAGCCAGCCTACACGACGAGGTCGTCCGGTCGTCGTGCCGTACTCGTGGCCCTGTTCCCGAATCTTCTCCCCGACAGTATCGGCTAGTTCGGTGGGGAAAGGACCGTCGCCCACCCGCGATGTGTATGCCTTGACCACACCGTAGACCTGCGTGATTTTTGTTGGTCCCACGCCGGCCCCGATGCAAGCACCCCCGGCTACGGGATGGGAAGAGGTGACAAATGGGTAGGTGCCGTGGTCAATATCCAACATCGTCCCCTGAGCGCCTTCAAACAATACCTTCTTGCCGCCGTCAATCGCCGCGTTGACCAAGACGGAGGTATTGGCCACGTACGGCGCCATCAATTCACCGTAACCCAGGTACTGTCCGTAGACGTCCTCAAAGCCGAAGCCATCGGCGTCATAGGCGCGGGCCAACAGGCGGTTCTTCTCCTCCAAAACCCTGGTTAGCCGCTCTTTAAAGCGTTCTCGGTCGAGCAGGTCCCCAATTCGGATGCCAACCCGAGCTGCCTTATCCATATACGCGGGGCCAATTCCACGCCGGGTGGTCCCCAGTTTTTGACTTCCCAGACGATCTTCGGACAATCCGTCCAGCCGAATGTGATAGGGCATGATCACGTGGGCCTGCGACGAGATGCGGACCCGGCTGGTACGCACTCCCTGCCCGTGCAAATACTCGATCTCTTTCAGTAATACGACTGGGTCGACCACCACACCGTTGGCGATGACACACTCGGTATTGGGATAAAGGACGCCAGAGGGAATCAGATGCAACTTGAATTCCTTGCCGTTGGCAACCACGGTGTGTCCCGCATTGTTGCCGCCTTGATGGCGAACCACCATATCTGCCTGCTCGGATAAAAAATCAATCACTTTCCCTTTACCTTCGTCGCCCCATTGGGTTCCGACCACAATTAATGCCGACATCCGTACACGCTCCTTGTCACACCTCAGCCATAGAGGTAGTGCTATAAAACTTCCCGATTTCCTTTTTGAATAGCAGTTTGACCAGCCCCGTGGGACCGTTCCGTTGCTTGGCCACGATGACCTCGGTAATCTCCGGGTTGTCCGTCTCCTTGCTGTAATAATCTTCTCGGTATAAAAACGCAACCACGTCCGCGTCCTGCTCGATGGCGCCGGACTCTCGCAGGTCGGAAAGCATGGGTCGCTTATCGTTCCTGCTTTCCACCGCCCGGGACAACTGCGACAGGGTGACCACCGGGACTTTCAGCTCGCGGGCTAACGCTTTCAGCGATCGAGAAATGTCCGAAATCTCCTGCTGGCGGTTTTCCGAACGCCGCCCCTGCATTAATTGCATGTAGTCGACAATAACCAGCCCGATGTCATGTTGAGCTTTCAGCCGGCGCGCCTTGGCGCGCAGTTCCAAGGTGGAAATCCCCGGCGTATCATCGATGTAAATCGGACTTTCCCCCAGGCGCCCGAGCGCCAGGCTGAGCTTGGACCAAGCGTCGCTGTCAAGCTCACCGGTCCGCAGTCGGTGGCCCTCGATTTCGGATTCGGCGCTCAGCAGCCTTAAGGCCAATTGCTCGCGGGACATTTCCAGACTAAAGACGACGACGGGAACCTTTTCGTGCAGTGCCACGTGGCGGGCTAAATTCAAGCACAGCATGGTTTTCCCCATCGATGGCCTGGCGGCCACCACCACCAAGTCGGAGGCCTGCAAGCCGGCGGTCAGCCGGTCAAGGTCGGTAAATCCGGTTGGCAGGCCAACCAGCTTGCCGTGGTTGCTGTAGAGTTCTTCCAGGCGAGTAAACGTTTCTATCAGCACTTCCTGCAATCGGGCAACGTCTTGATGTCCTCGCTGAGCAAGCTGAAAGAGGGCGGCCTGAGCCTGGTCGAGGATGTCCTGCGGCCCTTTATCGGCCCGATAGGCGGTGGTAACCAACTCGGTGGCCACCCCAATGATCTGCCGGAGCATACTCGTGGACCGAACCACTTGCGCGTAGTGTTCTAGATGGGCCGCGGTGGGAACCAGGTTGGCCAGTTCCATGAGGTAGGCCAAACCGCCAACTTGTTCCAGCTGCCCGTTTTGACGCAACTGCTCGCTGGCGGTGACCACATCGACGGGACGCGTCTGATTGAACAGATCCAGAATAGCACCATAGATTAGTTGGTGGGCGTCTTGGTAGAAATCTTCAGGCCGCAAGGATTCCATCGCTTTGGCGACGGCATCCGGCGAGAGCAACATGGCACCCAAGACGGAGATTTCGGCGTCGGGCGACTGCGGGGGCAGGCGCTCCGATCCGCTGGAGAACGCCGGCATACTCATACCATGACCTCCCTCAGAGCGTCTTCCACCCGGTCGACGAGCAAGATGGCGGGACCATCCGGCAGGTCGGGCAGGTCATGTTGGTTTTCGCGGGGAATGAGCACCCGAGGAATGTCGGCCTGGCGGGCCCCTAAAACCTTTTCGGGAACCCCGCCCACCGGCTTGACCAGTCCCGATAGGGACAACTCTCCGGTAACCGCCACGTCTTGACGAATCGCCGTTCCGGTCAGTGCGCTATAAATGGCGAGGAAAATGGCCAAGCCGGCCGACGGGCCGTCAATGTTCCCTCCGCCGACGACGTTGACGTGTACGTCGTAGTCGTTCAGGTCGCGGTTGATGAGGCGCCGTAGGGCGGCACCGGCATTAAATACCGAGTCGCGCGCCATCGATCCCGCCGTCTCGTTAAACCTCCAGCGGCCTTGCCCCTTGCCGTGCGCGGAGAAGACTTCGGCCTCGATTTCCAGGACCAGGCCTATGAAGCCGGAGACCGCGAGCCCGCGCACTCGACCGATTAGGACCTCTCCCGTGTTCAGCGGCATCTTGACCTGAATCAGCCGCTGGCGTTGAATGGCGATGCGCAGATCCTCCAGCGTGAGCTGATCCGGTTTGGTGCCATCTGCCTGATATCGCATGCCAAAGGCGTCGAGCACGAGGGTGGTCGCCCGGCGTCCGTCAAGCGTGTAGCGACCGATCGCTTGCAACGCCTGGGGGTTGATAGCAACTCCCAAGCGCGAGGCGGTGTCACCCGCGATCCGCGCCACATGGGCCGGATTCAACGGTTCGAAGTAGACCTCTACACAACGCGAGCGCAGGGCGGGACTCAATTCGTCGGGACTCCTGGTAGTCGCCCCGATCAGCACGAAGTCGGCGGGCGCGCCTTCGTCGAACAATTTACGAACGTACTGGGGTACATTCGGATCTTGTGGGTCATAGTAGGGAGACTCAAAACTTACCCGCTTGTCCTCCAAAACCTTTAGCAGCTTGTTTTGCAAAATGGGATCCATTTCGCCGATTTCATCCACGAACAGCACCCCGCCGTGAGCGTCGGTCACCAGTCCGGTTTTGGGCTCGGGAATACCTCCCTCGGCTAAGTCGCGGCGGGCACCCTGGTAAATGGGGTCGTGCACCGACCCCAAAAGGGGGTTGGTCACCTCGCGCGGGTCCCAGCGCAAGGTAGACCCGTCGACCTCAACAAAAGGCGCATCCTCCCTAAACGGGCTGAACGACACTTGGCGAGCGGCTTGCAGGGCGAGGCGGGCTACGGTCGTCTTGCCGACCCCGGGCGGCCCGTACAACAAGATGTGCTGCGGATACGGAGTAAGCAACTTGGCCAACAAGCTTTGGACGGCGGCGTCCTGTCCCACAACCTCATCTAGCGTCTTGGGCCGCAGGTCGGCCATCGACCCACCTTGGAGCCCTCCCTCGTCGAGTTTGATTAGGCGGGCCAGTTTCTTGAGGGTTTCAGGCGTTTCTGGGCCAGCCTCCTCCTTCAGGAGTTGAGCGCGGATATCGCGCACGTATTCTTCATGCCGATCCTGCATCCGCTCGCCAATCCGTTTTTCAAGGTCTTCTTCGATACTACGCCGAGCCAGCACGTCGGCCAGTTCTGCCTCCAAGTGTTGCAGGACACGGCCGATGTTGCGCCGTTCGGGAGGTTCGGTCAACGAAGGGTCATCGAGAATGATCTTTTGCAAGGCGAGTACGCGGACCTCTAGCCGATCCGATCGCAGCTCTTGCAAAGCGTGCAGTTTGCTCGCCTTGAGAACCAGGCGCTCAGGACCAAAAATCTGCAACAAGATATCATGCAACGCCTGAACCTTGCGGTCAACCGGAATGCCGCGCCGCGCCCGGTGCTCGGACTCGCGTTCCAGCGCCATCGCCCCCTCCCTGGTTCGTAGTCAGGTCACTGAGCCACCACCCGAATGGTGATCTCGGCATCGACCCCCGGATACAGACGCAACCGAGCCGGGTGTTCTCCCACGTGTTTGATGGGCTCCATTTCCACGCGCCGCTTATCGACCGAAAAGCCCAGCTTGGCGATAGCCTCGGCTACGTCGGCATGGGTAATGGCGCCAAACAAGCGGCCCTGCTCCCCGACCCGAGCGGCAATCTCGACCTCCTGCCCGTGCAGCCCATCGTGAATCGCTTGCTGGCGGGAGTGCTCCCGTTCTTCCTTGGCCTGCGCACGCTGTTGAGCCTCGGCCAGTTCCCGTTCCACGGCGGCGGTCACCACCCGCGCCAACCCCTTTCGCAATAGAAAGTTGCGGGCATAGCCGTCTTTGACCTCGAGAACGGTCCCCTTTTTCCCGCTCCCTTTTACATCCTCCAGCAATACTACGCGCAATGTTCTCCCCCCCCTTTTACGATTAGCAACTCGCTACCCCGGCCGAAAGACGGGTTGTCTTCGCTCGCAGAGCAGGCAACAACCCATCCCGCGCGTCCACGGTGGCGACGGCAGCGGGATGGGCGTCATTCCAGCGGTCAAACCTACGCCGACGAACCATCCAGAATCAGGGAGCCGACTATTCGATCGTAAAGGGCAACAAAGCCATTATGCGTGCCCGCTTCACGGCGGTTGTCAACTGCCGTTGGTGTTTCGCGCAATTTCCCGAGATGCGACGCGGCAACATTTTCCCGCGTTCGGTGATGTAGCGCTTCAGCCGGGAAGCTTCCTTGTAGTCAACTGTGGCGATTTTTTCGGCACAAAAAGTGCAGACTTTTTTTCTCGGTTTGCGGCCTCGTTCCTTGCGCACCGTTGTCCTCCTTTCCGATTCAATGGCAGCTAAAATGGGAGATCGTCCGGCAAGGATACTTCTTCATCCCCCGGGCTATCCTCGGCTGGACGCGCACCGGTTTGCCCGTCTCGCGGTCGGTCGAGAAACTGCACGTTATCGGCGACTACTTCGGCCGCGCGGCGGCGACTGCCATCTTGGGCCTCATAACTGCGAATCTGCAACCGGCCTTCGACTGCGGCCAGCCGTCCCTTGGTCAAGTGGTTGGCCACCGTCTCCCCCAATTTGCGCCATGCCACGCAGTCGACAAAATCCGTCTCCCGCTGACCAGACTGACTCGTGTACGGACGCTCTACCGCTAGGGAAAAACTGGCCACGGGCACTCCTTGTGGGGTATAGCGGAGCTCTGGGTCCCGAGTCAGCCGACCGATGAGAATGATTCGGTTTAGCATTGAGGCGCCTTCCCTTCTCCTTCGTCCTGCATAGTGCGTCATGGTTTACGGCGTTTTGGCCTGCGGTGGCGACTAATCGTCTGCGCGCACGACCATCGAGCGCAACACATCGTCTTCGATTTTTAGCAACCGGGTCAATTCGTTGCCGATGGTGCCGTCGCCTTGAAAGACAACCAGAACGTAGAACCCTTCTCCATGGCTGTCAATATCATAGGCAAGCTTGCGGCGTCCCCATTTTTCGGTTTTTTCCACGCTGCCTTGGGCGCGGGCCACCAAGTCGTTGAATCGATCGATGTCGGCCGCGGTTTGCTCCTCGCCGAGGTCCGGCTTCAAAATATACATAAGCTCGTAGTGAGCCAAAGGTCTCACCTCCTCCACGGACCCCGCTTGAGCGGGGGCTCCATGTTGTCTGGAGCAGAGTGGTGTAGGATTGCAAGAATCCTAAACAGCGTTAGTTTAGCAAGTTTCTAGGCCGTTTGCAAGCCAAAACGGCGCCTCGGTCGGCTTCGCACCAGGAGTTTACGAGGGCAGGGAGGTCGCGTCGGGCCCAACCACGCGTTTAACGGCCCGTTCGAAATTTTTGCGCGGAATTAGCACCCGATGGCCGCAGCCTTCGCACTTTAAACCAAAGTCAATCCCGGTCCGAACGATCAGCCATGTCCGGCTGCCGCATGGGTGTGGTTTCTTCAGTTCTACCACCTGGTTCAGTTCGTAATGCACTCGCGCTTTCAACCTCGCGACACCTACCCTTTCTGATTTCGACGGCGTCGCCCACGCGAACGCCCCCACCGAGGGGCGGCTACCATCAGCGGTTGCTCAATGGCTACTCGGCAAGAGTGGTCGCAAGTCTTGGCTTGCCGCCGAATCGGGCCGGCGTCATTTCACGCAGGGTTGCCGGGTAGACCGGAGGAATTTCACCTCCAGTCCGCCACAGATTCCGGACGTGAACCTCTCAGCTCATCCGGCTCGTGCGAACCCTTCCTTGGCGGCGTTGCCGCCGCCAAGCGACGCGGAGTACCACCGGCTCCTCCCCGAAGGTTGGCCAAGGTCTCGTTGAGTTCGCCCGTCCCCTTCGCTCCAGGCGCATTACCCACCCTTGCTCACTAGTACGGGACGGTCCGCCCCCTGCTGATGCATCACTACTTTCCCCCTTCGCGGACTCCGCTTATAGGGTTTTCGCTTGGCATCACCAACAGGGTTCTCACATTCCATGCCACAGCCCGGACCAAGCTCATGCTCACTATACGCCGGATGTCGTGGAGGCCATCAGCAGGCACTGCCTCCACCGATCGGGAGAGAGGGAAA
>JAJZXC010000149.1:7371-8044 GCA_021846365.1 Bacillota bacterium | reverse complement strand
GGCAGGTCTTGGGCACCAAGGCCGCCACCCGCTGACACAAGTGCTGTTCATACTCTCGGGTACGATTTTTCAACGCGTCCCCACGCCAAGGGAATGGCGCGCCCATGGGCGCGAAGGTTCACCGTGAGGATTTGGTGGACGCGATCATTCGGTTCGGTCCAATCCAGCGTGAGGAAAATGCGACTGGCTGTTCCTATCATGGTGCGAATAAGGTCGCCTTGGGCGATCTCTATATTGATACGAAGATTGCCGAGAAACCGGTCGACCCGTTTCATACAGTGTTTGGCCGTAGTCTGCTTGGCCATGGCCAAGTGGCGACCCATCTTGGCAATCCCTAGCAACGGCTCATACAACAAGGCCAACACCAGCGCGGCCAAGGTTTTGCGCTGCGAGAGCCGTAGTGTGCCGTTATTCACTAAGAACTGGGTAATCGCAGATCTTCGACGTTGGCCGGAAAACTCCTTTACCCAGACCATTCCGACTCTTCATCACATAGAGAAAATAAAACTGGGGATACATCAGGTCTCCAGGGGTGGTGCGGGAAGCCAGGTCGATTCCGCGTGGCCGCATTCAGGGCAGGTCTGACGGTGAGCCCGCGGCGCGCCCGGCAACCTATTGGGGGGGGGGGGGGGGGGGGGGGGGGGGGGGGGGGGGGGGGGGGGGGCCGGGTTGG
>JAJZXC010000149.1:0-7361 GCA_021846365.1 Bacillota bacterium | reverse complement strand
CAACCTATTGGGGGGGGGGGGGTGGTAGCGTGCGTCGGGGAGAGGTTCGGCGGCCCGTTGCGAGGCGACGGTGCCTTCCGCCCGCCGGTCATAACCGGTCAGCCAGTCCAAAGAAACGCCGAGCGCGGCGGCGAGCGCAATCGCGGTGTCTAGCGACGGTATTTTTCGACCGGCCTCAAATTCGTGAATGGAGACCCTGGTTACACCTGCGCGTTGGCTCAAATCCGTTTTGGAAAGGCCGGCTTGGGTGCGCGACGACGCGAGCCGGGCTGGCAAAACATTTTTCCACTCCAATGGTATCCACCCTTGATCGTCGCCGTGGGCTACGGTATCATGAGTCAGGCGCAGCCAAGAGCTTCGCCAGAGGGTCTCTAGGCTGGTCTAGCGCCGCAGTGCGGGGTATCCCGGCACGCTCGCCTGCGTCGGACTTGTCTCAGTCAAGCAGAAGACTAGGGCGGCCTGTTGAGCCTTCAACCAGCAGCCCGTCTCCTAGAAGCATAGCGTACTCGAAGTTTGCCACGCGGTCGATGTCCGACGGGTGCAAGCAACCACCGGATCAGCGTTGTTGAGGAAGTGTCCCATGAGGCATTTGAGACAAGTCATACTCATTCTGGCCGATACCCAGCGCCGGGACGGACATGCTAGGGCTGGACTGGTACGGCCAGTTCCGGGTACGGTTCCAAATAAGGAGGATGGTATCTTATGATGCGTTCATCCCTGGTTCGAATTGGGCTAGCCTTCGCGGTGGCGGGGGCGGGGTCGGCAGCTCTGCCCGGATTCTCCTCGGCCCTGGCTGCACGGCCAGCCACCTACACCATCGGCGAGTATATTTTGCCGGCGCAGATGAGCAATATCAACCCCTTTCTCACTACCGGCAACTGGTCACCGCTGTTTCAGTATTTGTTCAACCCGCTCTTCTATTTCAATTCCGTCAACGGCAAAATCTACCCCCAACTCGCCGCCACCTACGGATCCTGGAGTAACGGTCAAAAGACGTATACCGTGCACCTAAATCCCAAGGCGCGCTGGTCCAACGGACTGCCGTTGACGGCGGCGGATGTCGTGTATTCGTACGAGATCCTAAAAAATCCCGCGCTCGACCCCTACGACCTCTGGTCCCATCTGGCTTCGGTGTCCGGGCATGGCCACACGGTGGTTTTTCGGCTCAAGTCGGCGTTCCCCGAGTTGATCAATTACCTGACCACAGTCTACATCGTGCCCAAAGCGCAGTGGAGCAAAGCGGGCAACCCGGCGCAGAATTTGAACTTGCATCCGATTGGTACCGGCCCCTTCGAACTCTACGCCTATCATGCGGGATCCAATATCGTGCTGAAGCCGAATCCGCATTCATTGCTCGGCCGTCCGCACATCGGGTATCTCAACATCGAAATGTACGCCAACGCCGAAACCGTCACCCTGGCTCTGAAAAAGGGCCAAATCAAGACCACCGAGGGCACCATCGCCATGCCCTCTCTGCCCTCGCTCTTGAAAACGAAGACCAACCGACTGCAAAAATATCCGGGTCTGGGCAATTTTGGCGTTTTCATGAACACCAAACTGCCCGGCCTCGACAATGTCTACGTGCGCCGGGCGATCCAGTCGGCGATCCACCACCAAGCGCTGATTACGCAGGGGGAGCTCGGCGGTGTCTTTCGCGCCAACCAGGGCTGGATGCCGCCCGTGTTTCACGCCTATGTCAACCGCACCGTGTTCCAAAGCCCTCTGTACCGCTTTAACTTGGCGCGCGCCCGCCAGGATCTGCGCCGCGCCGGATATCGCCTGGGAGCAAGGGGGATCATGGAAAAGCATGGGAAACCGCTCGCTTTCACCTACTACGAAGCCGCTGGCGCACCGGCCCAGGAGAAGGAGGCGAGCATGATCCAGGGCTGGTTGAAACAGGTGGGGATTGCCACCACTCCGCGTCTGGTGACTTGGCCTGAACTGACTTCCCTGGCGTCTACGGGACGGTACCAACTGCTGCAGGACGGATTCGGCGTGCCTCCCGACCCGGTGGCGGCGATGTCGAGCATGTTTGCCGGCTCGGCCACCGCACCCATCGGCAAGGCCACGCCCGGCCTCAACTACACACGGTTTAACGATCCCCGCCTTAACCGGTTGTTGGCCGAGGCGGCCGCGGCTACGGCTGTTTCCCGCCGCATCCAGTTGCTCGACCAGGCGCAGCGCATTATCGCTCAAGCGGCGCCGGTGGCGCTCATGTACAACCTGGGCGCTCACATCGTGTACCGCAGCCGGAGCTTCACCGGCTATCTCACCACTTTCCCGGTCACCAGCGCCTACTCCATGATTTCCATTCGACCGCGCTAGTTCCTGACTGGCCGCGCTGACGGTCTCCGCCCCGCTGCCGCCGAGGCTCGAACCGTAAGCCGAAGGGAAGGTAAGGGAAGGAGGAAGGGGATGCGCTATTCCGCCCGCTACTTGGCCAAACGACTGGGCTTCGCCCTGCTGACGCTATATTTGGCGGCCACCGCTGACTTTCTCCTGCCGAGGCTGATGGGCGGCAATCCCGCGCAGGCGCTCGCTTCCAGCACGGGTCTGGCCTCGCCTGCCACGGTTGCCGCCATCACCAAAGAATTCGGCCTCAGCAACCCCAACTGGGGGTACCAATACGGCCTGTATCTGTGGCAATTGGTCCACGGCAACCTGGGTATCTCCTACGAGTACTATCCTTCCCCAGTCAGCACCATCCTGCTCCGGGCGCTTCCCTATACGGTAGCCTTGGTCCTCTCGGCCACGGTGATCTCGTTTGCGGTGGGCTGGAGCCTTGGAATTATAGGTGCCTGGCGACGCGGAGCCTGGGTCGACCAACTGGGGGTGGGCGTCGCCTTTTGGCTTTACGCCGTGCCCTACTTTTGGCTGGCCATGATGCTGGTGTTCCTCTTCGCCTTCTTGCTGGGATGGTTTCCGATGGGCCACGCGCTGCCATCGTCGATTACCGGGCTGACGCCTTGGCAGTGGGTGGCAGGTGCCGTCCGTCACGGCATCTTGCCGGTGACGTCACTGGTGCTTACTTCGACTGCTGGGCACTTGCTCTTGATGCGCAATAACATGCTCACCGTGCTCGCCGACGACTACATGCAGCTTGCCCGCGCAAAAGGCCTGAAGCCTTTTTCGCTCATGTTTCGCTACGCCGCTCGCAGTGCCATGCTGCCCTCGTTTACCGGCCTCATGCTCTCACTTGGCAACGTCGTCGGCGGTGCGGTGGTGACCGAAATCGTCTTTTCCTATCCCGGGATTGGTCTGGCTACGTATAACGCGATTTTGAGCCACGATTATCCGATGATTCAGGGTGCCTTCCTGATGCTGGCGGTGGCCGTGGTGGCCGCCAACTTGCTCGCCGATCTAATCTATCCCTTGTTGGATCCGCGGGTTACCCTGCACTAGCGCCGGCGTTCGCTGATTGTATCTACGCCCGCTGGAATGCGTTCTGGAAAGGGGGAGTGCTCGATGAGGCTTGGGGAGGCGGGGCCAGAGATGTCGCCGGAAGCCCGTCTAGCGCGGGGGGGCGGCTGGCGGGGATGGCTCGGCCGCAAGGGCTGGGCGGGCGTCGTGATTATCGCCTGCTTTGCTTTGATGGCGTTCTTTGCCCATGAATTTGTGCCCTATTCACCAACCGCCACCTTCCCCGCCTGGCAGCCGCCGTCGGCAGTACACTGGCTCGGCACCGACGACTATGGTCAGGACATCTTCTCGCAGGTGGTTTACGGTAGCCGAGCGTCCTTGGTGGTGGGCGGCTTGGCGGGACTCCTATCCGGTGTCATCGGCACCGCGGTGGGTCTCGTCGCCGGGTACCTACGCGGCCTTTGGAGCGAAGTCTTGATGCGCTTCGTCGATCTAATGCTGGTGATTCCCGCGCTGGCACTGATGATAATTATCGGCGCGTTTTTGCCCTCGGTAGGCCAGGGCGCGCAGATCCTCATTATCGGGGCGCTGTCCTGGCTGTGGATGGCGCGCTCGATCCGCAGCCAGGTGATGAGCGAGCGCGAGCGCGGTTATGTGGCGGCGGCTCGCGTCGTCGGGCTAAGCGACGGGGAAATCATGGTGCGGGAGATCTTGCCCAACGTGATGCCGATTGTGATCGCGAATTTGGTCATGGTGATTACGGCGGCGATTTTGGTCCAGGCGTCGCTGAATTTTCTGGGGATAGGCAATCCCAGCACCGTCAGCTGGGGGTCAATGTTGTCGCTGGCGTTTACCGATGACGCCATTTTGCAGGGGGCGTGGTGGTGGGTTGTGCCCCCGGGACTGTGCATTGCCTTGTTTGCGTACGGATTTGTATTGCTGGGCAACGACGTGCTCGACCGCTATGCGCGGAAACGGGAGGGATGACGATGGCGACGCCCAGGGCGGGGGAGGGGCTCGAGCGGGGGGAGACGCTCCGCGTGCAAGGACTCGATGTCGATTACGTGACGGAGGAGGGCGTGGTTGCCGCGGTGCGGGATATGGCGTTTTCCCTGCGGGCGGGTGAAATCGTGGGCATTGCCGGCGAGTCGGGGTGCGGCAAATCAACCTTGGCCCACGCCGTCTGCGGTTTGCTGCGACCTCCGGCACGCATCCGGCGGGGAAGGGTAGAACTCGGAGGGCAAGATCTGGTTGGGCTTTCCGAGCGGGCCATGCGTTCCATCCGCTGGGAGCGGATCGCCATAGTCCCCCAAAGCGCGATGAATAACCTGAGCCCAGTGCTCCGGGTGGGCGACCAGATCGCCGACGCGATGTTGGCCCACCGCCCCGGCACCCGCGCCGAGGCGCGGGAGAAGGCCCGTGGCCTCTTGCAGATGGTAGGCATGTCCCGCCGCCATGTCGCCAGCTACCCCCACGAACTTTCGGGCGGAATGCGACAGCGCGCGGTGATCGCCATGGCGTTGGCGCTCAATCCCGAAGTATTGGTGCTCGACGAACCGACCACGGCGCTCGATGTCATCGTCCAGGCTGCGATTTTGGGCACCATCCGCGACTTGCGCGACCAGTTCGGCTTTGCCGTGCTCTTGATCACACATGATCTCCCCCTGCTATTGCAAACCGTCGACCGGATCCTGGTCATGTACGGCGGGGGGTTGGTCGAATCCGGAAGCGCGGACGGAATTTGGCGTCGACCTCGCCACCCCTACACGCGCGCCCTGTTGGGCGCGTTTCCTCCCCTGACTGGGCCCCGAGCTCGCCTGGAAGCGATTCGGGGGATGCCTCCCAACTTGCTCCGACCGCCTGCCGGTTGCGCATTTGCCCCTCGCTGCCCACTGGCCGGGGAGGCCTGCCGGAGGCAGCGACCGCCGTTGGCGGTGCAGGGTGACGCGGCCGCCGCCTGCTGGCGGTGGGAAGCAGGGGAGGGTGAGGGGTGATGCTAGAACTGGTGTTCGACCAGGTCACCAAGACTTTTCGCGGTCCGAACGGAACGACGGCCACTGCGGTCGACGGCGTGAGTTTTCACCTCGCCGAAGGCGAGAGCGTCGCCCTGGTTGGCGAGTCGGGGAGCGGCAAGAGCACCGTAGCCCGGTTGGCTACCCGCCTCGAGCGGCCTACCGCCGGCACCGTCAGCCTGGAAGGGATGCCCCTGCAGGCGGTAGCAGACCTGCCCTACCGGGTTCAGATGATCTTTCAAGATCCCTTTTCCAGCTTGAATTCGGTTCATACCGTCGGTTACAGCATTCAACGGCCGATAGCGGTGAAAGAGCGCATTTCGTCCCCCAAGGCCCGGCTCAAGGCTTGCCAAGCCTTACAACGGGTGGGGTTGACGCCCCCCGAACCCTTTATGGAGAAGCGGGTCGTCCAGCTCTCGGGCGGGCAGCGGCAGCGGGCCAACATTGCCCGCGCGATTGCCTTGTCGCCTCGCTTTATGATTGCCGACGAACCCACGTCAATGCTTGACGTATCGGTGGGGCTCGGCATCCTCAATCTCTTGGTTGATCTGCGCGCAGAGGAGATGGCCTTGCTGTTCATCACGCACAACCTGGCGGCGGCCCGCTATGTGGCCGACCGGGTAATCGTCCTCTATCGGGGCACAATCGTCGAGTCGGGGGCTATCGATGACGTCATTCAACGCCCGCTGCACCCGTATACGCAGGACTTGGTGGCGGCCACACCCGATCCCGCGCTCCCCTTCGTCGGCGGCAGGCTCGGTGATCCAGAGACGGTGGAGGTGGGATGGTGCCCGTTTGCGCCTCGTTGTACTCGCCGCACGGCTCGCTGTGAGACACCTATTTTGCGGCGGGTGGTGGAGAGCGGGCACTCGGTTCGCTGCACGCTTTATGAATAATTTTTCGCTGCCCCGAACCGAATCCGCAGTCCGCCGGGATTCCTCCCCCTGCGAGGACTTCCGCGGATCGTCTGCCCGGCGCTGGCTTTGGCCTTGTGAGCACGGGGAGCAATGGGTCATGTTCACGCAGACTGTCACCGCCCAGCAGCCCAGGCGCAGGAAGCCACCCCGAATAATATAGCTCTTCGGCATGCCCGGGTGTTACCGGCGCTGGGTGGGGTCAAGACCCGTCGCTGTGTGGGCAGCGGCCACCTCGGAGTCCTGGCCTTGTCTGGATCCTTTTGGGCTGGGGATCCCTGGGACGGTTGCCGACCAGGCAATGCACGCCGCAGGATACCGTTAGTGGTGCCTGTTTGGTAGACTTACGGTTCAGTCGATTGGAGTCCGAGCGTAGGGGGGGGATGGGCCTAGCGCAAGGATTTCTCCAGCTTGGGGTTCACGGACGCTAACTGACCAACAATCTTAAGCACTGAACCGTCCCCGGTGAACCGGAGGTCTCCCATCTGACCAAGGTCTCCGCAGAAGTTGGAGAGCTGGATCAAGGGATAGCCGGAAATAGCTATGGTAGCGTGAATGCCTTGACCCGGGCGCAGCAGAGGACATCCCCACACCGAGGTGGTGGCAAGCGGCATGGCATTCAGGGCCATCACCAACCGGCGAATGACTCGGGGTTTGGTGACCACGAGGTGGGTGGGGGGAAGTGTTTTGCCAGCCGATCGATAGGTGATCCCAATTCGGTGAACCTTGTCGGCGTGAAGAAGACTGAGCGCCGGGCGCAGGGGCACCTTTACCCAGGTCGCCGCATAGGTCACTAAGGTCCCCGTCCCGGATGGCACGGTTTGAACGGTTACGGTTAAAGGATTGGCTCCGGGTTGAGTGCGAGATTGGAAGCTGCGGCCAAGAACGTGGGCTTGGGGATTCAGAAAGGTACCGCTGGACTTAAATCCTGCCGCCGAAAAGGCTCGTATATACCACGTCATTACCCGCTCCTGGGGAGCCGAGACATAATAATTCTGCGCGGGACTGGCGATGAGGTACCAGGATGCGGGCACTGGCCCGGGGTACCGCTGGGGATGCCCCGAGGTCGCGTTTG
>JAJZXC010000148.1 GCA_021846365.1 Bacillota bacterium | reverse complement strand
GGAGATCCCACGGTTGCCCGTCGCGCGTTTGCCGGCGGAGGTCATTGCAAGCTACTCGGCTGATAACATAGGCCTCATGATCCCTTTGGTAAAATTGCCATTTTGACCGGACCGCATCGTCCGGCCGCAAGCCGCGATCGGGTGAGCGATTTTGCGCCATGTTTATCCCCAGCCTTATTGTCTCTATGTGATGAAGAGGCGGAATTGTCTGGGTAAAGGAGTTTTCCGGCCAACGTCCAGGGCTGACGCATGAATAATGAAAGCGATGGAGGAAGCCACTTTGAGGGGAAGGTCAAAAAAGTTTTTACAAAAAGGACTGGATCTTTTCTAGGAAGTCTCTTGTCGCGACCAGGGAGCAGGCGTTTGCGACATTAACGCCATCCCCATGCTAAGATTTTCACACTAATTTAGACGGATGGCAAAAGGTTGTCCAGCATTATTTTTTGAGGGAGGTGGGTAGTTAGTAAATAACTATTGTCCCGTCGTTTGCAGACCGGGGCATTTTGTTCCACTCTGTGGCATTGAGGTGGAGTCAAATGGGTGCGATCCCAAGGGAATCTCGCAAGGCGCCCGTCCAAGAGTCGATTGAAACGGCCGAAGTTCTAATGTTTCACCGTGCGCATGGCGGCCGTCGGCGGCTTGGTGCGTTGCCCGCTTGACCGCCACCAAGCATTCACGGTCGCCAGAGGAGCCAGAACATGGCTTACCATCCCGATATGCTTACGGAGTGGTCCCCAGCGCACACACCGCATAGCGTACATGCCTGACCCGGGCCCGCTTCGTCCATTCCCACTGGTCCACCGCTGCCTGTTTCCGCACCAAGCCGTGTATAATGGACTCGTTCACCGTTTTGCCCGCCGATGGAGTCGGCGGTCCACGCCGGGTACGGGGCAAGGGCAAGAAAATGGCCAGGGCGGCCGAAGGCAAGGAAGGATGGGGGCAGTTGCGACTTGAGCGAATTCAGGCCCGCCTGGACTCCGACGAACTACTGGCGTTGGCGGCGGGGGACGATTTTCGATACGCGGCCGGTTGGACCCCGGTAGGCGATGAACGACCGACCTTTCTTCTCATCGGCAGGCAGCGCGTTGGCCTGATTATTGCCAGCGTCAACCGCGAAGAGGCCGTCAGTCGGCTGGGGACGGAGATGGCGGTGGTCTCGTTTAGCGACGCCGACGATCCGGCCGGCGTGCTCAAGACGGAACTCGGCAGATTTTCCGGCTACCGCCGCATTCTGTTATCCGACGCTGCCCGCTACGATCACGCGAGCCTTTTGGCCGCGGTCAGCGGTCAACAGCTCGGACTCGCCTCTCGCCTGATGGTGCCACTCCGATTGCAAAAGGACGCCGAGGAGCAGAGCCTGTTGGCGCACAGCCAGGCGATTAATGACCGCGCCATGCGGGCCGCCTGGGACGCCCTGGATCCCGCGATGACCGAGTTGGAATTGGCCGATGTCGTGCGCCGGGCCTATGGGGCCAACGGCGCTGACAGCGCGGCCTTTATCATGGTGGCCGCCGGGGCTCACAGTGCCTTGCCGCATCATGTTGCGGGCGATACCCGTCTGGGCCACGGACCGGTGCTCCTCGACATCGGTTGCTATTACCAGGGCTACGCTTCGGATATGACGCGGGTGGCCTACCTGGGAGAACCGACGCCCAAGTTTCGTCAGATTCATGCCCTGGTTGACTTGGCGGTGTCGGCCGCCCTGGCCCGCATAGGTCCCGGGGTCGCCGCGGCTGACGTGGACTTGGCCGCGCGTGGGGTCATCGTCCGAGGTGGATACGGCTCGGCCTTCGTCCACCGCCTCGGGCACGGGATCGGCCTGGGCGTGCACGAAGCCCCGTCGGTCACTGAAACCAACCCTGATCCTCTGCCGGAACAGGCGGCGTTTTCGGTCGAACCCGGCATCTATCTGCCAGGAGAGTTCGGTGTGCGCCTGGAGGAAGTGGTGATTAACCGAAAGCCGGGTCCGTTGGTTCTGTCGTCGCTGTCACGGGAAATTTTCGTCAAGGCAATGGCCTAAACACGACCGAGAAGGGAGCAGAACATGGGTAATGACCCGTTGGAGGGAAAGCCTGCACCGGACTTCACCTTGCCGAGCACGGAGGGCGGCATTCATTTGGCAGACTATCGCGGGCGGATCGTCGTCTTGTACTTTTATCCCCGAGACAACACCCCGGGCTGCACGACCGAGGCGTGTGGCTTTCGCGACGCATTGGAGCGATTTTCCACCTTGGACGCCGTCGTGCTGGGGGTGAGTAGGGATTCGCTGGAGAGTCACCGAAATTTTCGGGCCAAATACGATCTGCCCTTTCCCCTGCTCTCTGACGCCGACGCAGAGGTGTCTACCCGTTATGGCGCCTATGGGGAAAAGAAGCAGTACGGCAAGCTGTCGCTGGGCATGATTCGCAGCACCTTCGTCATCGACGCCGACGGCGTTGTCCGCCAGGCCTTCCGCAAGGTGCGGGTCGACGGTCACGTTGAACGTGTGCGCCGGGTGGTCGAAGAACTGCGCCGGGAGGCGGCCAGCGGCTGAGCAAACGGCCCGAGGCGGAGGGCGGCTTTGTCTTCGCCCCACCGGTCATTTTGCTTGCCGCAGACCGTCTTCTGGACGCGCGATGGGGATGATTGCGGGCGGGCCTGGGAGCGCGGCCGCAACGTCGCCAAGGGCGCTTCGCAGGCGGGTTTCGGCCGAGCCGGGGAAGAGGGCAATGACGCTGCCGCCGAATCCGGCTCCGGTCAGCCGGGCTCCCGCGAATCCTTCCGACAGGAGTGGGTTCAGGCCGTCGACCAGGTCGACCACGGCATCGAGGGCAGGGGTAGAGACCTCGAAATCGTCTCGCAAAGACCGGTGGCTGTTCGTCAACAGGGAAGCCACCCGGTCCCAGCGGCCGCTCGCGGCCAACTCTACCGTTTGCCACACCCGCTGATTCTCGGTGATGACGTGCCGGGCGCGTTTGCACAAGACCGGATCGGCCAGCCGCTGCCAGTCGTCCGCGGCGGCGGCGCGCAAATTGGGCAGGCCAAGGTCCTGGCTGGCTTGCCTGGTTTCAGCCACCCGCCGGTCGTAGGCGCTGTGGGCCAAGGATCTGGGAGTCCGCGTGTCGATGATCCACAGCCGGTAACCGGCGGCAGCAAAATCAAAGGGGATGGGGGAAGCGGTCCCAGCCTGGGCGTCGATGAATACGGCGTGGTCGGCTCGAGCGTAGGCGATCGCAGTCTGATCCAAGATTCCGCTGTTGACGCCCAAGTAGCGGTTTTCCATGGCTTGGGCCAGGCGAATCAGCTCCGGTTGAGGCAGCCCGGAAGGAGAACTGAGGGCCGACAGCAGTCCCAGCGACAGGGCTGCGGAAGAGGACAAGCCGCTGCCCACGGGCAGGTCGGAGGTTACCCAGAGGTCAAATCCGCGGTCGACGGCGAGCAGATCGACGGCCGCCGCAATAAAGCCGCTCAAGCCCTCCAGCGCGGTGCCGCCCGCTGCCCGGCGAGCACTTTGGGCTAATTCGCTGAGAGTTGACGAAAACTTGGCGTTGCCCAAATCGCTCCCCGCTCGCACCTGGTCATCGGCGCGCCAAGCCAAGGCGACATGGGTAGCCAAGGTAAGCGCAATCGGAAGCGACCAACCCCCCTGATAGTCGGTATGATCGCCGATGCAGTTGACCCGGCCGGGGGCCCGAAACAATACCTCGGGGTGGCGGCGGTACTGGCGGACAAAAGCTTGCATGGCGTGATGAGCGGGCCCTAGCTCCTCGGGCCGAGGTGCATTGTTCATTCCAGCAGCACTCCTTAAAGATAATCAAGCGGTCAGTGAGCAAAAGGACAACTCATCGTCCCGTCGGCCGGGACGGCGGGGTAAGACTGCCGACGAGTTCCCGGTTTGCGCCGCAGCCGTAGCCCGGCGTTCAACCCGACGAGTAACCTGCCCGCTTACAAGTCGGGTTCGGAGTGGCCGGGATTGCGGGTAGGGGCAAAGAGGCGCCGGGATAAGATCACGCCGCCCCAGGCGCTGATGGCGATACCGCCCATCACCAGCCAATAGAGCACCCCTGCCCGGACGACGTTGGTGAACAGGAGGACGACCAATCCCAAGAAAACCATTTCGATGGCAAGCATCTGCCAAAGCACCCGAAAATTGATGATGTGGACCCCTCTCTGTCGCTGATGATTCTTGCCGGCAGTACTTCTTGCTCCCGGCTGCCTGCAGGCACCCTAAACGGCCAGGTCGGCAACCCCGGCCAGGTACCGTTCGGCATTGATCAAGACGCGCTGATAGTAACCGTCCCAGCTGGGCACAAAATTCCGTGCGGCAAGGCTCAGCTGGCCGAGGTTGCCATGCTCGTCCAGCGCTTCGGCCACGACCAACTCTCGACGGCCCTGAAAAAGGTTCCAGGCGTCCTGCAAACCCAACCAGGCCAATCCCGTCACTTCATCGGGCTGAAGGCTAAATGCCTCCAATCCCCAGTTTACCTCGGTCAAGAACACACTTTGAAATTCGCGGTCGATCCGATCCGCCGTGCGCGAGGGCTTGATGCGCAGGCCGGCCGGAGTCAGGGAAATCCGGTCGAGCGAAATGCCCACTTCCTCGGGAATCTCCCTGGCCGCCTCCGACAGCGACTCGCCGGCCAGGACGTGTCCCGCCACGCTGGTGTCCCAAAGCCCCGGGTTATCCAACTTGTGGGCACTCCTTTGCTGAAAAAGAATGGTCGGCCGGGGAGTACGGCGGATCATCCAGCAGTGAAAGGTGCGGTGCCAGTCACCGTCGCGATGCACGGCTTCGCGTTCCTTTCGGCCAATCCAGCTCAGATTGTCGTCGTAGATGTCGAGCCACTCTTCGCCCCAGCCGCCGGTCATTTCGCCCGATCCGCCCGTACCAGGTTGCCGAGCACGGTTGCCAAGATGCCGCCCAGCCGGTAGTAGTCGATGTCGACCGGCGTGTCGAGGCGCAAGGTAACTTGGAAGCGAACCCGTCGGCCGTCGGCGCCTCGGGCCTCCACCTCGACCTCACTCAGCGGCGTCAACGGGTCGGCGAGCAGGATGTCGATCGTTTCTTCGCCGGTCAAAGCGAGCGATTGCCAGCTCTCACCCGGATGAAACTCAAGCGGCAAGACGCCCATGCCGACCAAGTTGGAGCGATGGATGCGTTCAAAGCTCTCGGCGATGACTGCCTTTACCCCCAGTAGCGTGGTGCCCTTGGCGGCCCAGTCGCGCGAACTTCCGGTGCCGTACTCTTTGCCCGCAAACACGACCAAAGGCACTCCCTCTCTGCGATAGGCCATCGCGGCGTCAAAGATGGGCAGCACCTGCCCATCGGGAAAGTGTTTGCTGAAACCGCCTTCGGTTTGGGGAACGATCAGGTTTCTAATCCTGATGTTGGCGAACGTGCCTCGCATCATGACCTCGTGGTTACCGCGTCGGGACCCGTAAGTATTGAAATCGCCGGGGTAAACTTCGTTTGCGGTGAGGTACTTGGCCGCCGGGGTGTCGGTGCCGATACTGCCTGCCGGAGAGATGTGGTCGGTGGTAATCGAATCACCGAACAGGGCCAGGACACGCGCCCCGACAATGGGTGCGACCGCTTTAGGACGGTCAGACCAGTCCTCAAAGAACGGCGGTGATTGAATATAGGTGGAATCCGGATCCCAGGCGTAGATATCCCCTTGGGGAGCGGCGAGCGCATTCCACAACGGGTTGGCTTCGAATACGGTCTGATACTGGCGATGGTAGAGCTCAGGCCGGATGGCGGCGGTCATGGCTGCTCGCACGTCTTGGGGAGACGGCCATATGTCGCGCAGATAGACGGGGCGATGCTCGTCGTCGTAGCCCATGGGCTCCTGGGCGAGGTTGATGTCGACGGTTCCGGCCAAGGCGTAGGCCACCACCAACGGGGGCGAGGCGAGGTAATTGGCTTTCACTAAAGCATGAATGCGTCCCTCGAAATTGCGATTTCCGCTGAGTACGGCTGCGACCGTCAAGTCTTGGGCTTGAATGGCATTGGCCACCTCTTCGGCCAGCGGCCCACTGTTGCCGATGCAGGTGGTGCACCCGTAACCGACGACGTGAAAGCCCAATTGTTCCAAATAGGGAACCAGTCCGGCTTCCTGCAGGTAGGCGGTTACCACCCTTGAGCCCGGAGCGAGGCTCGTCTTCACGTAACCGGGAACTTTAAGCCCGCGCTCGACGGCATTTTTGGCCAACAGTCCAGCCCCCACCATCACGCTCGGATTCGAGGTGTTGGTACAACTGGTAATCGCGGCGATGACCACCGAGCCGTGGCGGAGAACGTCTTCCGAACCCGCCAGCGGTGATTGGCGGCTGAGCCCCGCCGGCTTCAGGCCAAATCCCCGTTCCGGCACGGGGGCGGCCAAGGCTTGGTGAAACGAAGATTGCATGTTGGCCAGCGAGACTCGGTCCTGTGGACGTTTGGGGCCAGCCAAACTTGGCTCTACCGACGCCAGATTGAGGTCCAAGACGTCAAAATACTCCGGTTCCGGAGCATTGTCGCCCATGAACAGGCCTTGTTCCCGAAGATACCATTCGACCAGTTGGATATGGGCTTCACTCCGCCCGGTGGCCCGCAGGTAGTTGAGGGTTTCCCCATCGGTCGGGAAAAAGCCCATGGTGGCCCCGTATTCGGGAGCCATGTTGGCCACTGTGGCGCGGTCGGCCAGGGCCATTTCGCCCACGCCGGGACCGAAGAATTCGACAAAACGGCCCACCACCCCGTACTTGCGAAGCATCTGGGTGATGGTTAAGGCGAGGTCGGTCGCGGTTGCGCCCGCTGGCAGCCGTCCGCTCAGCCTTACCCCGATTACTTCCGGCAGCAAGAAATACAGGGGCTGGCCCAGCATGTTGGCTTCGGCCTCAATTCCGCCCACGCCCCAGCCCAAGACGCCCAGACCGTTAATCATGGTGGTATGGGAGTCCGTTCCCACCAGGCTATCGGGAAACACTTCCCGGATCCCGTCGCGCTCGCGCACGGTGACCACCGAGGCTAAATACTCCAGGTTTACTTGGTGGATGATGCCGGTGTCAGGGGGAATTACCCGGAAGTTATCGAACGAGGTCTGGGCCCATTTCAGCAAACGATATCGCTCCTGGTTGCGCTCAAACTCCTTTTGCATATTATGTTCCAAGGCCGCGGGCTGACCGGCCAGGTCCACCTGGACGGAATGATCCACCACCAGGTCAACCGGAATCAGGGGGTTGATTCGCTTGGAGTCTGCGCCCAACAGACGCATCTTCGAGCGCATGGAGGCCAGGTCGACCACGGCCGGCACCCCAGTCAGGTCTTGCAGGACCACTCGCGCCGGCTTGAACGGGATCTCCTTGCGGTCCACCGACTTCGGCTGGTAACCGGCCAGAGTGCGCACGTCCTGGGGCCGAACTTGGTAGTCGTCAAATTGGCGGAGGACGGCTTCCAAGAGGATTCGGATACTAACCGGCAAGCGTGAAATCTTTCCCAAGCCTTGCTCTTCGAGCGCCGCCAGCCGGTAATAGGTAAGGGTTTGACCTCCTTGCTCAACCGTGCTGCGGGCGTGAAAGGGGTCCATTGCTGAGTGAGCCAATCTGTTCACCTCGTTGTCTGATTTGCGAGCTCCTGGTCGGCGCGGGAGCGTGAAAAACTCCGGCCGCGTCCCAGCCAAACAAAAACGACGGGCCGATGCTGACGGTTAAGCCCGGTCCCTGGCTTCCGGATGAAGCGAGCCAGGGAGCGGTCAAAAGACCCCGTCGCCATGACCCCAGGGACACCTTGTCAGGCGGAGAGCCTCGCGGGGACGACCCCGCGAGGCTAATCGGCAGATTTACCGTGCTCGAGTCCCCGGTTCCTTGTCCCATTATCGCACAATCCTTCCGGATCGGAAGGGCTGGATGCGTGGACTGGACTCGATGATTGTCGGCACCAACCCACCGGCCCTAAGCGCGCTCGATGGATGTGGAATTGGCTTCTTAATATTGACAAACAGCAAACTAAATCTAATAATAGTTGAAGTGGTAACTTGTAAACCTTAAGATTTGGCGTTAATATTGGTCGAGGTGAACAATAGCTATGCCTGCGTAT
>JAJZXC010000147.1 GCA_021846365.1 Bacillota bacterium | reverse complement strand
AGCCAAGAGGGGGTCAAGCGGGCGGCGGCCGGTTGGCCGCCTTGCGGGGTTTTTCTTTCGTCCCTTGCGCCTCGACATAGCGTTTCACCGTCTCTAACGAAGTCCCGCCGACACTCCCGACGTAATCAGCACGGTGCCAAAAGTACGGTTTCCAGTAAAATTTCGCGAGATGGGGAGCAAACCGGTTGCGCATGCGTCGAGAACTGGCCGACTTGAGGTTATTGATTAACCTGGAGATATTGAGTGCTGGATGGATGCCTACCAGAAGATGGACATGATCCGCTTCTCCGCCGAATTCGATCAGCGTACAGCGCCAATCGGTCAGAATTTCTGCAAAGGCATCCCGTAAAACGTCTAATAATGCCGGTGTTAACGTCTTCCGCCGGTATTTGGTCACAAAGACAATATGTAACCGAAGAGAGTATACCGCGTGCGATGCAGACATCATTTCTGTTTAATTCAAACTAATGATATAATGGAAATATGAACCAATGCAAGAGGGTGAGTGCATGCTGAACGGTTACCAGTTTCGTCTGTATCCTAACCCCGAGCAGGAACAGATCTTGCTCCAGTGGATCGGATGCCAACGACTGATCTATAACGCCAAGGTCCAAGAAGATCGCTATTTTTGCCGATTTGCGCAACGCATGGTCGGAACCGCGGGCATAGAGGTTCCCGTTGATCAGCAGTACAGCCAGTTCATTACGGACAAGACGCCCGATGCGGATCTGAAGTCCTCATCGGTTCCGTATTGCCGACCGAGATAGTCGCTTTGGGTTAGGCGTGGGTTCATCTCCAAGCTCCTCTTACTAAGACGAAATCTGAGGTGCGGAGCCGCATTCGGGCTAAGCATGCGGCATTTGGCCCATACCGTTGGTTGCTTGACCCCGGCATGTGCTCAACCAGCGGGAATGTGGTCAGACACGCCTTACTTAGCCACGAAGTCCTCTATACCAGGTGGCCGCCGCCGTCCACCAGTACCACCGAGCCGGTGGCAAATCCGTTCTCCGCCAGGTAAACGTAGCTTTGGGCAACGTCCTCGGCCCGGGCTATCCGGCCGACTGGTAACTTCCGGCCCAGGTCTTCGAACATCGCACGCCGCTCGGCTGCGGGGATCGTGGAGTAAATTGGAGTGTCGACGATGCCAGGACAAACCGCATTCACTCTCAGCGGAGCGAGATCAATCGCGAGACCTCGTACCAGGCCTTCGATGGCTGAGTTTATGGCGGAGACCACGGCAGCTCCCCGAGGAGGTCGAATGCCATATACGCCCGAGGTTAACGTGATCGACGCGCCGGAATTCAAAACCGGCAACGCTCCGCGAACGATACGGTACTGGCCCCAGAACTTGCTCTCAAAGGCGTCTTGAGCGGCTGAGAGCAAAATCGTGGGGAAATCCCCCATAACCACCTCGCCGGCGGTGACCACCAAGTGATCGAACGCTCCCACCGCCTCAAAAAATGATTTCACCATCGTGTCTTGGCGGAAATCCAAAGCCATTGCGGTCACTTCTCCGTCCAGGGCCTTACCTGCCAATGACAGGTTGGAAGGGGAGCGACTTGCGATCACGACACTCGCCGAACGGGCGAGGAATGCCTTCGCGGTCGCCAGGCCAATGCCGGACGTACCACCTACGATTACGACCCGTTTATCGGTTAAGGCCATTGAGCACACCTCCGACTACAAATATTGTAAACCAAACTTCACAAGCCCTCGGCTTCAGCCGTGGGTCTATGACGTAACCTTCGCCCAACCCTCACCAAGATGATAGCATGCGAGCGGCACACCAAGTTAGCCGGCACCGCCTATTCTGCGATTTAAAGGGCAGCCGCGGCCAGCGGTCTTGCAGGCCCCTCGTCGGCGGCGACGTGTTGGTCTATTTTGCGCTATGATGCTAGGGGATTGGGTGACCGATCATATCGGTTGGGTGGGGTGAACCAACATCATGCTGCGCATTGCTGTCGTAGGTGGCGGGATTACCGGTCTGGCTACCGCCTATTTCTTAGAACAATCCGCCGCGGACATCGCCATCGACCTCTTCGACGCGGACCGCCGGCTGGGGGGGAAAATCAGCACCGACAACAGCCATAACGTAATCATCGAGGGGGGACCGGATTCCTTTCTGGCCGCCAAGCCCGCGATGGTGGAGTTGTGTGAGGCGCTCGGCTTGGCTCCTCGCTTAATTGGGGTCAATCCCGCTGCCCGGGGCAGCGACATTTTTTGGCGGGGCCGGTTTTATCCCATTCCCCAGGGGATGCAGGCTGGAGTCCCGGCCAGGGCCAGGCCGCTGCTGGCCAACCGGTTGCTCTCGCCGGCGGGAAAATTGGCGCTGCTGCGAGATTTGGTGGTCAGAAAAGGTCCTCCCGGCGACCAGTCCCTCGGCCGCTTTCTCCGCCGCCATTTCGGCAACCAGTTGGTCGACCGCCTAGCCGGGCCCATGCTGGCGGGAATTTATGCCGGGGACGTCGACCAGATGAGCCTGACCGCCACCTTCCCCAGCTTGTTGGCCGCCGAGCAACGCGCCGGCTCGGTCTATCTCGGCATCCGCCGGTCAAGACCCAGCCCCCAGAGTCCCTCCCCTCGCCCTCGCAGCGCTTTCTTGACGTTAGATCACGGCCTCGAGCAAATCGTGACCGTGATGGCACAAACGTTGTCGCACACCCGCGTGTTGTTGTCGACGAAGGTGGATCGAATAGAACCGACCGGCCGAAACTGGACTCTTACCTTCCATGGTCAGGACCATTCTTATGACGCGGTATTTGTCACCACGCCAGCCTATGCCGCGGCCGACATGCTCGAATTTTTGCCGACCGACGCCCTGGACATCCTGCGCCAGATTCCCTATGCTAATCTGGCGGTGATAGGCGCCGCCTATTCTCCCGAAGACGTCCCGATTCCCACCAATCGCACCGGTTTTTTGGTCCCCAGAGAGTCGGGTCTAGGCATGACGGCGGTAACCTGGGTATCCTCCAAGTGGCAATATCCAGGTGTTGCGTCGTTATTTGTCTTGCGGGCGTTTTACGGACGGGCCGACGAAAACATCCTCCAAGACGTCGATGAAGTCATGTTGGCAAGATTTCGCCAGGAAATCGCCGCCACCATGAACATTCGCCGACCAGCCCGATACCAGCGAATATTTCGCCTGCCCCGCTCCATGCCTCAGTACACGGTGGGACACGTCGAACGCTTGCAAGAGTTCCACCGCTGGTTGGCTGATTATTCTCATCTTTACGTCCTGGGAGCGTTTGAAGGCGGGGTCGGCCTGCCCGACCGAGTTTTGCAAGCACGGCGGACCGTGCAAGCGTTCCTCGGACCAACCGAGATGCGGACTGCGCTTCCTTCTGGCAGGCGCTGACATTTTTGTGTTTTTCCACTGGCTGCGACCCCTGCTGGCCTTCTCGACCCGGGCACGGGATCCATACGGCTGGTGGGCGGAGGTCACTCAGCCGACCGCCACCGTCGCGTTCTTGAACGACTCCGCTTCGGCCAAGCGCTTGACAGATGCCGCGGATCTTCATCAAATAAGATGAGGATACCTGACCTGAGCGGATGACCACGAACGAGGCTTGGTTCGTTGGTCGCTGCATCGATGAGGCCGGTTCGCGCAGAAATTTGCCAAAGGAGCGATCGCCATGACTCCAGAACGTCAAAAGGTCCTGCTTCATCTGTTGGAGCACAACGCCAAATTGTCTCCCCAGACCGTGACCGCCATGCTGGAAGACGAGGATTTAGAAACCGTCGAGCGCACCATTCGGGAACTCGAGGATACTGGCATCATTCGTGGATATTCGGCTATCGTCAACTGGGATCGGGTGGAATCCGATCGCATCACGGCCATCATAGAAGTCAAGGTAACTCCCCAGCGCGGAGTCGGTTTCGACGAAGTGGCGCGCCGCATTTACCGATTCCCGGAGGTGCAGGCGGTGCAGCTGCTGTCTGGTAGTTACGACCTGCAGGTAGTGGTCGTCGGCCGCAGAATTCAGGAAGTCGCCCGATTTGTCTCGGAGCGGCTGGCTACCATTGACTTTATCCAGTCGACTACCACCCACTTCATCTTGAAGACGTACAAAGTAGACGGCGTGGTGTTGGAAGATGGAGACGACGACCAACGTTTGGTGATTACCCCATGACCGACTGGCCAAGCCGACTGCTTCCCCTGGCCAGGGACCTGCCGCCATCAGGTATCCGACGGTTCTTTGACTTGGCGGCCACGATGGAGGACGTCATCTCGTTAGGGGTGGGCGAACCCGACTTTGTGACTCCCTGGCACATCAGGGAGGCAGGCTTATATGCCCTGGAGCGGGGAATGACCGCCTATACGGCCAACGCCGGACTTCCCGTCTTACGCCAGGGCATCGCCCGCTATCTCGAGGGTCGGTTCAACCTTCGCTATCAGGTGAAGGGCGAGCTTTTGGTCAGCGTGGGCGGCAGTGAAGCTATTGACTTGGCGCTGCGGGTGCTCACCCGTCCCGGCGACCGGGTGCTCATCCCTGAGCCGTCCTATGTCGCCTACACACCATTGGTTCGCCTGGCCGGCGGTGAGCCGGTTCACGTTCCCTTGAGGGCGGATGCGGGCTTTCGACTTGCTCCCAGCGACCTCGAGCGGGCGGCCGGGGCCTCTGGGGCTCGTCTTATGATCTGGTGCAACCCCAACAATCCCACCGGAGCAGTGGTCGACCGTCAGCAACTGACGGCGCTGGCCGAGGTGGTCCTGCGGCACGACCTGGTGGTTATTTCCGACGAGATTTACGCCGAGATCGTGTACGGCGGGGATTACTGCAGCCTGGCCCAAATGTCCGGCATGCGCGAGCGGACCGTGTTGGTGGGCGGCTTTTCGAAAGCGTTTGCCATGACCGGTTGGCGCCTTGGCTATGCGGCGGGACCCGAGGCGGTGATTCGCACCATGCTCAAGGTCCACCAATATGCGATGCTGTGTGCTCCGGTAATGGCCCAGGTGGCCGCCGTGGAAGCCATTGAGCGCGGATGGCAAGATGTCGCCGAGATGGTCGAGGAGTACGGACGTCGGCGGCGTTTCATAGTCCATGCGCTGCGCGACATGGGACTAGACTGCTCGGATCCCGGCGGGGCGTTCTACGCGTTTCCCGATATTCGCACCACTGGCCTCACCTCGGCCCAGTTTGCCGAAGACCTGTTGGTCCGCGCCAAGGTTGCCGTCGTACCCGGAAGCGTGTTTGGCCCCAGCGGCGAGGGGTTTGTGCGCTGTTCCTATGCGGCCGCGATTAATCAGTTAGAGCGGGCGATGACGCGCCTGCGGGATTTTTTGAAAGCTGGCGGCTGAGCCGACCGCATGGTGCTCGAGGTGGGTGGGCTGAATTTGCCAGCGGCGCTCTTGTCCAAGTGGTAGTGCTTTTGGTACCATGACCATGATTGGTTAAACACGAGAGGAGCACGGGTTTGAATCGCAAGATCTGGACGTTACCCCTGAACCAGGCGTTTCTGCGTCAACGCTCACCTAAGTCGCGGGGTTCGGCCGACTCCAAACCGGTCGTGACCGACTTGATGGACACCTGGTCTACCGTGGCCGCACACGGCATTGCTGCCCCGCAAATCGGCATCTCACGGCGCATTTTTATATTCCGGCCCTACGGGGATGAATCATCTCCGCCGGAAGCCATTATCAACCCCAAAATCCTGCGCGCCTATGGCGAACTCAAAGATTTTGACGGATGCCTAAGCGTTCCGCAAATTTATGGACGAACCCGCCGGGCGGCGGTGGTTGAACTAACCGGGTTGGATATCAACGGCAACCACATCCGGCGAACCTTTGAGGGATTCACGGCGCGGATTATACAGCATGAATTCGATCACTTGGATGGGGTGCTGTTCATTGATCGCGTCGACGATTGGGACGACTGCTATACGGTCGAGCGCTATGAAACCACCAACGAAGAGGGGGAAAAGGAGGAAGCCCACCGCGAAGTTCCGTTAACCGCGGAGCACCGGGAAGCGCTGCACCGCCTAAAGGTGACGCTCCCCGGCCACGCGCTCGTGTGGTAGCTAGCCGCGGCATTATCCCCCTGCCGCGGGGCTCTTGGGGTTCGCGGGTCGAATAGCGACCGACCGCAGACCCGGCGCATCCCTTAACGATACCGTTGGCCAATGAGCAAAATTGCCGCCGAACGCCAGGCGCTCGGCAACTCGCCGATTTCTGACAACTGGCAGGTGCCCCCGTTGAATAGAGCGTGAGCAATCCGCAACAAGGTCTGCTGCTCTCTTGAAAAACGGCGAGCGAGGCCGTGGATGGCGGCCCAGTCGACCTGCCGTCGTTCCAGGTCGATATGCAGGGCCAAGGTTTCTCTCTGTTCGTCGCTGAACAACGGCAAGGCTACCGTTTCAATGAGCGCATTCCATTCCGGAGAACGCTTAACCCAAATATGGGGGCCGATCAGCTGTTGCGTCATGTGCATACGGTGGCAACTCCTTCCTTTTGCATCGTTCTCGACGGTTCGACATTGCCCTATACATTCATTATGGACTACTTCCCCTCCCCCGACGCCATGATTCGGAAAAATATTTAGGGGTGATTTTGCTGTGGTGGCGAATCGTGGCCCATAAAGTCGAATTGCGTTTGCGCCAACCGGAGCCGCGGGATGGGACGGGGGAGGTCGGCAGCGAGGCCGTGCTGTTCGGCAAGGGCGTGCAAAAGACTCCGTAAATTCTGGGTGTAGGCTTGGTTGGGAAACTGAGCCAAACCGGGATACAACCGTTGGTAGGCGGGCAAAAGCGCTGGCCGATATTGGCGGAGCCAATCAAAAAAATAGGGTTTGACAACCGGGCTGAGCCGCATCCGAGACGCCATCACGGCGCTGGCTCCGGCGGCACCGGCGGCAGCGTACAGGTCATTTAAGGAAGCTTTCTGATCTGTCAAATAGGGCACAATCGGGGCCGCAAACAGCACCACCGGCACGTGAACCGCCAAGCGTTCGATGGTGTGGAGGCGGACTTGGGGAGACGGCGCCCCTGGCTCGAGAGCGCGCAGCAAGCCGCGGTCGAGGCTAATCAGGCTGATATGGACGACCACCTGCCCGGTCGCCGCCAGTTGCGACAAGAGATCGAGGTCACGCACAACCAGCGGCGACTTGGTGGTGATGGTCAGTGCGTGTCCGCTGACCGATACCGCCTGCAAGACGTGTCGGGTCAGGCGATGCCGACCTTCCAGGGATTGATAGGGGTCGGTGGCAGTTCCCAGCGCGATCACTTGCTGGAGGGGAATGCGACGCAATTCGTTGGACAGACGAGGAGCAAGGTTTTTCTTGACGAATAGCCGTTGGACGAAATCCTCACCAACGTCTAGACCTAGGAACCGGTGGGTTTCCCGGGCGTAACAGTAGTGACAGCCGTGGGCGCAGCCGCGGTAAGGGTTGAGCGAAGCGTCAAACCCGTAGCGGGTGCCCGCGTTCGAGCGATTAACCACCGAACGCGCCTGCCAGTCTTCAATTTTTCGCATTGGCGCCACCCTGTTGCCTACCGTTTGCTGCCAAAATACGCTAGTGTATGTTCACCTTTGCCTTTAGCATATCCCAGCTGACCCGTCGCAGCAAGAAAATCGGCAGGCCGATCCGCACCGACTTAGTGATCTGAGCTACAATCCGTTTAAGGCGCGTCGCCTCTCTCTCACCCCCGCTGGGCTGGGTGAGCTTGCGGAGCTCGCTTGGATACTTGCACCGCAACGTGGAAAGGTTGGGCGCCATCCGATCGGTTGCCGGATAGAGGTGGTTGACCGATGCACGTCAATGGTGCCGTCACCGCGCATAACGTCCAACATTCGGCCTCGTTGCCTGTTGAGCACCGAAGTGCGGGTAGCAGAAAAGGGGATGTCAAAGGCCGACCAGTCAGACTGAAGGTTTCGGCACAGCCTTGGAGAGTTTCACCATCAGCTGAGCATGCAAATGGTGTAACCCCTGCTCGCGGCGAAACCCACTGACCAGCGAGAGAGAGACTAGGGCAAGACATGACATAGACAAATGCGCTGAGTTGACGGGCACGCTCATCGTCGGGGTTGGGTAGGACCCGAGAAACGACGGCGCCATCGTCGGGAGTTTGAGGCTACCTTTGGACTGGTGCA
>JAJZXC010000146.1 GCA_021846365.1 Bacillota bacterium | reverse complement strand
GGAATACGGGATAGTCGTGTAGAATCTACTCATTATGAGGAGATCGAGCGCTCCCCGGTTTTTGTGTGTACCCTTACACTTAGTCAATCCTTCTATCGCTAGAACAGCAAGGGTTTCCGGGTTTTGCCGCCAGCTAATGGCGAAACTCAGGATTTATCCGCTGATCAGCTTGCCAAACCTACTCAGGGCGGTGATCGGGGTGTCGCCAAGCCCCTAACCACCTCCGACGGCAAAGTCTTTGATATCGGGTCGGTGCTAAAGACTCGGATTAAGAAATCTCGGCAGCGGCATAAGAAATGGCAACAGCGGGCCAGGCGGCGTAAGCAAGGGTCGAAGAACCAGAACAAGGCCTATCGAAAAGCGGCGCGGTATCAGCAATACGAAAAAATGTCGGGAACGAGTACGCCCATCAAACGAGTCACCAACTGGTTGCCAACGATGCCGTCGCTCTGTATGCCTTAGAGAACTTGCGCATCGACAATATGACCAAACGGCCGAAGGCCAAAAAAGACGCCAAAGGCCGCAAGCCGGTTATCACCGTTGCAGCCGAGTTCGCAGGAATGCGCCATCTGCGCATTCACTGCAAAGGGCAATCGGCTGAGTCAGGCCGAAGTTGTCTGCCAACGCTGCGGACACACGGACAATGCGGATCACGAGGCGGTTTGCGTTATTGCCAAACGCGGTATCGAAAAACTTCTTTCCGGAGATCCGCTGACAAAGGCTCACAAAGTCACCGGGATTTTTCGGAAGCTAGGACCGGAGCGGCCCGAAGTTACGCCCGCGGGAGATCGGTGTAAGACGTCTGGGGCCTACTGCCTCGGCGCAGAGATTGCTGAGCCAGGAAACCCCCGCCTCGGCCTAGCCAGGCGGTGGGAGAGTTCACCAGCATGCCTGTCCTGCTTGTGGGTGTACGTCGCCCAATTGAGGTTGTCAGGCAACGACGTTTGGCAGCGTGGAATGTGGGCTATGACCAGGACGGCTCGGTGCCTAAGCCCGTGCTGTTATGGCAGGAATCCGTTCATGTGCCAGGCATCTACGACCTGCAGGTCGACACCTCTGTGCTCAGTTCTGAAGAGTGTGCTGAGTTGATTCGAAAGAAATTGGGAAGTGACCGTGCACCGACAGCTTTTCGACACCTCAATGAGTAAGCCGTTTGGGGGCTTGTTTGTCAGTGGCCGATCGATTTGCCGTCAGAGCCGATGCGGTTGCCCCAGCCGGCTATGGGGATCGTTTGAGCGCAGCCGGGGGCAGATTGCCATTGGTCAGACTTGCCGGTTGGCCAAATAGCCGTCGCTGAACGACGGTTAGAGGATTAGAATGGATTTTAGGCAAGTTCAGCGGGAGGCGGACAGCGTGGTCGGTGAACATCGGGTGGAGCGATATTTGATAGCCAATGTTGCCGTCGTGTTTTTGGCCTTATTGATTAATCAGCTTACCCAAACCCTGGGTGCCGCCGCCCTGACTCATCTGGTTGCTAATCCGACCGTCTACGGTGAGATCAACGTCTTGCTGCAGATCTTGGGTCTGGTCGGAATCTTTCTTTCGTTGGGATTTAACGCCTCCTTGACCTACGTGATCGCCAGAGGTCAAGAGCACAGTGAGGATGCCTTTTGGATTGCGAGCCTGGTCGGCGTGGGTTTCGGGATGCTGTTGGCAGCCACGCTGGCAGTGTTGGCGGGGGTAGTGGCCGGATTTTACGACGTTCCCGCCCTGACCGTCGCACTGGGGACCGCAAGCCTGATCCTGGTCTTGAATTCGGTGATCAATGTGGTGATGTCGGTTCTTTCAGGACATAGGCTCTTTCGCTTGCAGTCGCTGGCCATGGTTTTGCCCGTGCTGAGCGGAACCTTGGGCATGGTGATCGCGGTCTGGGCGGCTCTGCCGGATGGCCCTCCGTTGCGCGCGGCCGCGTTCGGACAGCTGGCTGGCGCCCTGCTGGGCCTGGGCTTGGTCGTTCTCTTGGCCAAACCGTATCTTCCCGCCTTTCGCCGTGCGATCGATTGGACGCAGTGGCGACCGCTATTTCGCTACGGATTTCCCATGTGGGCGGGCAACATCGCCAAATCGTTTCAGCAGCCGTTCCTTGTGATCACGATGGGACTGGTATCGCTGAGTGCGGCTGGGTATCTGTCCAACGGCTTGAAAATTGGAGGCTTTCTTAACAATATCACCTGGGCGTTTAACGTGGTCGTGCTGCCGTGGCTCTCCGAGGTGCAGGGGGATGCCCGCCTTGTGGGCATGCGGGCAACGCTTGCCTTCCGCTATAACAACTACGTTATCTTTCCACTGACCGGCCTGGTCGTTTTGAACCGGCATTTCCTGGCCGTGGCCGTCTTTGGGTCCCGCTACAATCAAAGTGCCGCCTACTTGCTGCCGGTGGCGGCGGCCATCGCCTTTTCCTCGGTCAGCCGCTTGGGCGGCACCTTGTTGGCTGGTATCGGCCGTCCGCGGGGGAATTTCTGGCCGATGCTGGCTGCGGGAGGCGCTACTTTGGTCGGCGTGCCCTTGATGCTGTCGCGTTCTACGCCGCTTGCCGCCGTATATCCTTACGCGGCAGGATGGCTGTTGGCTACCGCCCTTACCATTGTGTTTGCCGTTCGCGACGGTCTTTATCTCGACTACTTTGACGCTTTCGCGCGCCCCGCCATGCCGCTGGCAATTATGCTTGGCGTCTACGCGGCGGGTACCCTGCTCAGGCTGCCGGCGGCGGTGGTCGGGGTAGCCACGGTGCTAACCATAGTTCCTGCCACCTGGGTGATTGAGCGACGCCTGCCCAATTTATCGCGCAAAGAACAGCTTTCGCCGCAAGGCCGCGCGTAGCGGCACGATTCCCCACATTGACCCTCCCCCTGACTCCGGGCACTGCCGGGGACAAGCACCGAAGGCCACCGATCTGTATACCGTGGTAATTGACCGCGGCTAACAAAGGCGGCCGTGGCTAACATGAGGGGGAAGGCCAATGGCGTCGGGCACGATTCAGTCGGATACGACACAACCCGGTACTACTCAACCCGATACTACTCCAAAGGAAGAAATGGCGGCACGTGCACGTGACCGGCTCCAGGTGCTGACGGCTCGCCAGAGCGGGCGATGGGGACGTCTGCTCTGGCTCTTGGTCGGGCCTGGCATATTGGTCATGCTGGGCGAAAATGACGCCCCGTCCATGCTATCCTATTCCGCCACCGGCGCGCGCTTCGGCGTGGGATTCTTCCTGCCCTTTGTCGCCTTGACCTTTGCCATGGCTTTTATTGCCCAGGAAGTTACCGTGCGCCTCGGCGCCGTGTCCAAGACCGGGCACGCTGACTTGATCTACCGCCGATTTGGCCGCCTGTGGGGAAACTTTGCCATGGCCGACCTCTTGTTTACCAACGTATTGACCTTAATCACCGAATTTGTTGGCATCGTGGCTGGGGCGGGATATTTTGGAATTCCCAAGTCGGTGGCCGTGGCCGGGGGAGTGAGCCTGGTCACTCTAACCCTGGCCGCTCACCGCTATTGGGTATGGGAGCGGCTTACCCTGGCTCTGGCCGTATGCAATCTGGTCTTTGTGCCGGTGGCCATTCTGACTCACCCTCATTGGGGCCGGGTTGCCAGTGCGTTTGCCACCTGGGGCCCGCTGCCCCGTGGCGGCTTCGGTGCGAGCACGCTGACCATCTTGTTGGCCGACATTGGGGCTACCATCACCCCGTGGATGCTCTTCTTTCAACAGGGGGCGGTAAGCGATAAGGGGCTCGCCACCAGCGACGTTTTCCACGGTCGCATCGATACCGCGCTGGGCGCCTTCTTGGCCACCCTGGCGGCTGCGGCCTGCATTATTGCGGCCTCACCCCTTTTCATTCACCACATGCCCGCTGGCCAGTTTGGCGCCGCCCAATTCGCTCAGGCCTTGGTTCCCTACGCGGGCAGGTTCGGTGCCGCGCTGTTTGCGCTCGGGATCTTGGAGGCCGGGCTGGTGGCGGCGACCACCATCTCGGCTTCTTCGGCTTACGCCTTTGGCGAGGTGGCCCGCCGTGCCCACAGTCTCAATGCCGCAGCTCGCCAGGCCCCCTCATTTTACTTGGTCTTCATTCTGGTGGCAGCGGTGGCGGGAGCCATCGTTCTCATCCCTGGTTTTCCGTTAGAAGCCGTCGTTCTGATGGTGAATATCGTGGCCGTCTTGACCATGCCGCCGGCGGTGGCCTTCTTGCTGATCTTGGCCAACGACCGGGAGATCATGGGCGCCTATAAAAGCACTTCCGGATTGAACGCACTCGGGGTCGGGGTGGGAGCATTTGTCGCCCTTGCCGGCATCGTCTATGCGCTTAGCGTCATCATCCCGGGATTTAGACTGTGACCCGTAAGCTGATTTAACAGATCATATGAGGGAGGGAGTGTAATGCAGCGTCAGCCATTACCCCCCGCGGCCGGGCCGGATACGTCGCCCGACTCGTGGATGGATGCCGCTTTGGCCGAGCACCTGCAAACCCAGGCGTGGCTCGAAAATTTGGGGCCCATGCCGATGAATCTTGGTTTAAGAGGTTTGATGTGGCTGCTCAGAATCTATGTTCTGTTCATGATTACCGTAGTGGGTGTCAATGTTGCCCAACTCTGGCGTTAAGCGCTGGCAGACAAGGGGTGGCGGCATCTTCACCGGCACCTCTCGCCGAGCGGATGGGTCGCCTGCCAAGCGGTCCAGGCTTCGTACATCGTCTTCTCGTTGTCCATGAAGTCCAGGAAGCGCTGAATCCGGCAGAGTTCGTCCGGGCCGAAGAAGTGTTCGATGCCCTCGACGGTGGTTCGGATGTGGGCCGGGTCGTCAAAACCGATGACCTCCAAAAAAATGGCCAGGGCCTGGTGGCGCTCGAACAGGCGACGTCCTCGGCGGCTGCCTTGGACGGTGAGGTTCAAACCGCGGTATCGCTCATAGGTCACTTGACCGCTCGCATGCAGTTTTTGCACCATGCGACTTACCGAAGCGCGACTAATGCCGAGACGCTGCGCAATATCGGCGGCGCGGGCGTAACCCTTTTCTTGGATCAATTGCCAGATAATCTCTAGATAATCCTCCTGACTGGGTGTAGACACGATGAGCACCCCCTTTATCGGTGGGGCGGGTCGAATTCCGCGACGCTGATATATATGGCATGGGCACGGAAATTATGGCTGACCGCCGGGTGAAAGGTTAGAAGATGGGCCAGCTCAACACCCAGCGATGGTCGGTTAACGACAAGGTGGCCGTATTCAGGAACTGGGCGCCAAGGTCGATGGTGGCCCGGCCGGCCCCCTTCCATTGATAGGCGGCGACCCTCCACTGCAGCCAACGACTGGTGCCCTTGGGTGCCACCGAGAGGTCGCGGTAGGTCGGTACCTCAGCGCAACTGTTGGCCCCGCAGCTGACTTGACGCCCTGCGGCAACCAGCCCCACCGCCCGGGCCACTTGGGCGGTGACCAATGTATCGCCTTCGTTGCCGGTGTCAAGCTCCGCCCAAGTGTTCACCGCGCCCGACGGCCCCACCACCGTAACCGCGAAGACGGGACTGCCCAATTGGTTGCTGGTGCCTGAAAGCAGGGCCCGGCTCGTCCCCGGAGCAAGGAAGCGCCACCCCTGAACCACCGACCAGGCCCATTCGGCGTCGTCAGGAGCCACCGTCATGCTTACCCTAAAGGCCCGGCTTGGGGTGCCCGCCATCGCCTCGACTACTCCCACCGTAGTCCGGCGCCGGCTGGCAATTTGAAAATTGTAGCCCCCTCGACCGTTAGCCATTACACGCCCATAGGTAGACGCCTTGATGACTCGTTGCAGCGGACGTCCGTTGAGGCGGACGATAGCTAGGCTGAACCGTCCACTCCCCGAGCGAGCCAGGGCCTGAAGACAGTCGCTGCCGGCCAAAGTCGGCACCAATCGCCAGTCGGCCGGATAGTTGACCGCTAAGTTCTGATAGACGTAGGTGCTGATAGCGTGGACCGCGGACTGCACCAAAGCCGGATCCGGCCCGCGCGGGCCCAGCCGGACCCAGCGGCGGCTGACCGGGAACGGGATACGGTGCAGGAGCGCTCCCCAGCGCGTCCAGTCAGTCGGTACATACGATTGAATGGGGTAAAATGTCTGGTGGGCAAACCAAAATCCCTCGGCGGCATGGGGGTCAAAGAAAAAGCGAAGGGGATGGCCGAGAGGACCGGGTACGGCGCGCACAGAATCGGCTTGCCGGGGTGCGAATCCCATGGCTCGAAGCAGTCGCGGATTGGGGATCCGGTGATAACGCCCGGCCTGTTTCCAAAAGAATTGGGCTTGGCCGCCGGTGAGCCTAATTAGTGCCGGCGACGGTTGCTCGGGTGCTGCCGCCATGTGACCGAACCAAGTTTCGGCGTGTTGTTCGATGGGCCCCAGACGGCCGACTTCGGGCCCAATCAGCGCGGCGGCGACGATGAGGGTCAACGCTTGGCTGCGCATGGGGACGGCATCCCTCCCATTTGGGTGTCTAGAGAACGGCGATGTAACAGCAGCTACACGCTTCGTCCCCATGTCATCATACCGCGTTGCGGGCACGATAGCGGTCGAATGCTGCCTTCGCGGAAAAATTCCGAGGATTCGCCATCCTCTCGCAGTATGCCCAGATGCCCGCTTCCGACCCACGATCGGTTGAGGCCGCCCAGGGGCGTCGAACCGAGTTTCGATAGACAGGGAAAACCAAGCCGGTTACCATAGGAGAAGACGACGAACTAAGGAGGGTGGAAATGCCGGTAAAGCGTTGGATGCGGCGGGGAATGCTGGCAGCCGGGGTGTTGGTGGTCGCGGCCGGGTCGACGGTAGGTGCCTTGGCCGCTGCAGCCCCGACTGCCAGCAAGACTTCAGTGTTGATTGTCGGTGGCTCGGCCGCCTTTGGATGGCATGACAAGACGGGACTCGGGTACATCGAACGGGGACTGAACAGCTGGAATCGGAATCCGGCCGGGATCGCGTTTAAAAATCAAGCCATCCCCGGGGCCACAGTCAACAATCCGATCATCCATAAGCATTTTTTGGGCTGGCTGAAGTCGTCGCCAAGAATTGTCGTTCTGGGATGGGGCCTGCTCAACGACATGCGGGTGGGAACCCCTTGGTCCGAGATCTTGAGTAAGATTCGACAGGAGGCGCTGGAGGCTTTGGCCGGCGGATCGGTGGTTTTTGTGGTAACGCCACCGGCCACCACCACTACCTTCAGCATCAACCGAGGTGCGGAAAACGCCCTTGTCTCCGCGGTGATTAGAACGGTATCGGCGATACACAACCCCAATCTTTATGTGTTCGACGTGCTGACTAGCGAGGAAACCTGGCTGCTCCAGCACCACCAATCCGTGCTGGGATACATGCAGGGTAAATGGGATCCGAACACCAAGGGACATATCCTAGCAGGCAAGTTGCTGACGAGTGAACTCAAGGCCGAACTGCCGCGAGGCGCTGTCTCCTGGATCCCGCCGGGCGCTTGATCCGCTAAGCAACCACCGGGAGCCGCCGGCCCCCGCGATGAGCCGGTGGCGGGCCGGGCGGTCGGTTGATGGTCAGACCTTCCTCGCACCGCGGGCAGGTCGGCCGTCAACTTGGCGGAGCAGTGGATGATGGCGGAACCGGGATCATATGGCGCACGATCAGCTACTGACGACAATTGGTCTGTAAAATTGGTAAGCTACGATGAGGGCGGTGGGATAGGGTGGGCCAAGTTTCGATCCCGGTGCGAGAGCGATTTGCCCTTGTATACAAGCCGGTGCTCCATGGAACCAACGTTCAAAGAATTAGGTGCGAGACGCCCTTAGCGCATCCTTCCCCCGAATCAATGGCAGGCGGAACAGGCGGCGCTCCGTACGGAGCCGATTACTCGAGCGAGTTTACCAGATCATCGACATCTTCTCCGGCTGATGGCGTCCAACGGGACGCCATGAAACAATCCTCGATCAGCGTGGAGTCTACCGACGCCAACCCATCCCCGGACGATGAGGCCGTTCCCCCCTAGCCCGAACCGCCGGCGAATCTGAGCCAGTATGCCGACTCGATTGCCAAAATTGTGTATGACACCGGGCCCAAGGCTACTACCACGGCCAAGAAAAAGCTAACGGACAGCGCCTGGGTCAATTGGCTTACATACATACTAAGATGGGTCAGGCAGTAGGGAGCAACCTCCACGCCCTAACAAAACGTAAGGGCGTGGAGGCGTTATTCAGTCCAAAAACGTCATGAGTT
>JAJZXC010000145.1 GCA_021846365.1 Bacillota bacterium | reverse complement strand
AGTTCAGCCAGGTGACCAGATATTATCACTTTAATGCCGTCGGCATTCTTAGCGGGTTTGCGGACCATATTGAGGCTTTCGGCGAACATCTTGGCTTCTTCGGCAAAGCGGTCGAGGTCTGCGCTCGCGGGAGGAGTCCAACGATGTACGAAATCGTACCTCCACAGCGCACCCGTATTCCTCGCGATCACCCGCGATTTTAGGTCGTTCGCCACCTCAATCAGGCGTTGGTGCTCGGACGGGCCAATCCGTTCGGCATCGCGCAAGAAGTCCGCCACGTAAGGCAAGCCCCAAACCGTGGCCACCGTTAACTCCTCATGAGAAGAGAACAGGTCGACGTGGCGGACAAGAAAGGCAGTTACCTCGTCTACGGTCGGGATGAAATAGCCTTCAGGTTTGATGTGTTCTCGTGACTCTAAGCACTCGGCGTAATTTTCCCAGACGAACGTGGCCGCCGTGAACGGAATGTGATAGCGATCGCGGGCGTAGCGCAGGAAGTGCCAGTATAACTCCTGCCGCATCGTCAGCCGATCCGAATCAGACCCCCAGTCGATGACGGGCGCGGGCCCCAATTTCTCCGCGAAGAGGGGACGCGAGAACTCCTCCAGGTCTGGTGACACATCGTCATACAACTGGCGCTGCAGGTTGGCGATAGTTTCCAAGTCGGGGGGCGAGCCGTTCTGATGGCGGGCGTACAATGACTCGTACTGTTCGAGCAGGAGAAAATTGCCGAGCTCACGCTCCACCCCGGGCATAATGTCCGGGGACAATCGCAGGGCGGGAAATCCGACTTCCGCCATGGTTCTGGCCACATCGTTATCTTTATACAAACAAATCCATCGGAATACCCGACAATACTTGTCGACATATTCCACCGGGTCGGAAACGTAGTAGGCCACCGATTTTTGCACCGCGGGGATGTCGTCGTGGAACAAGGCCAGGGCCACGATCCCGTCCTCCAAGTCGGGAAGCTGGTGGCGATGAAATTCCGGGGCCGCCAGGCGGATCTTTTCCACCAACGCGGCGAACTTGATCGGACTGACGCTCAATTCTAACTCAACCAGAGCGTCACCCACCACGTCCCACAATTCATGGCGGAGCGGATGATCGAAGGTTTCTTCGACAAATTGCAACTGATCTTCCGAAGCGAGCGCCTCACATCGCTCTTCCCAGGCATCGGCGTCTTTCAACAGGTGGTCGGTAATCATCCCCATGCTCCCTCCTGCAACTCTAAAAAATCCTTGTTCTCCATACACAGTACCCTCAAGCCAGCTAGACACGAGATATATGAGGAAACTATCAAGAAGGGGAAACTTAGTCAACCCGCTCCGCAGGCTCATTGCGCTGCAGAGATATCGGCCCTGAAAGAATTAATGTACCATCAGTATACCAGGGTTGTTCGTCCTCCGTAGATGTCGTCTTACCCGCCGGATTGCGCTGTTCTTGGCTTTGGTGAGCCTTGAAGGTTGGCCCTGGGCAAGCCCAAGCATTTTAGCGCGATCAACCGGGGAAAACTCTGGGCAACGTTTTGCATGCATCCTGCGTCCGGCTACGCAGGGGAGATCTCGCCGCCATCACGGCGCAGGTGTACGACGCAGGGTGCCGACATGGCCATCTTTAGGATCGGGTCAAGTCGCAACCGAGGCCAGGGGCTTGGAAATGAGCCTCAAGCGATAGACCCAAGGCTAGGACAAGAAGGTGCCGGGTGGGGCAACGCTCCAAGTGCCATGTTGGGGCGCCGTATGGGTTTCGGATGCCTCGGTTGCTGTGCGGTGGTGAGTTATCGCGGCTCGGCAGCGGTCTTTACCGAGAGCCGGCGAAAGGATGACGGTAGAGGTTTTTAGAACCCCCCCCCCGGCTTTAGCCGTGGGGAGGTTCAGAGGAGCGCCTGCCAGCTCAAGGCGGGCAGTGGTCGAACTAAAGAAAAACGGCTAGACTATCACCACAGAGGAGGGATTGTGGGATGAAACAGGTCATCGTCTACACTCAGCCCGGCTGTGGAGCCTGTCAAGCGGAGAAGGCGTGGCTCCAGGACAAGGGTGTGGCCTTCGAGGAGCGGAATATTCGGTCAAATGCCGCATGGCTGCAAGAACTGGTCGAATTGGGATCGCGGGGAACGCCTACGACAGTGATCGGTGGCGAAGGCCAAGAGAATCAAGTATTGATCGGTTTTGACTCCCAGAAATTGAGCCGGAACCTAAATATTTAGCCGGGTTCAACGCCCGGATGGCTCATTGCCGTGACAAGCGTAGGGCGGAGAGGGACGACGGAGGGATGCTAATGCTGGCACTGGTAGGCGGAAGGGTCGAGACGATTAGCCAAGGGGCGCTTCATCGCGCTACCGTGCTCATCGACGACGCGGGAAAGATTCTTGAGGCGGGGGAGAAGGTAGAGATTCCCCAGGGAGCGGAGGTCATCGACACCAGTGGTCAGTACGTGCTGCCCGGCTTCATCGACACCCATACGCACCTCGGTGTCTATGTGGACGGCCAGGGCTGGGAGGGACGGGACGTCAATGAGCTCACCCATCCGGTTACGCCCGGCGTGCGTGCCATCGACGCGTTTCACACCGAAGACCCCGCACTCAAGGACGCGATTGCGGGGGGAATTACCGCTGCCTGGGTAACCCCTGGCAGCGGAAACGTGGTTGGGGGGCAAGGAGCCACCCTGCGACTTATGGGAGAGTCATTGTCCGATATGGTGCTGAAAGTGCCGTCGGGAATGAAAAGCGCTATGGGAGAAAACCCCAAGCGGGTCTACGGTACCGACAAGAAGTTTCCGCAGACGCGCCTCGGGGTCGCCAAGGCGTTGCGACAGGCACTAGTTGATGCGGACAATTACCGGCGTCGGCGACTTCGCGATCCCGACGCCGATAGGGATTTGGACATGGAGGCGCTGACCATGGTGCTTGACCGCCAAATTCCGCTCCGGACCCACTGCCATCTGGGGGACGATATTCGTACCGCGTTGTCGATTGGACGGGAATTCGGCGTGCGTCAGGTGATTGAACACGGCACCGAAGCGTTTAAGGTGATCGACTTGCTGCTGGAATACGGGGTTCCAGTGTCTTGGGGACCGGCCTTGGTGTCGAGGGTGAAGGTGGAAGTCCAGGCGCGGAGTTTTCGCGTGCCCGGCTGGCTGACCCGGGCCGGCGTGAAGGTTTCCATTATTACCGACCATCCGGTGGTGCCGATTCAATATTTGGTGATCAGTGCCGCCTTGGCTGTCCGCGAGGGCATGGATGAGCAGGCCGCGCTACGCGCGATTACGTTGACGGCGGCCGAAATTAACGGGGTTGCCGATCGCATCGGTTCGATTGAGGTGGGTAAAGACGCCGACTTGGTGATATGGAGCGGTCATCCCTTTGATATCCGGAGCGTCGCCGAAAAGACGCTGATCAAGGGCCGCGTGGTATATGACCGCAGCCAGGACCGAGACCAGCCATGACGCGATGGTGGCGCTTGCGGGGCCGTCAGCTGGATCTGGGTGCCGGCACCCGCTTGATGGGGATTGTTAATATTACCCCCGACTCCTTTTCCGACGGGGGGCGGTACCTGGCCCCGGATCAAGCTCTGAAGCGGGCCGAGGAGTTGGTCGCCGCTGGTGCCGACCTCATCGACGTGGGCGGGGAGTCGACGCGTCCCGGATATCAGCCGGTCTCCGTGGACGTCGAATGGGAACGCATCCGGCCCGTCCTGCAGGGGGGGATTACCCGCTTAGGAGTGCCGGTCTCGGTCGATACCCAAAAGACAGAGGTCGCTCGCCGCGCGCTCGACCATGGCGCGCACATCATCAACGACATCAGTGGCCTGGCTGATGTCGAATCCATGGCGCGTGTACTCACCGAGTACGGGGCCGGTTACGTCTTGATGTATAACCTGGCGGAGCCGGTAGCCACCCCCATCTCCTCGCGGACTATTCGCCCCTGGCTGGAAGAGCGTCTTATGCGGTTGACGCAGGCGGGGGCGGCGTCTACTCAAATCGTAGTGGACCCGGGGTTAGGGTTTGCCTACAACGTCGAAAATAACTGGGCCGTGCTTGAGGACCTAGAGACGCTTGCCGGCCTCGGCGCCGGGCTGCTGGTTGGTCCCAGCCGAAAGCGGTTCCTGGGCCAGGTGACTGGGCGTGGGCCCGAGGATCGTGACGTGGCCACCGCGGCACTGGCTGCGTTGCTGGTGGGAAAGGGCGTGGATATTTTGCGCGTCCACTCGGTGGCGATGGCCAAGGATGCGGTGCGGGTGGCCGAACGCTGGGGAAGGCATAATGGCTGACGTCATCCGAGTCACCGGCATGCGTTTTTATAGCTGTCATGGGGTGCTGCCCCGTGAACGCTCGCTGGCGCAGACGTTTGAAGTGGACGTCGAAATCGGCACCGATGTTCGCCGCGCTCAGCGCACCGATGCCCTCGCCGATACGGTCAATTACGCTGAGGCGGCGGCCGTGGTGCAGGCGGTTTTGGAGGGGCCTCCGCGCGCCTTGTTGGAACGGCTGGCGGGGGACATCGCCGACGGTCTGCTGGCGCTTGGCGGTGCCAAGTGGGTGCGGGTGAGGGTCCGCAAAATGAACCCGCCAATCGGCCTGCCGGCGTCCTGGGCGGAGGTGGAGGTGGAGCGTGAGGCATGACGCCTATATCGGCCTCGGCTCCAATCTGGGCGACCGCGAAGGGCACTTGCGGGCGGGAGTCGTCGGCCTTGCTGGCCTGGGGACGGTTCGGTGCGCGTCGGCCGTATTCGAGAGTGAACCGGTGGGGGGAGTGCCTCAACCCTGGTATCTGAATATGGTGGTGCGCCTGGCCACTGAGCACCATCCCCATACCCTGTTGAACCATCTGCTGGCCATTGAGCTCGGCCAAGGTCGCGTCCGTACCCAAAAAAACGGTCCCAGGACGCTCGATCTGGATCTGCTGTTGTGGGACGAGGCGAAGATTCACACGGTTGACCTCATCGTGCCGCACCCTCGGCTGCACCAGCGTCGATTTGTGCTGGAACCGCTGGCCGAGATTCATCCCAACCTCGCCCAACTGCCCGGGTTGGATTGGGGGAAGGCGTGGCAGGGGGTGCAGCGGCAGACGGTTCGGCGGCTGGGCCGGCTTGCTGGCGTAGGAGATTCGGCGCGACCAGGGGGCATCCAGCCGGTTTGCCAAGGGAAGGTTCGAGAGCCTAGAGGTTAACCCATTACAAGAGCGGGCAGAAGCAAGAACAAGCAAGAAGAAAGGACGGCGCTGCCGCAAGCCAGCTCGGCCTGCGCCAGCTGCAGATGTGGGCGATGGATTATGACGAATGGGCGCTGGAGCTGACTACTCGCTGGATGGCACGCGATTTGGAGTGCTTGTCGCGGGTGTCGTCGACCAGTCAGCGGCTTCGCCAGCGGCTGCAAACGGAAAATGTGCCCTTGGGAGCTGCCGTCATTGCCGATGAGCAGACCGCGGGCCGAGGCCGACTCGGGCGCGGTTGGCAGTCTCCGGCCAAGATGGGCCTGTACACTTCGTTCCTTTTATATCCGGGCGACCGTCTGTCTGGCCTCCTGAGCCTGGTGGCGGCGGTGGCGCTGAGTCAGGCGATTGAAGCCGAAACCGGCCTGGCGCCGAAGTTGAAGTGGCCCAACGATGTCTTGTTGGGTGGCAAGAAATGCACGGGCATTCTCGTGGAATCGTCGTCGAACTGGGCCATTATAGGCATCGGCGTCAATGTCGGCGAGAGCCTTCCCCCGGCGTTGACCAACGCCACCACCCTCTCCCGGCAGTTGGGCGCCCCGGTGCATCGGCCGCGGCTGTGGGCCCAGCTCGCCGGCTTTCTCGAACAATGGTACGAACGATGGCTGACCGACGGCTCGAGACCCGTACTGCAGGCTTGGCGGGAGCGATCGGCGACGATAGGCCACTCGGTAGAAATCCTTCACCCCGATGGGCGTCCTCTCTTGACCGGCCGCGCCGTCGATGTCGGCGATGACGGCGCCTTGCTGGTTGAATGCAATAACGGCACGGTGCGCCGGGTGCTGGCCGGAGAGGTCAGCCTGCGCTTTGAAGGGAGAGGCTACGCTCCGCCCTCCGGCGATGCATCGAGTTGATGGTAAAGATCGGCCATCTCGATTGCCGCCAGCGCGGCGTCACTGCCCTTGTTGCCGGATTTGCCTCCCGCCCGGTCTTGGGCTTCGTCCATGGTGTTACAGGTAAGCACCCCGTAGATGACGGGAATCTGGCCGTTGGCGGCCAAGCGGCCGATTTCGGCGGCGCTTTGGCCCGCCACATAATCGAAGTGCGGGGTTTCGCCGCGCACCACGGTACCTAGGGCGACAATCGCCGCGTAACCCCGCGGCGCCAGCCGGGCGACCGCGCCGGCCAGTTCAAACGCGCCGGGAACCCAGATGAGGTCAATGGCGTGGCGGGCCACGCCGAGCCGCACCCACTGCTCGACCGCCCCGGCAACCAGGCGTTCGGTGACCAATCCATTGAAGCGACTGGCCACAATGGCAAACCGAGCGCTGGCGGGCACTCTTAAATACCCTTGATATTCAGCCATGCTGACTCCTTCCAGCGGCATCTTCAGTATCGTCTTGGTCTGCTGCAACCGGCACAGCGGACGGGTCTAGGTCGAGCCAATGGCCCATCAGGGTCCGCTTGGTCTCCAGATAGCGAGCATTTTCCCTGCGAATTGTCGTTTGCAGCGGTATCCGTTCGGCGACGTCCAGCCCCTGCCGCTGCAGTTCGGCGACTTTATTCGGGTTGTTGGTCAATAACCGCACCCGGTCAATTCCCAGGTCGAGCAGAATTTGCGCCGCCACGTCGTACGTCCGCAGATCGGCAGGAAAGCCCAAGGCGTGGTTGGCGCTCACCGTGTCGTAACCGTGCTCTTGCAAGGAGTATGCCTTGATCTTATTGGCTAGGCCGATGCCGCGTCCTTCTTGGCGCAGGTAGAGCAATACGCCCCGTCCTTCTCCTTGGATGCGGGTTAGGGCCGCTTGCAACTGGTCTCCGCAGTCACACCGGTAAGAGCCGAAGACGTCACCGGTGAGGCATTCCGAATGAATCCGGGCCAGCATCGGCGGGGCGTCGGGCGAAACAGGGTCGCCAAGCACCAGCGCCAGGTGGGTCACGGGGTTGAATCGCTCGCCATAGGCGTAGGTCTGGAAGGTTCCGTGGCGCGTCGGCAATCGGGTGGAGCCTTCTCGAAGCACCAAAGTTTCTTGCCGGGTGCGATATTGAATCAGGTCGGCAATGGTAATCATCGCCAAATCATGCTTCCTGGCAAACGCCAGCAGGTCGTCCCAGCGAGCCATGGTACCATCGTCGCGCAGAATCTCGCAGATTACGGCTGCGGGCGGGAGTCCGGCCAGGCGAACCAAATCCAGCGAAGCCTCGGTATGCCCGGGACGCTCGAGCACGCCACCCGGCTTGGCCCGCAGAGGAAATACGTGGCCTGGACGCAAAAAGTCGCGGGGACGGCTGGCTGGGTCGGCTAGCCGGGCAATGGTTGCCGCCCGGTCAAAGGCCGAAATGCCGGTGGTGGTACCCTCGCGGGCGTCCACCGACAGCGAAAAATCGGTGTGCATGGAATCCTCCGGAGAGTCGATCATAGGCGGCAGGCTCAGGGCCTGCAACCGGCTCCCGGGCAGGGGAACGCAAATCAGGCCGCGGCCGAACCGAATCATGAAATTGATGTCTGGCGGGGTAACTTTGGCCGCCGCCATCACCAAGTCGCCCTCATTTTCACGTGTCTGATCATCGACGACAATGACCATCTGTCCCGATTGGATGGCGTCGATGGCCGCTTGTACGCTAGACGGTGACGAATTGCGCACGGTTACTTCCCTCCCGAGTTGATGGTGGCGGTGAGATAGGGGGCGGCAAGGCGCTCGATATATTTGGCCAGAACGTCAAATTCCAGGTTGACCGCATCGCCGGTCCTGATCTGCCCCAAGGTTGTTACCGCTAGCGTATGGGCGATGAGCGTGACCCGAAAGCCGTCCGGAACCAGCGAAACCACGGTGAGGCTAACCCCGTCGACCGCAACCGAACCTTTGGCCACCAGGGGGCCCGAGACACCTGACGGCAGGCCGATGGTAAGCTCCCGAGTCTCGCCCTGCGCCGCCACCGCAAGGACCCGGCCGACACCGTCGACGTGGCCCTGGACCAGATGGCCGCCGAGTTGGGAGTTCAGCGTCAACGGGCGTTCCAGGTTGACCCGGTTGCCGGCGGCGAGTCCGCCTAA
>JAJZXC010000144.1 GCA_021846365.1 Bacillota bacterium | reverse complement strand
GAAGATAATGCCCTCCAAGTCGCCAAGGCTCGCGAGTCTTGGCCAGGTGCGGAACCGCTCCTGCGGACGGCTTGGCAACAGGCAACCCAAAACCAACCCGCGAGTGGACAGCGCCAGCCGTCCTCCTTTGGCCGCTTTGTCAGTGGCCCGAGTCAGAGTAGGTCGCCCGAGAAAGAAAACCTGCCCGAGTTTAAGGCGTCGGATGCTGTACCTGAGGCGCAAGTCTCAGCGAGAGCCGGCGAAAGGATGACGATAGAGGTTTTTAGAACCCCCCGGCTTAGCCGTGGGGAGGTTCAGTGGCGTCCATTCCCGGCCCCTTCCGAAAGTGCTGACGATGGGGACGCAGCACATCCTCAACGGCCTCGGCTCCCGACGCCAGGTAGAGTGTCCACGGCCCAAAGGGCAAGCGGGCCAGCGGCGGATATTCTTGGCCAAGACACTGCAGCAGGGCGAGCGGATCTCGATGAAATCGCGGCACGAGGCCCCAGGGCATTCTGCGCTGGGGGCCGGGCGGCGGAGAGCTCACGATCCACCGTCGCTCAAGAGCGGTGACGGGATGACGCGAAGCCCCTCTTCCGTCGCGGCGCGAGCCAGTCGACGATTGCACGTAGCAAACCCTGTCTCCGTCCCGTCGAGATATTGGCGCAACACCAAGGCGGAAGCCAGCTCAACAGCCGCCCGTCCTCCCACCGCCCAGCGCTCACTCATTTGCCCAGCCAAGCGCAACAGAGCATCACTGGCCGGAATGCGAACCAAATGATCCCAATCCAAATCGAAGCGACTTAAAATTACGGGCAACGCGGAGGCATTCAACCATCCCGCTCGGGCCGCCTCGGCCAGCCAGGCACGCACCCATGGATATCCGATGGCCGTGGTGGCCACCGCCTCAGCGTCATGAACGGCCCGCCGCACCGCTTCCCGCCCGCGGTCGTTGACATACAACCGTACTAGCCCATCCCGTTCCAGGTATAAAACCATACACGGCCGACGCGGCCAATCGTCCACTGCAAAGTGGTCCGCACAAACCGCACCGCTCCTCCTTTGCTTCTCCTCTGGGCCTTTGGGCCCTTCGTCCCGTCGGCAGGCCCCGCCCCAGCTCGCCAGCTACCAGCCCGGCTCCACATCAACCAGCGCCCCTACCCGATGACGTTCCGCCGACGGGGCTTCGCGGTCGGAGAGTCCGAACGGCTTGCCTCCGTCCCACAACACCTGTCCCCTTTGGGCCAGTTGGTACAAGGCCTGTTCACGGGGATTAGCTGACACCGGCACCAGTCTCGCCAACGGACGCTCACGTTCCGTCAGCAATAACGTCTCTCCCTCGCGCACTTGTCCCAAATACGCGACCACCCGCGCCCTAAACGCTCCCACCGACACCGCCTTGTCCATCGCACTCCCCTCCCAAATACCATTATTTTCCACCTGGAGTACAATGTCAATCCTGGCCGCGTCGATGTTGAGCGGTTTGGGTGGGTCCGCCTATGGGGAGATGCCCACACCATAATTATAGACCCCGGGTACCATCCGAGTAGACGGAGCCCATGGCCGAGTTTGGCCCGATGGGCCAAGCCGCTAGACCGCCAACCTGCCTATGAGTCTTGGCCGGCTAATCGAAGGGGATTTCAGCCAGCCGGCGCCGTGGCCGGGCCGCCATGGCCTCCAATCGCGCTCGGTAACCGCGGGCCACCAGCCATTGCCGGGTCACCCCGCCCACCACCGCGGGCGAGCCCCGTAAGTCGGACAGTGTCCTGGCGCCCATCAAGACCATAATAGCGCGCAGCGTCCAGGCCATGTGTTCGAACCAGCGGTCCAGCGCTGCTTCATCGTCGGACATCGCCAGTCGAAGCAGCGGCCCCGCCACGCCCACCGTCTGCGCCCCCAAGGCGATGCATTTGGCCAAGTCATGCCCGGTGCGAATTCCGCCCGAAGCCACCACCGGGACGCGGCCGTCTACCGCCGCAGTCACTTCGACCACGCTTGCAGCGGTGGGAATTCCCCATGCTGCCCACTCCTCATCCAGGGTTACGCCGCGCCGCCAGGCCTCGACGGCGATAAAATTGGTGCCGCCCAGGCCGCCGACATCTATCGCCCGGGCCCCGTGGGCAAGGAAGTCGCGGGCCGCGTCACCGCCCATGCCCTGGCCCACTTCCTTGGCAATAACGGGTACGTCCACCGCTTGACACACGTCGTGCAGTCGGGCCAAAAGACCAGAAAATCGCCGATCGCCCTCTGGCATAAAGAGTTCTTGGGCCGTATTCCAATGGACCTGAAGGAGGTCCGCGTCGATTAACTCGATGGCCTCCCGAGCCCAATCGCCGCCCGTTCCCATGCCCACGTTGGCGATGATCACGCCATCGGGGTTTTTCTCCCGCACCACGGTGTAGGAGGGGGCGGTTCCCGGGTCGCGGAGGGCGGCAGTTTCCGAACCAACCGCCATGGCTAGCCCGTGTCGGGCGGCAAACGCGGCCAACCGACAGTTAATCCGGCCGGATTCGATGGTACCACCCGTCATCGCATTGATAATCATGGGAAACGCTAGCCGGTAACCCAAAAAATCAACGGCTACCGAAACGTCGTCAAAGTCGCACTCGCTAGCACTGACCGGGACCAGATGAACGTCCTCTAAACCCGTTCCCCCTTGATCGGGGAGAGTCGAAACGGCCTGAATGTGCTCCAGTTTTCTTCGCTGCCGTTCCTCGTCCGCTTCATTCATCACATATTGATGGCCTTGCTCTCCGGTCTTGCCGACAGGGTTAGGCCGGCAGAGCGGCCACCACTCCTTCCCTTAATTTGCTATCCATCTGGTCAGTCGCGCATCACCTGCGCACCGAGATCTGGGCAACCACCCCCGAATCCATCCGCCGCTCACCTATGGCCAGGATCCCGCCGGCAGATTGGCTCAGCCACCAGGCCTCTTCGTTTGACGATGGCGGAAAAATCACCCAAGGCTCACCGCACGATCTTAGGCTCGCCCTCCCGTCTAGGGGTCAACCGTCACCAAAATCTTGGCGGCGTCCCGCGATCCGCCGTGTGCATATGTCCGACGCCCGTATGTATTGTCAAAGATTGGCTAGTGGGATAAATTATAGCGTAGTTCCTCATGTGTTTTTCATCTTGCTAAAGTTTAGCCAACTTTTTTGTTGGCGACAACCGCACGAAAATTCGTTGGCGCTCAACAAGGAGGCGTCGGGCAGTGAGTCTACCGTTGGGGTTGACGATGAACCCGGCAGAACCCGGGCTCACGCACAAACTGCGTGCTAATGAGCGTTATCCCCTAGTTTTGATGCTCGAACCGACAGAACTTTGCAATCTAACCCGCACTGGGTGCGGAACAATCCGCCAAGCAGAGGAGAGCCACGGCAAGCGTCTGAGCGCTGAAGAGTGTTTTCAAGCCGTCGACGAATTCGGCGCCCAGGCCGTATCCAGTTAGAACCCCAGGGGCTGGATTGGGTGGTTGGCTATCAACAAGCCGACGGCAGTTGGGGAGGCATTCAGAGGCCGTGGTTGTACGCCTTAATCGCGTTCAAGACGCTGGGCCTGACCCGTTATCGCGCGTTCGAGCCTTGGCTCAACGGACCGCAACAGTCCGGGGTGACCACCGACGATGGCCGAGCCTGGGTAGCCCGTTTGGAACAAGGCGGGGGACTGGAAAATTCGCCGGCCTCGGCTCAAAACTGGCGTTCGAATTTTACAATGACCAATATCCCGAGGTTGACGATACGGGGTTGTCCTCACGGCGATCAATCAACTCGACCTACCCAACAGCGACCGACGCAAGCGGGCACTCACCCGTGGATTTCGGTGGATGGTGGGAATGCAAAGCCGTAACGGCGGCTTTGGGGCTTGCGCGCGGCAATTTGGTGAACTACCCGCCGACCGAAGACGTAACCGGGCCGGTCCTGGAATGTATCGGCCAGTCTGGACGACGCCTGGCCGGTGATCACCCGGAAATTCGATTCCTGCGGCGGCAACAGCAATCGGACGGATCGTTTTTTGGGGCTCCGGGGCGTAAAGTGTATTTATGGCATCGGCGCCGTATTGCGCGGCTGGCAAGCAATCCATCACGACCTCGCCGGCAGCGGGCGCTGGGCTGGGTCGCCGACCATCACAATGCGGACGGAGGTTTGGCGAAGGTCCGGCCAGCTACTGCGTCCAACCCTGGCGGTAAAGGGCGAGAGCTGTCCGTCGCAAGCGACGTGGGCGCTGATGGGGCGCAGGCGAGTTCGCCGCCCAGACCCCGACCGGAGGATAGAATCAGGAGGCGATATACGGGAACTCGATTCCCCGGCGACTTTTGTATCGACTATCAGCTATACCGCAACGTCTGACCCTAAGTCGCTGTCAAAAAACCGACGAGGCCCGTCAACAGGCGCGCCAAGCGGGCACCATAAGGGTATCGGACGAAGAAGGCGTCCCTGCATCAGCGAAAAGCGCATTTGTGCCGGTCATCGACTAAAATCAACGATTAAGGGAGATTGCCATATGCATCGCGTCGAGGACGCCTATCAAGCCTGTGCCAGGCAGGTACATCAAGCTGGCTCCAGTTTTTACTACGGCATCCGCTTATTGCCGCTTGCCAAGCGCAATGCGCTGTACGCCGTCTATGCCTGGAGCCGGCTTTGCGACGACGCGGTCGACGACTACGAAGGCGATGAAGCCGAGCGCCACCTGCAGGCGGCTGCCGATGTATACGATGACGCGCTGAGCGAAGGTTGGGCTGAGCTCGACGATCCGTTGGGCGTGGCTATGGGGGACGCCATCCGCCGCTTCCATTTGAGCGATGCGCCATTTCGCGGCCTTATCGAAGGAATGAAGATGGACCTGACCGCGCGCCGGTACGACACGTTTGCCGACCTAGAGGACTATTGCCGCCACGTGGCGGGCACGGTGGGCGTGCTCTGCGTCGAGATCTTCGGGTTCAAGGACACCCGGGCGCGGACTTTGGCGATCCAACTGGGGATCGCCTTACAGCTCACCAACATTATCCGGGACCTGCGCGAAGATGTCGGCCGGGGCCGCCTATATCTGCCCCGCGAAGCTTTGCAAACCGCTGGAATCACACCGGAAGAGGCCATGGCCCGACCTAACGCACTCCCCTGGGCCAACACCTTGGCCCGGCTCGGCGAACGTGCTCAAGATTATTACCGTGCCGCCTTAGAATTGTTTGACCTCATTGAACCGGACTCGCAGGCATGTTTGCAACTCCTCTACGGCGTTTATTTCCGATTGCTGCAGAAAATGGAGAAAATCGGTTACGACGTATGGACGCGGCGGGTCAGGGTCAGCCGCCACGAACAGTTAGGAATGATAGGCAGGGTCTTATGGCATCAAGCCAACGGTTAGGCGGGGAACTGCCGGTTGTCGTCATCGGAGCCGGATGGGCGGGACTCGCCGCCGCCCGCGAATTGCGGCGACACGGGGTGCCGGTGGTGGTGCTGGAGCACGCGCGCAGGCCAGGCGGGCGCACCTTTTCCTTTGCTGACCCAGTAAGCGGCGAGCTGCTCGACAACGGTGAGCACGTCCTTTTGGGACTGTGCACAGCATTTACCCGCTTGTTGGATGAGGCTGGGCTTGACTCCGCCATCACCTGGCAGGAACTGCACATTCCGGTGCGAACCAGCCGCCGGGGCGACGGCGTATTGTATTCAAAGCGACTGCCGGGACCGTGGCATCTGGCGCCGGCGCTGCTGCGCTATTCGCTCCTGAGCATGACCGAACGGATGTGCGTGCTGCAAGCGGGAGCGCGCTTGGCCAGTCCTCTTTCTGCTTCTCAGTTGGATGCGGTCACGTTTGCCGATTGGCTACAGAGCCATCGCCAGCCCGCACGAGGTATCCACGACTTTTGGGATTTGGTGGGCGCGGCCGTCTTCAACGCGCGCTCCGGTCAGCTCAGCGCCCAACTCGCCACAGAGACGTTTGGCCGATTGATCCGAAGCGGGTGGCACGGCGGCAAGCTCGGACTCTTTACCCGCCCGCTGGGAGAATTGAGCCAAGCCTATGGACACTACCTCGAGCGTCTAGGCGTGCGCTTCGAATTCGGCCAAAGCGCCGAACAGGTGCTGACCGAGGGAGGACTGGTGCACGCCGTCGCCACCCGTTCGGGGAAGGTCATTGCGGCGCGAGCGGTCGTCTCCGCCGTTCCCCATGACCGGTTTGCCGCCTTGATCGCAAGGAGCCAACTCGCCAAGCTGGTCAACGTTCCCTCCCTGGCATGGAGTCCGATTGTCAACGTCTATTTGTTCTATTCCGAACGAGTATTCGACGGCACCGTGGTGGCTCTGCCCGACGTTTGGGGAGCCTTTATCTTCAACCGCGGACGGCTTTTGCACGGCGTCGATTCGGCGGACGACGGGCGCCGTTTGGTGGCCTCGATCTCCGCCGCCGACGGCCTGCGGGGTCATCGAGGCGGCGACCTTGCGCACTCGATTAATCTGAAGGTCGCCGAATCGCTAGCCATTCCCCTAGCGGGCTACGCCAAGACGATTTGGCAGCCTAACGCCACCTTTCTAGGCGAACCAGGCACCAGTCGCAGCCGACCCGGAACGACCACCGCCGTACCCGGCCTTTTCATCGCCGGCGACTGGACCCACACCGGATGGCCGGCGTGTCTGGAAGGCGCGGTGCGGAGCGGTGCCGCCGCCGGCGCGGCTGTGCCAGCGGGTAGCCAGCCATGAATCATCCGTCGCCATGATTGGTGCCGGCCATCAAAAAGTGACCCGCGCCGCGTAAGAAAGTCTGAACCCGTTGCCGCCGCTCACCGTCGACTATCCCAGTTTTCTTTAGCTTTCATTACGCTGGGTAACGGTGGGAGGCCATCGCCTCTCAGCCAAGCGCTCCTGCAAGTTGATGGATGTTCTTGTCATGGCACCCTCGCATCCTCCAGCCCCGCGTGCGGTGCCCCGACTGTGGCGTGAAAACCGTCGCCTTACCCTGGGCCCGGCCTCGGGATGGGCTTCACACGGTCAAACCTGGCGAGCGCACCGATTGGGACGAGGGCGGGATACCGACATAGCTTATCTATCCCGGATTATCCAGCAGCCAATACAGTATTGGGGAAGGTCTAAATGTCTGCGCACCACATTGGCCAAACGATCATATGCGGCTTCCTGGGCAGTCTCTACGGCGAACGCAACCGCTTTTGGGAGCAGCCCTTTATCTTGCCGAATCTGATTCAGCCACCGGGTTCGAAACCCATCATTGTGGAGAATGCCATGTAGGTAGGGCCCAATAACGCGGCCATTTTGACCCACTACGCCTTCCCAGCTGACGCAATTTTGGGCCGGCCCTGAGGTCGGCTCATTGATTCGCGCAAGGGGCTGGGCGTCTTTGAGTGCTGTCGTCCTTCCCATATGGATTTCGTACCCACGCACCGCCACCCCTGCAAACGGCGGGAAGAGTTCCCCTGCGGCCAGCACGGTGTGTTTTTCATTGCTGATGGTGGTTTGATAATCGAACAATCCAATGTCCTGAGCTTCACTTTGGGTTCCGTCTTCTTGATGAAACGGGTCGTAAACGCGTTTCCCCGGCATTTGATAGTCGCCACAGATCCCCAAAATTTGGCAGCCGAGCGCGCTCGCCTGGCGAACTATGTCGGCCAGATCGGTGTCGGCCAACCAAACGAGATCCGATATCGTACCGCCTGGATTAAGGCTGTCGGGTTCGTGGTAAAAAACACCTCGACATCCGGCTCGGCCAACAACGGGTCACAATCGGTAAAGTTGGCGATATGGGGGAGTTTCACTATGGCTACCCGGAGCATGGTCGATGGCACATCCGGCGAGGTTCCCTTGCGGATTGGTGCCGGCCAGCGGTAACGGGCCGATTCTAGGGCTACCGCGTCCTCTTCATCAACCCCAATCTGCGGCAGATAGTGAATGACGCCCAGCACCGGAGTCCTCGCATATTCCTCCAACAGTTTCACGCCATCCGCAAACAGGCTGGGATCCCCCCGAAAGCGGTTGATGATGATCCCTTTTATCAGGATGCGCCGTAAGACTCCGCCGTTCAGGGCGGAGATATCCCCGGCTTTGGGGTAGGTTTGGGGATTTCCTACGGTCATAAGGCGTTGCCGGCAGGCAAATCCTTACTAAACTATGTATGTTCGCTTTTTGACAACTGGATACGTTCGTGCGGTTGTCTGCCGCAATTCGTGGGGGACGTAAAATGTATCGCGTCGTCATGATAAGACGTTAAAACATGCGAACTCTCAGGCCACGTGCGCACTACACTATCCCATCCCTGAAACA
>JAJZXC010000143.1 GCA_021846365.1 Bacillota bacterium | reverse complement strand
CGAGCCGCGATGGTCTCCCGACGGTCGCTATCTGGCGTTTCTGTCCGACCGCGCCAATGAACTGGAGTTGGCACGGGATGAGGATTGGGAAAAGGGCGATGACGAAAAGACTAGGCGTCCGCAGATTTGGGTATTTGATCGGCTGGTGGGTGGCGAGCCACGTCAATTAACCCGTCGAGACGAAGGAGTATCGCACTTCGATTGGTCTCCCGACTCCTCCCAGCTGGTCTTTTCGAGTCGGGATCCGTCGGAGGAGGAGGCCCTGTATCTTAAGGCGATTCGCGATCCCAAAAAGCCGGGACCTACCGTAATTGACCGTGTTCAGCATAAACACGACGGGCAGGGATATTTGGACAATGTCAAGACCCACCTGTTTGTGCTGAGAGTCGATGACCGCGTTCAGCGACGTCTGACCGATGGATCAGCCAGCGAGCTTAACCCCTCGTGGTCGCCCGACGGGAAGTGGATTGTGTTTTCTTCCAACCGAACCGGGGATCCCGACAATAATCGGCGTATTGATTTGTGGCTGATTCGACCTGACGGCACGGAGGTCCGCCGACTGACGCTAGGGGATGTAGCGGTATCAGAATACCGCTTTTCACCAGACGGGCAGAAGGTAGCCTTTATCACGCCGTCAGTACCGGAAAATGGCTACCTGCTAAACCGCTTGTGCGTCGTCGACGTGTCAGACGCTTGCCCGGTCGCGTCGTGGCCAGACAACCTCGGAGAGGGATGGTCGTCGATTGGCGGCATCGTTTCAGACGCGGTGCAGGCCGACCCAATCGAGCACGCCCGAGTGTACCCCAAACCCACTCAGATCACCCCGATGGCGGTGATTTCTCGGGCGTTTGAGGGCACCCTGGGCGGCATCGCGGGATGGATTGACCAGACCACGGTCTTGGCCCTGGCTCATAATCGGGCTCAGCAACATCTGGTTCGATTTAGCCTGGACGGAGAAACCTTGGCCCAGATCATGCCGGAAGAACGCATCGGGACGGTTTCGGAAGCCGATATCTCCGGTGCTACCGCGGCCCTGATTTATAACCGGCCCGAACACGGACCAGAAGTCTATGTAGGCCATGATCTTAGCGAATTTCGCCGCCTTACCCACAGCGGTGCCTGGCTAAGTGAAAAAAACCTCGGCCACTATCGTTGGATCCAATTTTCCGACTCCGATGGAGAACCCATCGAAGGATTGGTGCTGACGCCGCCGGGATTTTCCCATGGTCAGAGTAAGGCACCGGTGCTGGTCAACATTCATGGCGGACCGATGTGGTACGATGCGCCCCAATTTGAGTTTGACACTCAGTACTGGGCGACCCGCGGGTATCTGGTGTTGATGGTGAATTATCGCGGTTCGATTTCGTATGGCGAGCGTTTTTGCCAGTCCATACAAGGAGATTGGGGTCCGCGGGAGCATGATGATGTGATGTCCGGGGTGGATTATCTGGTCAATCAGGGATGGACGGATGAAGATCAGCTCTTTTGCACCGGTTTTTCGCAGGGCGGGATCATGACCAACTGGGCCGTCGGACATACCAATCGCTTTCGGGCCGCGGTGTCTGAGCACGGCATGTGGGACTACGTCAGTGCCTTCGGCACCGATGATTGTCACTTGTGGTGGCAGGATGATCTAGGCGTGCCTTGGCAAAACCCGCAGGCGTACATCAAAATCTCCCCGATGAGCGGTATTGCCAACATACAAACCCCGCTCCTCATCACGGCGGGCGAGCACGACTGGCGTTGCCCCCTGAATCAAGCCGAAGAGTTGTACGTCGCGTTAAAAAAACGCGGCGTGCCAACCGAACTGGTGATTTATCCCGGCGAGCACCACGCGGTGACTCGGCCACGGCGTGCCATCGACCGCCTAGAGCGGATCGATCGTTGGTTAGCCCGCTATGGCGGGATACCCGTAGCTGAATGACTCTGGGGGCCGCCCGCCTGGCGGCCCCCAAGTTAGACCCCTTTTTCGCCTGCGGCGAGACGGCGCGTGATGGTTTGGATTATAAGTTTTCTTTAGCTTCGTCTCTCCAAGATGCCGCTCCGTCTGGTCGTCTCTTTTCCGCAAGGCTATTGCTTCTATTGGCGCTTGACACGCAATTGCGCAAGGAGCATACTAGAGTCACGCCGAATAGCACACTGACGCTGCAGCAATTCAATATGACAAACGGTAAAGGGGCCGGGAGGTCCGCGATGGAAGCAAGCATCTACTTTGCATGGCAGGGATCGACTGCTTGCTGGTTGTTGTCGCCGATAAGCATTGGACAGCATCTTCCCATCCTCAACGTCCCCCAATCAGGCCACAACTGCCCAGATTTTGTGTGTGTTTCTCGACACTAACATTGGCACAGCGTTGTGTAGTCTTTAGGCAGGCTGCGTTTCACTCATATTCTTTTTGCCATATTGCGCCGTGTTTCACCTTCTAAATTTCTAAGGAGGATTTCGGCTATGAACCATCGAATCGCGGTTGGTTTCGCCGCCAGCGCCGCATCCATGGTGCTCGCGCTGGCTACCGGACTGGGCTCCAATGCAGGCGCCGCCGGGGTTAAAACAGGCGGCACGCTCTACACGGCGATGCCGTGGGGCACCATCGCCGACAACTTCAACCCGTTCTTGCCCAGCGGTTCCAACGCTGGCGGCACTTTAAGCGCGATCTACGAACCCCTCTTTTATGATAACTCGGTCAATGGGCAGTTAGTGCCCCTCTTGGGCACCGGCTACAAGTGGGAGGACCACAACCTTAAGCTCGTGATCACCACCCGCAGCGGAGTCAAGTGGACCGACGGCACGTCATTCACTGCCCAGGATGTTGCGTTCACGTTCAATTATCTCCGCAAGTATCCCGTTTTGGACTTGTCTCGCATCTGGAGCACGGGGCTCACCTCGGTTACCGCCAGCGGGCCGAATACCGTGACCTTTACCTTTGCCAAGGCCAATACCCCCGCCTTTTTTTATATTGCTGGACAAGCGGTGGTTCCCGCCCATATCTGGAGCAAGGTCAACAATCCGTCCACTTTCACCAACCCCCACCCCGTCGGCACCGGTCCCTTCACGCTCCAGTCGTTTAGCCCTTACGTCGTGAAATACGTAAAGAATCCGCATTATTGGATGTCCGGGCGACCATACATTCACGCTCTGGTCATTGAAGCGGTCAAGTCCAATGACACCTCACTGTTCGACATTCTCAAACACAACATCCAGTTTACCTATACCGCCATCACCGACGTGGCCAAGACCTTCGCCGCACGCAATCCCGCCGTCAATCACTACTGGTGGCCGGTCAACAATACCAACCTTCTCTACATGAACACTCAGGAGTCCCCTTTCAGTTCTACCGCGTTTCGCCGCGCGGTGGCCGAAGCCCTCAACACGAAACTCATAGCCACCCGGGCCTACTACGGAGCCATTGGTCCTGCCAATCAAGCCGCCCTAGTTCCCGGGCAGGTCAAAGAGTGGTTTAACCCGGCGCTCAAACATCTGGAGTACCGCTACAGTCCGGCGTTAGCCAAGCAAACCCTGAAAAAAGCCGGATTCAAGTGGACCTCCACGCATCAGTTGGAGAGTGCCCGTGGCAATCCACTGCCTAGTTTCCGGATCCTGGTGGGGGCGGGTTGGACCGACTTCATCACCATGGCCCAAGTGATTTCCAACGAGTTGCAAGCCATCGGCATTAGCACCACCATCGACCAGGAACCGTGGGGCACCTACGAGAGCAGCCTCCTCACAGGTCGCTACGACATGGCGATTTGCTGGGGGGCGGGCAGCGGGCCTACCCCGTATTACGATTACGAACAGAGCCTGGGTTCCCAGTACTCGGCCAAACAGATCGGCCAAGTGGCGGTGTCGGACTGGTCGCGCTTCACGCGCCCGGTAATTGACCAAGCGCTGCAGAGCTTTCGGCAGACCAGCAACCTCGCCGTCCAAAAGCGCGATCTCACCACCGTCGCCCGCATCATCCTCAGTGAGGTACCTTTCGTGCCGCTCACCAACCGACCGAACTTCTTCGACTATCAGACCGCCACCTTCGTCGGATTCCCCAACGCGCATGATCCCTATAACGCGGGGGATCCACCGGATGCTTCGGGGGCGGAACTCATGTACACTCAGGTGCACTTGAAATAGTTGCCCCAAAGAGCCAGGGGGAGCCTTGACCGGTTCCCTCTGCCGTGGAGGGTGAGGGAGGGAGCTTGAGTGCCGTATCTGATGCGGCGCGTGCTAGTGCTTTTACTGACCGGCTGGGCCGCGCTGACCATTAATTTTGTCTTGCCTAGACTGATGCCCGGAAACCCGGCCGAAGTCATGTTGGCGCGATTTCAGGGCAGACTCAGCCCGCGAGCGTTGGCTGCGCTGACCGTCGAATTCGGAGTGCATACGCACCAAAGTCTGCTGACCCAATATGTGGTCTATTGGGGACACATGCTGACGGGCAACTTCGGGCTTTCCTTGACCTATTACCCGGCTAGTGTGGGGCAAATGGTCGCCCAGGCATTCCCTTGGACTCTGGGCTTAGTCGGCATCAGCACCCTGATTGCCTTTGTCCTGGGAACCGGGATCGGTATCGCGGCGGCTTGGCGGCACGGTTCTCGGCTCGACGGGGTACTCTTGCCGGTGAGCCTACTGCTAAGTGCCATGCCGTATTTCTGGTTTGCGTTGCTCATCCTCTACGTTTTCGGATTTGTCCTGGGCTGGTTTCCGGTAGGCGGGGGACTCAACTTAGCACACCGGGTGGGCGGTTTTGCAGGCCTGGGCACGGTGGTCGATCATGCCATCTTGCCGGCTGCCACCATCACCATCACCGCGGCGGGGGGGTGGGTGCTGACCATGCGCAACAACATGGTGGCCATTTTGGGCGCGGATTTTGTCAAATTCGCCCGGGCCAAGGGGTTGGCGGACCGTACGGTGGAGATTCGCTATGCCGCCCGCAACGCGATTTTGCCGAGTTTCACCGGATTTGCCATGGCCATCGGCTTCGTCGTCGGCGGCGCGCTGCTGACCGAAATTGTCTTTTCCTACCCCGGGCTGGGCTATCTGCTGTACGAGGCGGTGCTTAATCTCGACTATCCCTTGATGCAAGCCATTTTTCTCTTCATTTCGCTGGCGGTGCTAGTGGCCAACTTCCTGGCCGACCTGGCCTATATTCTCTTGGATCCGCGGGTAAGGGCGGTGGGTCGGCCATGACGCTTAGAGCCTTTCTCGCCAACCGACGAGCCATGGCCGGAGCGGCCATTTTGGTCGTCTTCGCCCTCTTGGCGACGCTGGCCCCCTTCCTTGCCCCCTACTCCCCTACCAACATCAATTTCCCACCCATGCTCGGTCCCAGCAGCGCTCACCTATTGGGGACCACCGCCAATGGACAGGATGTGCTCTCGCAACTCATTTGGGGCAGCCGGGATACGCTCCTGGTAGGACTTCTCACGGCGACCATCATTAGCGGGATACAGTTGGCGGTGGGCATTTTCGGCGGTTACGTAGGAGGCTGGGTGGACGAGGTGCTGTCGATGTTGACCAATATCTTTCTGGTCATGCCCGGCCTGCCCCTAATGATTATCGTGGCCGCCTATGTGACGGTGAAGGGAACCGTCCCCATTATTTTTGTGATCACGATCACTGGTTGGGCCTGGGGGGCCCGGGTGCTTCGCTCGCAGACGCTCACCTTGCGCAGCCAAGCGTTTGTCGAAGCCGCCCAACTGTCGGGAGAGTCTCGCTGGCGCATCGTGTTGACCCACATCGTGCCCAACATGGCTGGCATTCTGGTCGCCAATTTCTTCGGTGCTGCTCTGTACGCCGTGCTCAGCGAGGCGGGCCTGGAATTCTTGGGACTGGGCAACGTCAACACGGTGACGTGGGGAACCATGCTGTATTGGGCCGAGAACGACGAGGCCCTATTGATGGGACTGTGGCAATGGATGGTATTGCCGGGACTGTGCATCGCGCTCTTGGGCACCGCCTTCGGCCTGCTAAATTTCGCCGTCGATGAAGTCGTCAACCCTCGCCTAAGGAGAACTTGAGATGTCGCCGCTCCTAGAGATCACGCAGCTGACGGTTGGATACGGCGGCGGCGAGCGCCCTCCCGTGCTGGCGGTGCAAGACCTCGACCTGACCGTCCGCCCCGGCGAAGTGGTGGGGATCGCCGGGGAATCCGGCTGCGGCAAGAGCACGCTCGCTCTTGCCGCCAGCGGACTCTTGGATCCACCGGGACGCGTGTTGGGGGGCAGTGTGCGCTTTGACGGTCAAGATTTGCTTGGCCTTTCGCCGCCCGCGTGGCGCCGTTTGCGGCTACGGCAGATCGCCATGGTATTCCAAGCTTCGATGAACGTACTCAATCCGGTGTTGCGGATTCGGGACCAGTTCCTGGATGCGATGCAGGCGCATGGGGTTAACTCTCGCCGGGACGCCCACGAACGAACCCAGGCCGTATTCGAACTGGTCAAGATTCCCGCCCGCTTTCTCGACGCGTATCCACATCAATTGAGCGGGGGCATGCGCCAACGGGCCGTGATCGCACTCTGTCTGGTCCTCGAGCCACGCTTGATTTTCATGGACGAACCCACCACCGCCCTCGATGTCGTCGTGCAGCGCGCCATTTTGCAATCGGTCAACGATTTGCGCGTTCAGCGTGATTTTGCGGTGGTTTTCATCACCCACGACCTGTCGCTCTTGATTGAGATTGCCGACCGCATCGCGATCATGTACGCGGGATACCTGGTGGAAGAGGCGTCTGGCCCAGAGCTTTACCAAGATCCCCTGCACCCGTACACCCAAGCCTTGATGCAGGCGTTCCCACCTTTGGGAGAGGTTCGTAGCCGCCTGCAAGGCATCCCCGGTCAGCCTCCCGACTTGCGCCGGCTGCCCCCGGGATGCCCGTTTGCGGCGCGCTGCGGAAAGGTGCAGCGAGGTAGGTGCGATGCGGTGCAGCCAGCGATGACCGTTGTCACCCCCGGCCATCGCGTCGCCTGCCATTTGTATCCCCTTGCCGCCGAGGGAGGAAAACGAGCATGACCACGCCAGCTAAGGCTTCGCCGGAATCGGCGAGGATAGTCGACCGAGCGTCCCCTCACCCCGTCCTCGAAGTCAGCGGGTTGAGCAAGTCGTTTACGGTCGGGAGCATCGGCCGGCGCCGGCAAGTGCGCGCGCTCAACGCAGTGGACCTGCGCCTCGAGCGGGGCGAAGTGCTAGGACTGGTAGGCGAATCGGGATCGGGCAAAACCACCTTCGCCCGCGCCCTCGCCTTCCTCGACCCGCCCACGGCAGGCAAGATCTGGTTGGAAGATAGTGAACTTTCCCTGCCCCCGCGGTCGCGCGAGCTCCACCGCTACCGCAGCCGGGTCCAGATGATTTTTCAGGATCCCTACGCCTCCCTGGATCCGCTGCACACGGTGTATCGCACGCTTTCGCAGCCGCTACGCTCGTTTCGGGTGACTCCGACCGACAACACCCGGGCGGCCAGCGCCGAGTTGCTCGAGTCGGTGGGACTGGTGCCTGCCGCCGACTTTCTTGACCGCTATCCTCACCAGCTTTCCGGCGGCCAACGACAGCGGGTGGGAATCGCTCGCGCCCTGGCCGCACGACCGATCTTGATCCTGGCCGACGAACCCACCTCCATGCTCGACGTTTCGATCCGGCTCACCATCATGAACCTGCTCTTGGACCTTCAACGCGAGCGTGCCCTCTCCCTCATTTTTATCACCCACGACCTAGCCGGGGCGAACTATGTAAGCGACCGCATCGCCATCCTCTACGCTGGTCATCTCCTGGAGGTTGGTCCGGCGTCGGCCTTGATGCGCAACCCTCATCACCCTTACACCCAATTGTTACGAAAGGCGGCACCCGACCCTCAAGGCGGGTTTCGCCGGGGAGAGCGATTCGATGCCTCGGGAGAGCCCCCTGATCTGACCGAACTGGCCCCGGGTTGTCCGTTTGTTCCGCGCTGCCCCCAGGCTGGCCCCACCTGCCGTCCACACTTGCCGGCCTGGCGGGATCTGGGAGAGAATCATCGGGTCCGCTGCGTTTTGTACGATTGAATCCGCGGGTGATCAGCATTAGTCTGCTGGGGCCCTCAGGGCGAGCAGACTCCGTTCACTTGGTGCAGATCTTCGGGTGTTTCTCCAGCCTGAAGCGCTCTGGTCTTCCGTTAAACGCGAGCAGGGGTGTTGCCGGTCCCCCTTCGGGGACTTCCGAGGGTCGTGCGGAGGGAAATGCGCACCTAGAGGAACGTTGTTCCTTCCACCAGCGTTACGGGTGCAGCTTAAATTTGTGGCACCGCTCGTATGTTTGTATATAAAATTGCTTGCCTCCTGAATTGAGCCGATGCAGCAGGATGTCGGCGGAATCACCCCTAAGGAGACAA
>JAJZXC010000142.1 GCA_021846365.1 Bacillota bacterium | reverse complement strand
AGGCCGCCTTCTACCCACCAAAGGGGATGCCGGTAAGGGCCGTTCGGCTGGCCTCTGGAGGGTCGCTCGTAACGTGGATTTTTGGTTGGACGAGTGGGATAATGGGGCCAGCCAAGAAACCTTTTCGACGGGGAGGGGCGAAGTTTCAGATTACCAATCGAAGTTCGGAGGGGTCGGATTGTCAACTCGAACCGGTGGGCATAGTCTAGCCACTTGGTGGTCATCGTTGCCAACACAGCGGGTGACCCAGCGGGGGAATTATATTTGGCTGGTGGTGGCCACCGTGTGTGTCGGCGCATTCATGGCGGCGTTGGATGCCAGCATTGTCAATGTTGCGCTGCCGGATTTGGGGACCTATTATCATGCGGGTTCCACGGTGGGTTGGGTGCTTATCTCATATTTGTTGACATTGGCCACCATGTTGACCCTGTTTGGACGAGCAGCCGACCTGTTTGGCCGCAAGCCACTATATACGCTGGGTTTTTTGGTCTTTATCGTTGGTTCCGCCGCGTGTGGCGCGGCGGTAAACATGACCATGTTGATCGTTTCCCGAGTCTTTCAAGCCGCCGGGGCAGCCATGTTGCAAGCCAATTCGGTCGCTATCATCACGGCTGCCGTGCCATCCAACATGCGCGGACGTGCCATCGGATTTCAAGGTTCGGCCCAAGCCATCGGCCTTTCGGTGGGTCCCGCGGTCGGGGGGGCGCTGATCGGGCTCTTTGGCTGGCGGGCTATTTTTTACGTGAATGTGCCGGTGGGGTTGTTGGGGACGCTGGCCGGAGCCCTGATTTTACCCAAAGACCGTCTGGCCACCAAACGAGCCGTGTTTGACTGGCTGGGTACGGCGCTGTTCAGCCCCTCGTTGGTGGCGGTCATGCTCGGCCTAGAACAGGGAGATGCCTGGGGTTGGACTTCGTTTCCGGTTCTCGGCCTGTTCGCCTTGGCATTGATCTTGGGTGCCGTTTTCGTGTGGTGGGAACGGCGCACGTCGGCTCCGCTCATCGACATGCGTCTGTTTAAAATTCCCGTTTTTACGATTGGGAACTTCACCGGCCTGTTGTCGTACCTGGTTATGTTTGGGGTGTTGGTGGTCATGCCCTATTACTTCGAGCGAGTCGGCGGGTACCCTACCGCCTTGGTGGGCCTGATCATGACTCCGGTGCCGCTGGGGATGACCCTGGCCGCGCCGACCGCAGGTCGCCTGGCCGACCAACTCGGATCGCGGTTGTTAACCACCGTTGGCATGGGCCTGACAGGGTTGGGCGCTCTTTTCACGGCGGTGACGGTGAGCATGGCTCCGCACGTTGCCCTGCTGGTGATCGAACTGTTTATGGTGGGGGTCGGGCTCGGGGTATTCACCCCGCCCAACAACAGTTCGGTGATGGGATCACTGCCCAGTTCGCGGTTGGGGGTAGGAGGCGGGATCCTAAATATGGCCCGCTCGCTGGGTATGGCCATGGGGACCGCGGTATCGCTGAGCGTGCTGGCCGCCTTACTGGCCGCTCGAGGAGCAGATTTGCTCGGTGGCGGCCCGCATCGCGCCTGGATTCCGGCCCTGCACGACACGATTTTGCTGCTGGTTGCGCTGTCGGTGGTGGCGGCGCTGCTATCCTTCTTGCGGGCTAGCTCCGACCGGCAAAGTCATAGCGGGCGTGACCCTTCGGAGGCTACGATGATAGATATTTGAAGCCATCGAACGCGAAACCAGAACACGGCCCGTGAGCGCTCCGGTATCGTCTGGGCGGCGTTTGCCTCGCTGGCAGGGTTGTCCGCGGCGAAACATACGCTACAATGAGGTAAACCGACAAGAACTGGGGGCTCTCCCATGTGGACAGTAGTGTACATTGCACCAAGCACTAGTTCGGCCAGTAAATTGCGTCAAATTTTGACTGAAGAAGGACTTTTGGTCAATTTGAAGACCGTTGAGGTCGACGACGACGGCCGCGGTAGCATAGAGGTGCAAGTGCCTGAAGGCGAGGCTGAAGAAGCCCACGAGATTATTACTCAGCATCTCGGCCGGATACGCTAGACGGGAGGCAGCAAGCGCGACCGGCTGGGTACCGCAGTCAGGTGCGGGCCGTGGGTGGGATGGGCATATCGGTGCCTGCTGCTTACCTAAAAGGGGGCGGTGGAGTGGAGCGTGGTTGCGGCCGAGGCGCCCGGGTCGAGGAGTTTGGCCCGGTCGTATGAAAAATTGCGCACAAGCGCACAAAAAAGGGGGAAGTCAGCGCTTTTCCGACGAAAGCCGCCGATCGACAGGCCTTAGGCGAGACTGATGCCGGGTGGGTCGAGGTCGGGCGGTCGCTTGCGGAGAGCCTGCGCTGGCATACGGGTGAGCAACAAATTGCACCGAACCAAAATCATCGCGACATTGGGTCCGAGTTCGAACAGTGTAGAGCGCTTGCAGGCTCTGTTGTCCGCCGGGGTGGACGTGTTTCGCCTAAATTTGTCCCACGGCGGGGTTGAATCGCACCGGGAGTTGGTTCTGCGCATCCAGGCAGTCGCGCAAGAGGTAGGGTCGAGCGTAGGCATCATGCTGGACACCCGGGGACCGGAGGTGCGGATTGGGACTTTTGCCCAAGACGGAGTGACGCTGAAGGAAGGGGATCATTTTCGCCTGTACGCCGACGGGCGCGAAGGGACGATGTCAGGCATCGGCGTCAACTGGCCGGGGCTCATCGCCAGCAGTGACATAGGCGCCACCTTGTTGCTGGACGACGGCAATTTGTTGATGCGGGTAGTCGATAAGACCGATGAGGATCTGGAATTGGAGGTGCTGGTGGGCGGTCGGCTGTTGAACCGAAAAAAGGTCAACGCCCCCGGCAGCGTGTGGCCTCTGCCCGCACTGACTGAGACCGACCGTAAAATCCTGGCCATGGGCGCCGAACTGGGGATGGACTTTGTGGCGGCCTCTTTCATCCGCGACCAGGACGATTTGACCGAGGTCCGTCGGACGCTGGAAGAAGTGCATTCGGACGCCTTGGTCATCTCGAAGATAGAAAGTCCGGAGGCGATTAAGAATCTGGACGAAATTATTCGCGGTTCCGACGGCGTCATGGTGGCCCGCGGCGACCTTGGGGTGGAAGTGCCGGCGGAGCAGGTGCCTGATTTGCAAAAGGCCATTATTCAGGCCGCCAATCGGCAAGGGATTCCGGTGATTACGGCTACCCAGATGTTGGAATCCATGGTCCACCAGCTCTTTCCTACTCGAGCCGAAGCCACCGACGTGGCCAACGCCATCTGGGACGGCAGCGACGCGGTGATGTTGTCGGCGGAAACCGCTTCGGGCAAATACCCCGTCGAAGCGGTGACCGCGATGGCCAAACTGGCCGCCAACGCTGACGCTCATCCCGAATACCTGCACCACGTTTCGTGGCACGTCGTGCAGGTCAGCGAGGCGGTGGCCAAGGCATCGGCGGAGGCGGCTGAAGGGCTATCGGCCGACGCCATCTTAACCGTGACTCAATCAGGCTATACCGCGCGCATGGTCAGCCGATCGCGAACGCGAGTGCCGATTATTGCCCTGTCTACGGATATTCGGGTGGTGCGCCGGATGCACCTGTTATGGGGGGTCACCCCGCTCTTGATGGACCCGGCGGTGGACAGTGACGATATGATGGAAAAGGCGGTACAGGTCGCGCTGGATGCCAGGCTGGTTAACCTTGGAGACCTGGTGGTCTGCACGGCCGGGGTGCCGGCGGGGGTGCCGGGAACGACCAATCTGATGCGGATCGAAACCGTGGTCGCTTCGTCAACCTTGCGCGGGCAGGGGATCGCCGTGGGCGAGGTCGTGCGCGGGCGCGTGGTGCACCTTCGCGACCTGCAGGACGGGAAGCGGCCGGTGCCGCCGTATGTGTTGGTCACCTACTCCTCCAATTCGGATCACGTGGACCTGATTCGAGGAGCCAGTGCGCTGATTACCGAAAATGGCGGATTAACCTCGCCGGTGGCAATTTTGGGCATCAACTACCGCATTCCGACGGTGGTTTCGGTGGCCAATGCCCATGAGCGGCTCAAACCGGGGCAGGCGGTGACGGTCGACTCCATGCGCGGATTAATCTACGTGGGCAACGACTTGAGGCCGCGGCCTTCCTCCTAGAGCAGGGGATCGATGGTGACCGCACGCGGAATGGGACCTGATGCGATATTTCCGGAGGGGGAAGGGTGTCGGTGCGGGTATTTCTAAATGGTCAGATCGTGCCTCAGGCCGAGGCATATATTTCTATCGATGACCGTGGTTTTCTGTTCGCGGATGCAGTGTATGAAGTGATTCATGTTTACGGCAGCCATCTGTTTGCCTGGGATCTGCACATGATCCGGTTGACCGAAGGCATGCAGGAACTTGGCTACGCTCCCGTGGATCTCGGCGCGCTTAAAACGGCCGCCGAGACTCTGGTCGCCGAAGCGGGGACCCCGGAGTCTTCGGTCTACATACAAGTCAGCCGGGGCGCCCAGCCGCGGGCGCATCTGTTTCCGCCCGCGGGCACCCCGGCTACCGTGCTCCTTTGGGTACGGCCGCTGACACCCTTTTCCCCCCAATTGGTCCAACAGGGGGTAGATGTGATTACGGTCGCCGACGACCGCTGGACCAAAGTTTGGATTAAGACAGTGGGCCTGTTACCCAACGTTTTGGCCAAGCAAGCCGCGCATGAACGGGGCGCCTTCGAAGCCATCTTCGTGCGCGACGGTATGGTTACCGAAGCGACCAGCGCCAACCTGTTTATCGTCAGGCAGGGACGGCTGCAAACGGCTCCGGTGACCAACTACATTTTGCCGGGGATCACCCGTCAGGTGGTAATAGAGTTGGCCGCCGCCATGGGCCTGGATACCGAGTTGCGGCCTTTTGCGGTCGAGACAATGCTGCACAGCGATGAAGTCTTCCTGACCGGTACGCTGACCGAGGTGATGCCCATCCGCAGGGTAGATGGGCATCCGATTGCCGGCGTGGGTCCTCTCAGCCATCGCCTGTTAGCCGCGTTGCACGACCGCGCGGGCCGTCCTGCCGAGTGAGGGGGAGAGCGGGCGCCGTGCACGTGGTCTTGGTCGAACCGGAAATTCCCCCCAACACAGGTAACATTGCGCGCACGTGCGCCGCGACTCGCACCTGCCTCCATTTGATTGAGCCGCTTGGGTTCAGTTTGGAAGACCGTTACCTGCGGCGGGCCGGAGTGGACTGCTGGCATCTGGTCGACGTTCGCCGACATGGTTCGTGGCAGGCGTTCTTGGAACACATGGCCAGCGACCCCGCTGACGGGCACTTTCATTTTTTCACCTCGCATGGCGGCCGTCTGTATACCGAAGCATCCTATGAGCAAGATGATGTTCTCGTCTTTGGGCGAGAATCTACTGGACTTCCCCAGCCATGGCTTGCCAGCTATCACGACTTCTTGCGGCAAATCCCCATGACCCCCGGCGTCCGTTCCCTCAATCTGTCCAATGCGGTAGCCGTCGTCGTCTTTGAAGGACTCCGTCAGTTGGGATTTCGCGGCTTGCACGCTCGGTAGCGGGCCGCGTATTTTCCGCCTCCCGCTGGCCATATACTGTCCAAGGGGATTCAGTCACCAACAAGGAGGTTCCGGGTGTCCCTTTTGCTGGTATTGCTGAGCGGGATGGTGCTGATCGTGCTGTCGGCCGATTACTTTACCAACGGGATAGAATGGCTGGGGTATCTGGCCCATGTTAACGAGGGTGCTACCGGCTCACTCTTGGCGGCGATGGGAACGGCGCTGCCGGAGACCTTGGTTCCGGTAGCGGCCATCTATTTCGGCGGTACCTCGGCCAAGATAGCCATCAGCTTAGGAGCCATATTTGGCGCCCCGTTGATGTTGGCGACGCTGGGTTTTTTTGTGATCGGGGCCGGACTGTGGGGAACCGGGCGGCAGGCCTTGGACATTGGCAATACGCGGGCGTTTCGTGGTGACCTCAGCTTTTTCTTGATGGCATTTGGACTGGCCGTGTTGGCGGCTCTCTTGCCGTCTTCCGTGCATCCACTGGCCGCAGCCGTGTTGATCGGGCTTTATGCCTGGCACGCCAAAAGCGTGCTCGGGATGCGGTCGGGAACGGCGAAACCAGCTCCGGTACCCTCACGCAGACTGCATTTGTACGCGCGTGACGATCCCGGGGTGCCGATATCCCTGCTTCAGGTGCTGATAGCCCTGTTCGGGCTGGTGCTGGGTGCGCACTTTTTCGTGGTGGGGCTAGATCAGGTGACCCGGGAGATCCGCCTCTCCGAATTCCTGCTCTCGGTGCTGATTACGCCGGTCGCCACCGAACTGCCGGAGGTCTTTAACAGCGTCATCTGGATACGTCGTGGACGTGACACGCTGGCCTTGGGCAACGTAACCGGAGCGATGGCTTTTCAGGCCAGTGTGGTGCCGGCGCTCGGCATGCTGGTAACCCGGTGGCAATTGTCTGGCCAAGAGTTGGTGACGGCGGTGGCGGCGTGGATGGGGGTACTGTGGATATTGTGGGCTTCCCGGGGTCAGGTGCTGAAACGCCATCATCTGATCTTCGGAATGGGCATTTATTTGGCATTCTTGGGTCTGGCGATGGAAAAGCTCGGCGTTCGTTGACAGCACTTCGCCGCACTTGCTCAATGCTAAGGAGGCAATCATGGGGTTGCGCGAAGAGGTTTCCTCCCCTCTCAGCCGCCGTAGGCTTCTCGCCTTGGGGGCGGGGATACTTGCCGCGGGGACGTTAAGCGGATGGCAAAGCCTGGCCGCAAGCGCTACCTTGGCAGCCCCGGCGCAATGGGTTGCGCTCGGCTCGGTTGACCTCATCATTGCCCAATCGCGGGCTGCCGGCGGAGCGGTGGAGCCGGGGGAGTTTATCCAGGTGCCCTATCGGCGGCCGCAGGGCGGCCGCGACTTTGTCTTCGTCCGGTTCTCCGGCGGCGAAGAAGGTTTGCAGGTCCTCTTGCCCTACTGCACGAACCAAGCGGCGAGGGTGGTCTTTATCGCCGAGCAGGGCGAATTCTATTGTCCTTGCCACGGCGAGCGTTACACGCGCGAGGGTCGGGCATGCGCCGAACCCGGTGAAGCTGCTCTCGGCCGATTGCCCTGGAGAGTCAGGAAAGGGGTGCTCTGGATCAGAGTGGGCTGAGCTCCCTGAGCGCTACTGCCGGGACTCGCACGTTTTCGCCGCATCCGGCGACCTATGCATATCCGTTCGGATATACTCACCAAGGCCACGATGACTAAGTCGGCCGCAAGGGGTGAAACGGTGCTCCAGCCCGTTTAGGCGCTGACATGAAGATGGCATCTCGGAGAATGAATCCAATGGTCGGCATCGAACCGTTTACCTCATACGACTCTCTGCCGCAGGTTTGGCTATGTCAGCAGACCGCACAGCCCGCCGGATGGTCTCGAATGTGGCTGTAAAAACCACGGTTTCGTGGGATGCAGGTATGCCTCCTCTTCCAGCCCCCATCCAGCCACAGGGTCTGACAACACCCTGCAAGACTTGGATAGTGCCTTTGAGGAGGCGGTGGAGATGACATGGCTTCCGTTAGCCTTCGCTAGGGAAGACGCCCAGAGGATGTGAGGTCGGCGTTGCGGGAATGTTGGCCGGCTCTCTGGGAGGAATTCATGGCGGGTCTGGTGGATCATGCCCGGAATCGAGCCGCCTTGGCAGAACAAGGGTGGCAGGTGCTGCAGAGCACTCCGGAAACAGAGTACCTACAAGCAGTGCTCGATTGCATGGCGACCGACCATCAGATTTGAGCAGAAACGTGGCTAGACGCTGGTGTGTCGCGGGCGTGCTCTGGCAGCCGCTGTTTGGGAATCCCACCGCGAGGAGGGTGTGATGACCCGAGAAGAACGTCAAGTACGTGCCTGGATCCGGACTGTCTTACGCCATGCTGCGATAGGCTGGGTTCGCGAACACACTCCTCCCGATGGCATCGTATGGGTGCCTTTAGAAGAAGGTGAAGACGTATGGGATCCCGAAGACACCGAGTCCGCAGCGAGGTTGTGGTACCTAGATTGCCTCCCGCGTTTGACGCCGCGCGATCGGTGGGTGCTGCAGGCTCTCGCCCAGGGCTGGCGGCCTGGCGAACTGGCAAACAAAGCACATTGCCATGTGCGAACCATTCGTCGAAGTATTTATCGGATTCGCCGGCAATGCCCCTTCTGGTAATGTTGAACCAGAGCCATGCTGGAGAAGATGCCGCCATTGCGACGTTATTCCAGTACGTGCGGCCTCAGGTGGTGGCGTATCGGCATTGGGCGAGGACGGTGACGGATGCCAGGGATTTGGAACAGGCGCTGTTGATCGCCTTGTGGGAGGCCTTGCAGACCTGCCCACCGAAGGCCGTGCAAGACGGGAAAACTCGAGAACACTCAATGCGGGAATGAGCAATCCAGGGATGACATCCTTCTGAACTAAATC
>JAJZXC010000141.1 GCA_021846365.1 Bacillota bacterium | reverse complement strand
GCCGCCGACCCGATCGCCCTGCCATACGGCCCGAATTGACCCCATGGCGCCCCTGATTTGCCTTCTATTATCAGAATTCCGGTGAATTGCACGGGTGATCACGGACTTGCGTCGTCGTGTACTAGTGCGGTGGCTGATGCGGGCGGCCGGGTGGGTTGGACAAGAAGGGCACACCCTGCACATCACGTTGGTACGGCCTGCCCGGCCTCGCTGGGCGAAAGCGGTCGCGGACTTGCTTGCCGCGCTCAATGCGCAAGATCCGCGGTATCCGGCCAATCCATCCTACCGCTTACGCTTTGCACTTCAGCCAGTCCGACATCCTAAACGGTCCCGACCGCCCAGGTAAGCGCCGGTCGGGACCGATTCAGTCTGACTCTGAGTAATGCCTGGTCACCGGCCTCATCGTCGACCTTGCCAAGCTCACGCAATTGATGCCTCTATCAGAATCCCAGATTACTCGTTCATACCAGGTGCACAACGGATGGAATTATCAGACAAATCTTAAACGGGGAAGTCTGGGTCTAAACGCCTTGCTCTCGTTCGGGGACGAGTCGGGCTGGTTCGTGGCCCCGGTGGAAATCTGCGAGACGATGGATCCGCCGCCGCTTTTGAAGATTCGCTACCTGGCCCCCGTCCGCGCGGTGGAACGGCGAGCCGCGGAACGCATCCGATCCTTCGCGCGCGGGGTGATCCGGGTTTCCGACCAGCGGGGGGTGCACGATCTTTCCTGTGTGACGCGCGACATCTCCCCCGGCGGTGTGCGCCTGGTGGTGAGTGAAGCGCTGTTTGTCGGGCAACTGGTGCGCGTGGCGACGGAAGCCTCCCGCGCCGGTGACCGGCCGCGCCATGAAGTCGCCGTGCGCCGGGAGGCTTCCTCGTCGGAGGAAGAGGCCGCCCGCTGGATGAGCATTTGCGCCGCCGAGCGATGGGCTGGCGGAGCGGGATCTTAGGGGTGCGAGGAAAAGGTAATGGCGCCCGCCCGCGCCGAAGGCTCCTCCCGTCGTCCTTTGGCCTCGGGGGAGCGCACGGCCACAGGCGGGACCGCCGTTCTGAACCGGCCTTGAGGGGCTTGGCGCCGTGGCTCTAATCGCTGGGATGGGCGACAATTCGGCAGCGAGCGGGCAAGCATCCCATCGCTCCCCGTCGGCGAGTCGTGGGCGGCGCGAGGCGCCTTGCCGCCTTCTCTCCGGGAATCCGGCAGGAAGCGCTCCGCAACATCAAGCGGTCCTTCCTTGGAAAGGCCTCGGGGGTCGGCTCGAAAGGCGGCGCCTGCGTAGGCCAAGGCCCCGAGGCCGCGTCGCGCGTTCTTGGTCGCCTCGCCCTACCAGGGTTATGCTACACGTAGACGACCTCGACCTCGGCCGCGGCGAAAAGGGCGAGATCGTCATCCGCAAGGCCGGTGGACGTAATCAGGCCCGTCACGCGTTCCCAGGTGGCGAAGCGGTGTAACCGGCTCCGGTTATATTTGGATAACGTGGCCAGCACCCACACCTCGGCGGCCGCATTCACCGCCGAGCGCTTGAATTCGGCGTCGTCCCAGTCGGGGACCTCAAGGCCGCGCCCGGCGGCAAAACTTTCCGTACCCATGAAGGCCTGGTCCACGTGCAGTTCCGCCAGCATGCGGTTCGCCGTCGGGCCTAAGAAGGCGTGGGAGGTCTGCCGGAACTCGCCGCCGATGCCAATCAGGCGGACTGACGGGCTCGCGGAGAGGGTCTCCATGACATTGAGCGCGTTGGTTACCACGGTGACGTTTTCTCCGACCAGATACTTGGCCATCGCCCCGACGGTGGTCCCCCCGTCCAAAAGGATGGTCTCGCCGGGACGGACCAGGGAGGCGGCCTTGCGGGCGATGCGTTCCTTATCCTCCAATTCTTCGCCCGCCTTGACCCCGAAGGCCACCTCAAACCCCGCCAGTCCGTCGGACAAAAAGACGCCGCCGCGCACCACTCTTACCAGGCCTTGATCCTGAAGTTCGGCAAGGTCGCGCCGAATCGTGAGCGCGGAAACCCCAAACGCTTGGCAAAGATCTGCAATGGTTCCTTTCTGGCCGTGGCTCGCCAGCCATTCGATGAGTCCGCGCTGGCGGCCCGCCTTAAACGAGCGCCGTCGTTTGTCCAGCGCCATGGTTTGCCCTCCTTTAGCGATCGATCCGGTTGACACGCCATTATCGTCTGATTATACTAAAGACTAGCATCATTCGTTATCGAACATCTGTGATGATTGTTTTTGAGCCGATGTGATATTCGCCCGTTTTGCTCCTGCGCATCGGCTCCGGTCAAACCCAGGGAGGGACAGAACGTGTATCGAGCGAGTCGGCTGATTTTATCCGGCCTCGTTGTCGGGGTGCTGACCATGGGCGCGCTGCCGGCGGCCACGATGGCCGCCAAGCGGGAATCCCAGTACCCTCCGTTGCACTGGAAGGGCACCATTACCATGTGGGCGCAGACCTATACCCCGGCCGTTCCGGGGGTAAAGCTGGCCCCAGGATCTCCAAAACTTCACGCCTTGGCCAAGTTGGCCAAGCAATTTGAGCAGATGTATCCCGGCATTCACATCCAGTTTATCAGCCAGTCGGCCTGGAACGGATCCAACGAGACATTGCTGGCCAAGGCAGCCACCGGGTCGATGTACGACATCTACTTCGACCAGTTTTCCAATTGGAATGCGGAACTGCCGAAAGGCATCGTCTACAACCTCATGCCGTACTTCAAGCAACCGGATCCGTATATCCCCGGGAACAAGCACTGGGTCTCCGTGATGAATCCGTACGTGGTGTCGGAAACCGAACTCAACCAGTCGACGGACTATGAGGTCAACGGCGACTGGGTGTCGTTTGCCTTTTATTACAACAAGAAGCTGTTTAAAAAGGCGGGAATCACGACCACCCCGAAGACGTGGGCCCAACTCATCGAAGACTGCAAGCGTTTGCAAGCGCACGGCATTCAGCCGGGGGCGGATCTCGCTCGCATTGACTGGTACTCACCCATCGGACTGGGTAATTACCTCGGACTGAAGACCCTGCAGAAGATCGCCGGTTTCAGTTCCGCCAAGGGGATTACCAATTATGATGAGGCCATCGCCTACGAAAAGGGCATCCTGAATCCGCTGAAAAATCCCCGCGTGATGGCTTGGTGGCCGCTCTTTCGCACGCTGTACACGAAGTACTGGAGCCAGTCGGTCGGCGCCATCCCCATCAACGCCATTCCTCCCAACGCGGTCAATGGCCAAAGCCTCTTTATCGCGGGCAAGGTCGCCATGATCTTCAATGGGAGCTGGGTACCGGCCGAGATGCCTAAGGGATTCCAGTTGGGTTCGTTCCCGTTTCCCAGCCTTTACGGAACCAGCCCGTACAGCGCCAAGTATGATTCGGCGGGAGCCGTCAACAACCCCGGCGCCGCGTTCCAGTACGGGATCTCCACGCCCAAGGCGGATCACAGCATGAGTGCACCGGGTAAATTCCAAGCGGTGCTGGATTGGTTGCGGTTCATCGCCACCCCCGCGCACGACCAGATGGTGGTGAACGAACTGGGATCGGAAATTCCCACCTTCAAAGGAACGGTGCCCATCAAGGTCTTTCGAAGCCAGGCCGCGCTCGTTAACCGGCCGCTGTACAAGACGGTGGGTGGGGAATATCTGACCACCACGATTGACACCGGACTCAGGTCGCTCTTCCAGGAATATGTTACGGGCCACATCTCCTTCGCGGCCGCGAAGCAACAGTACGCGTCCATGCTGGCGACGGCCGTCAAGCAGTTTCTGGCGACTAATCCCAAACCCTGATGGTTTGCGTGGGGGACTCATGAGCACCAAGATTCGGCCCGACGGGACAGGGCGGCGGCTCAAGCGATCCGACACGGCCAACGCCGCCCTCTTCATTCTGCCCGGCCTGGTGATGATCCTCATCTTCAGCTACTATCCGGTCGTCCGTTCGCTCATCGGTGCGTTCACCAGTTGGGACGGTTTTAACACGCCGGTCTTCAATGGGGTGGCCAACTTCGTGGCCTTGGTCCGTGACCCGGTCTTCCTGGCCTCCTTGTGGCACGTGGGGGTGTGGGTGGTGGTTGCCGTGCCGCTCGCGATCATCCCCTCGTTCGCGGTGGCCGAACTGGTCTTTAATCTGCGCAGCCACGGTGCGCAGCGAGCCTGGCGGGTAGTCTTCGTGTTGCCTATGGTGCTCCCCGCGGTGGTGCCCATCTTGATCTGGGAATTCGGCATCTACGATCCCGGAGGCATCCTGGACAGGGTGCTCGGGGTATCGACGGCGTGGCTCTTGAATACCCATTCCGCCCTGTGGGCGATGATTCTGATGGGATTCCCCTGGGTGAGCCCGTTTAACTTCCTCATTCTTTTAGCGGGGTTGCAGAATGTGGACGCGTCGCTGTTCGATGCCGCCCAGGTGGACGGAGCGAGCATCTGGCAGCGCATCCGCAGCGTGGACGCTCCGCTGGTCTTGGGGCAAATCAAGCTGCTGTTGGTATTGGCGGTGTTGGGGAGCGCCCAAAACCTCCTGGTCCCTCTCCTCCTCACCGGCGGCGGGCCGCTGAACGCGACGATGACGCCGGTGCTGGACATGTATCAGTCCGCCTTCGTGGCCGACCAGTATGGGTACGCCATGGCCATCTCGTTCGTCCTCTTTTTGGTCATCATGGGGCTCACCCTAGTCAACATGCGCTTTTTTAATCCCCCCAAAGCGGGCGCGTGAGAGAAGGACCGCTCGGCGAGCGCTTCGCCTTGGATGAGGAGAATCGGTGATGCACATTCGGCTTCGCGACCTTAGGGCACAGGTAGTGCTTCTGATTTTAGCCGCTTTGGTGCTGTACCCCTTGGCCTACATGCTGATCAACGCGCTCAACACAGGGGTCACCACCGCGGCGGACCCGTGGTGGTTCGGAAAAAGCCTCCAGTGGCAAAATTATCGCGATGCGTTGGCGGTGGTGGCCCCCGCGTTCGTGCGGACGGTGGTCATCGTCGGGGCGAGCGTTTTGGGGACGCTCGCCTGTGCGGCGCCGGCCGCGTATGCCTTCGCACGCTACCGGTTTCCGGCCCGAGACGCCGCCTTTATGGTGTTTTTCGCGCTGCTTTTGATTCCCGGATTCGTCACCTTGATTCCCCTGGTGCTGGAAATCCGCGCCCTCGGGCTGATCGACTCCTTCTTCGGCCTGATCTTCCCCTACATCGCGGGCGGGCAGGCGTTCGCCGTCTTTATCCTTAGGACCTTTTACCAGCAGATGCCCCAGGACCTGATTGACGCCGCGCGCATCGACGGCGCCAACGACCGGAAAATCTTTGTCGCCGTGGCCGTTCCTCTGGCCGTTCCGGTGATGGTGACGGTGGCGATCCTGCAATTCGTGGGGCTCTGGTCCGACTATGTGCTCCCCTCGCTGATTCTGAGCAGCAGCAACCCGACGGTGGCGATGGCGATCACCAACTTCACCCCGCCCATGATCGCGGGCGATGCCGCCAATATGAGCGGGCTCAACATGCAATTCGCCTCGTTTGTCCTCGCGTCGCTGCCCATTGGTATCCTGTTTGCCTTTCTGATGCGCTATTTTGTTCAGGGAATCACCAGCGGCGCCGTCAAGCTCTAGAAAGAGAGGACGCATGGTCGGAGGAGGCCCTGCGATGGGGAGCGGAAGCCGCGACCCCGGTCGCTTCGGGGCGCAAACCTGGCGCCTTCGGGGACCGAACGAACCCGAACCCGAGCCGGTGACGTTTACCGAGATTCCGGCCTGTCCCGGACCGGACCGGGTGTTGGTCGCGAGTCGCTATGCCGGTCTCTGCGAGACCGACGCCAAAATCTGGGCAGGGGTCTCTGCCGCCCCCTGGGTGCGCTATCCGGTGATTTTGGGGCACGAATGGATTGCGCAAGTGGTGCGGGACCCCACCGGGCGCCTGAACTCCGGAACCTGGGTGGTGGTGGAGGGGCTCATCCCGTGCCGGCGCTGCCGCTCCTGCAATCGGGGCCAGAGCAACCGCTGCGTCGCGCCCGAACACAGCGGGATGAGCTTTGACGGGGGCTTTGCGCCCCTCGCCTGGGTGCCGGAGCGTGCGCTTTATCCGGTGAATCCCGGCCCGCATCCCGAAGCCTACGTCTTGGTGGAGCCCGCCGCCAGTGTGCTGAGGGCGGTGGAGGCGGTTTCGGCCCTTCGGCCAGCGAGCGTTCTGGTGCTGGGAGCGGGGTCGGTGGGGCTCTTGGCCTCGGCGCAACTTCAGGATCTGTTGCCTCATGCCCGCGTCTGGGTATACGACCCGGTGGCGCCGCGCAGCGCGATGGCCTCCCGCTTCAGCGCGACGGCGGTCCCCGGGGTAAAGCCGGAGATGGCGGAGGCGGTGGTCGAGTGCTCGGGTTCGGCTCGCGCCGTGTCGGACGCCATTCGAGCGGCACGGCCCGGCGGGGTGATCGCGCTTGAAGGGGTGTCGCGGCCAGATGAGACGATTTCCTTGGCGCCGTGGACCTTTCATGCCAAGGAACTGACGCTGGTCGGGGTCTACTCAGCGACCGTCCGCTCGTTTCAAGCGAGCCTGGAATGGGTTACGGCGCGTGCGGAGGATCTCGCGTTTTTACTGGAAGGCCCGTACGCCGCGCGCGAGTTGCCTCGCTTGATCCGGCGGCTCGGGAACCCCGAGCGCCGGGGCAAGATGTATGTGGCGTGGCCACCTCTGGACCAGGGAGCGGGGGAGGAGGACTGAATGCGAATTCTTTACATTGATATCGATACGTTGCGCCCCGACCATCTACCCATCTACGGCTATCCGCGGCCGACGGCGCCGACGATCTCGGCCATCGCGCGGGAGGGGGTGTGGTTTACCGCCTGCTACACCAGCGACTCGCCGTGCGTGCCGGCCCGCGCGGCGTTAGTCAGCGGCCGGATGGGGATTCACAACGGGGTGGTCACGCATTGGGGACCGGGGGCGAATTTTCGCTGGCCCCTCACGGAGACCACATGGGACCAGGACTATTCCCAGGATGCTCCGCTGTTTCCCCGCTACCTTCGTCAGCATGGATACCGGACCGCCACCGTCTCTTCGTTCGGGGACAAGCATCAGGCCCCCTGGTTTGGATTCGCTTGGTCGGAAAGCCACAATTTCACCCTCAAGCGAGGAAACGAGGATGCGGAGGAGGTGGCTCGGGAGGCCCGGGCGTGGCTCGCACAGCATGGCCGAGAAGAGAACTGGCTGTTGCATGTTCATTTCTGGGACCCGCACAAGAATTACACCATGCCGCCGCACTACGTGACACAAATGGCCCGATATCCCGCTCCACCCTGGCCTGACGCACGCACGCTGGATCGCCACCAAGACCCCGCGATCGGGCCGGGCAGCGCCGCCGATTTTTGGGCGTGGGGCGATCGGCGGGTGAGTCCGGTGCCGACTATGCCGGATGCGATTACCACCGTCGACTATTTCCGGCAACTGATCGACAGCTACGACGGCGCCATTCGCTACGCGGACGAGGCGGTCGCCCAAATCCTGGGCGACCTGCGCGGGCTTGGGATCGAAGACGAGACGGCGATTATCATTGCCTCGGATCACGGGGAAGCCTTTGGCGAACATGGACTCTACGCGCAGCACGCGGATGCAGGGCGGGCGGTTGAGCGCGTTCCCCTGATCGTGCGATGGCCGGGAGCGGCACGCGAGGTGGCATCCGACGCGCTGGTGTACCTGCAGGACATCGTGCCCACCATCGTGGATCTGTTGGGCCTTCCCATGCCACCGGGCTGGGACTTTCAAAGTGTCGCGTCCATCATCCGCTCGGGGAATTCTTCGGCAGCGGGTAGGCGACAATTGGTGTGGGGGCACGGGCTCTATGTTTGCCAGCGCGCGCTCTTCGACCCCCCGTGGCTTTACCTTCGGACCTATCATCCGGGCTTGTTCGATTGGCCGGAGGAATCGCTCTACGCGATTGACCGCGATCCCCATGAAACGGAGAACCGCGTCGCGGAAGAGCCCGCGGTCGCGAGTCGGATGCGCGGGGATTTGGCCCGCTGGCTGGAAGAGGCATCGCAGGGGAACGAACGCGATCCCATGGACGAGGTGATCGCCTCCGGTGGGCCGTACCGCTATGTCAAACCCGGACCCTGGCTAAACCATCTGCGCGCGATGGGCTGGGAAGCGGCCGCCCGCCGGGTCGAGCAACGCCTTCGCAGCGGAACTCCGTAGACGGGGAACTGGGGCGGTCCACGGGGTGGCCGACTCGAGCGGATTCGGGGAGAGGGGCCATCGGCCCCTCGGTCACCCTCCGCTCGCGTGAGAGCATCAGAGGTCCACGCCCTTCGCCCCGGGTCGCCCCCAATGCCGTCAGGTTAAGGATATTAGCGTACATATGTATCTAATAATTGCTACCGCTTAGATGCGTTCCCAGTACCTGACCGCCCGAGTGTGTCTGCTCAATGCGCGGCCCTCACTCCTCAGTATCGGT
>JAJZXC010000140.1 GCA_021846365.1 Bacillota bacterium | reverse complement strand
GAAAGGAGATGGTGTCCACCATGAGAAGGTGATTGCGAACGGCTAATAAGCCCAATGTATACGGTTTAAACATGCGCACATTAGTTTCTAATCAGGGGTGGCGTATCAGTCGCTGTGCAAGACCCCTTCAGTCCGACCGAGTGTCCTTAGTGAACCGGCCTGGTGCCTTGTGCCGCCAATCCCCGTACGAGACGCATTATTTCTTCCAATACTCTGGCCGTGGCAGTTGCCCTCGTAGAAATGTACACCTTTCATCCGGGCATCCCTAATCCATCGGCGGCCACTTGCGTCGTCAATCGCATTTCCATGTCGCGCAAGGCGCCAATGCCGACGGCCGATTACTCAAACCTTAAGCCCCACGCTATGCGTGGGAGAACTGAATAGGAGAAGCCCTGAGGCATGATGTCAAAGTCCTCCATTGCTATACTGAGAAATGGTTGAAATGGTTCGAGCAGAAATTTGACGATCTCCCCATCACCATCGTGTCGGATGTTGGACAACGCCCGCTATCAGCGCAATGCCTTTGTCTTGGAGGAGGCCATCCGGCTCGGCATTCAGTTGCTATTTCTGCCGCCCTATTCGCCCAATCTCAACCTGATTGAACGGTTGTGGAAATTTGTTAAGGCCGAATGCTTGAACTCCCACTACTATGAAACGTTTGACCAGTCTTGCGACGCCATCGACACCTGTTTAGCCAAGTCTACCGACGACCAGAAAACGCGCCTGCACAGTCTGCTTACCCTGAAATTTCAACTCTTTCCCAAGGCTGGGTAACGTTCACCACTAGCCCGCCCCGATCCCTTCATAGCCGGAAATGACGATGTGCCGATCGGCGGATCGAATTTTGCCATGCCTACCGCCCGCGTCATCGCTGGTGGGGAAACCGGGCCCCAGCCAGACTTTGGCAGGTCGGCTGCGAGTTGCGCTATGGATGGGTCGAACACGCAGGTTCCATACGAACATATAAGTTTGCGACAGGAAACCAGAGAAACGAAAAATTTAACCGCGAGCGATCTAGTCGACCCCGAGGCGGCCTGGGATTGGGCCCGCGGAATGTGGCTGGTAAAGAAGTGGGCCGTACCGGTCGGCACGATGTTACCGAACCCGAGAACCACGAGAATACCATCCACCTTTCCTGGGCGATTGCCACCGCTTCCACATCCGGCGGGGTGACCATCGGTTTCGGGTTGCTCCTACGGCGTCTAAGTGTTTTCGGGTCATGGCTTTTTCATGCCCATCTGGCGCGCTATGGTCAGTCGTTGGATTTCCGATGTCCCCTCCCCGATTTCCAGCCCCTTGGCGTCCCGCAGGTAGCGCTCGATGGGATAGTCGTGCATATAGCCGGCACCCCCGTAGATTTGCAGCGCTTGGTTGGCTGCCCGAGTCGCCGTCTCCGAAGCATAAAGCTTGGCGGTGGCTGCCGCCTGTACGCACGGTTGCTGACGGTCCTTGAGCCAGGCTGCCTTCAAGGTCAGGATTCTGGCCGCCTCTACCTCTACGGCCATATCGGCCAATTTGAACTGAATGGCTTCAAACTGCGAAATCGGCCGACCAAACTGATGGCGCCGCCCGGCATACTCCAGCGCTGCGCTCAACGAAGCTTCGGCAATCCCCACCGCGATCGCCGCAATGCCAATCCGCCCCCCATTCAACGCGTCTAACAACTGAGGCAGCGCCCTTCCTTCTTCGCCTAGCAAGTGCTCCCACGGCACGCGGACGCTGCTCAGGGAAAGATCGCAGGTCTCCGAAGCCCTAAGGCCCAGCTTGAGGCGAGGCGGGTAGACAATGAGCCCGGGCCGATCGCTCGGAATCAAGAATACCGACAAGTTCCCCGATTCGGCCGCGGTTCGGGCGGTGGCCAAGACATAGCCGGCGTGTTCGGCGTTGGTGATATACCGTTTCTCACCCGAGATCACCCACCCCTCACCGTCACGGATGGCGGTCGTTTTGGCATTACGGGCGTCAGAACCCGCTTGGGCTTCGGTCAAAGCAAACGCCGCCAAGTACGTGCCGGCCAATGCCGGCCCCAGATAGGCCTGCTTTTGGTCGTTGGTGCCCAGCCGCTCGAGAGAAATACAGCCTAGGGCCGTGTGCGCCGCAAACCCTATCCCCAAGGCAGCATCGACCCGGCCAATTTCCTCCACCGCCAGAGCAAATTGCACAGTACTGCCGCTGCCGCCCCACTCGCCAGCCAACGGTATCGCCAAAAAGCCGAGCTTACCCATCTGCTGCAGCAAGTCAAAGCAGGAACTGGCGGTTTCGTCTCGCTGCCCGGCGCCCGGTGCCACCACCTCACGGGCGAACGCTCGGACCCTGGCTTGCAGAGCCTGCTCCTTGGGCGTCAAATCGAAATCCACTGGGCTCTCTCCCCTCGGTACTCGCCCCGACCACCGTCTTCTGTCTGATGCCTATGCGAAAACACGATCAGGTAGCACCCTTGCCCATGGTCAGCGTCAACCGCCGCGCAGGAGATATGCACTTCCGATTGCGCTCACGCGTAGGATACGTCGTATCTCATTCACCATCCTTCCTGCCCGAGGTGTCGAAATGGCTTGTGCATTGGCTGACCTGTTTGAGGGGATTGAGTGCCGCGGACTAAAGCCCCAACATGGTTCGATCCTCATCGGCGCCATCGCCAACGACTCGCGACGCGTCATGCCGGGTACTCTGTTCGTGGCACTGCGGGGTCAGACCACCGACGGGCTGCTCTTCGTCACCGACGCGATGGCCCGCGGAGCGGCGGCAGTGTTGGCGTCCGTGCCCCCCGAGCGCGTGCTGGGGGAAGGGGGTGGCAGCGTGCCTTGGATTCAGGCCGACAACCCGCGCGCCCTCTTGGCCGTGCTCGCCGAGCGCCTGTACGGTTTTCCGGCGCGATCCCTACGCCTGCACGGGGTGACTGGCACCAACGGCAAGACCACCACCGCTTACATGTTGGCGGCTATTTTGACGCGTGCCGATCGCCGCGTAGGGTTTTGGACCACCAACAGCGTCGAAGGGACACGGACGCCATTTCGTCCCCACATGACCACCCCCGAGGCCCCCGAATTGCAGCACTTTCTCCGTCAGACCGTCAACCGCGGAGCAGAGGACGTGATCGTCGAGGTATCTTCACACGCGCTAGAACTCGGCCGCGTCGACGGATTAACCTTTCGCACCGCGGTGATTACCAATATCACCCCCGATCACCTGGACTTTCACGGCAGCTTTGACGCCTACGTCCGGGCGAAATCTCTTCTATTTCGCCATCTGGCAGCCGGTGGCGGGGCAGTTCTCAATGCGGACGATCCCGTGGTGGCGAACCTCGCCGGCCTGAGGGCGGGCCCGCTGCTCCGCTTCGGCTTCAGCGAACATGCCGACGTGCGTGCCCAAGTCGTGGGTCTGGACCAGAAGAGTTCCCATTGGCGCTGGTTCTATCGTGGGCGAGCAATACGGGATGTGCATCTGCCCGTACCAGGCTCGCACAACATCCTGAATGCGCTGGCGGCTCTCGCCATGGCGATGCACTTGGGCATCGATCCAAGACTTGCCTCTCAGGCCTTGGACGCCTTTTCCCCCGCTCCCCGGCGGATGCAAACGCGCCATGTGGGCGATTATACCCTGATCACCGACGTGGCCATGAATCCCGGCAGCTATCAGGCGGTGATGACCACGGTGCAAGGGTTCCACCGACCTCTGGTCGTCGTCAACGCCATCCGGGGCAACCGTGGAACCGCCGTGAATCGGGACATCGCCGACGTGCTTGCGCAATGGAATCGGCGCCTGGATTTTGCCCCCGTGGTGGCGACCCTCAGCGAGCGTCAACTTGCCAGCATGGCCGTAGACTATCGGGTCCGTCCGGAAGAACTGCAGGCGTTTGTCGAGCAGGCCCGGGCCGGCGGGTTAGACGTCGACTTGTACAGCGAACTTTCCGACGCAATCGCCGCCGCCCGCGATCGGCTGCCTCGTGGCGGGATTCTCTTGCTGTTGGGCACATTCGGGATGGACGACGGTCTTGAGTTGGCGGAACGCTTAATCGTTTCTCACGAATAGGTTTTGACCATCAGTCAAAGACCTTGACCACCAGCTGTGCGGTTTCCCCATCGCCAAAAAACGCCGGCATTTGGCCCGCAACTTGCCAGTCCATCGCTTGCAGGGCCGCGAGCTGGACGGTGTTGGAAGCCCGGACTTCGCCCATAAATGCCCGTGCGCCGCGAGCGCGGGCTACCCGTTCTCCTTCGCTCAACAGGCGGCGGGCCAGCCCTAGCCGCCGATAGTCGGGATGGGTGACATTGGCCAAGACCTGGGCATATGGTCGACAGAAAGCAAAACCGAAGTAGGCGATCACGGTGTTGTGCCGACGAATCACCAGATAGACGGTTCGGCGCGAGAGCGCGTGCCGCCAGAGATTGCCCAGCGACATCGGTTCCGAAAACACTAAGCGCTCGAGCGCGACTATGGCCGAAATGTCCCGATAGCGCAATCGCTCGACACCAAAATCCTGATCTCCTGGCAGACTTCGATGCGGCACGGTCCCTGCCCCCCCGCCACCAACGACGCCAGTTTGGCTTATTCGGCTCCCCGTAGGCTTGGAACGCACCAACCGAGAACGGGCTTAAACCGCAGTCGATTCGGGTAGTGGTTGGCAGTTTTGGACGATAGTTTTGGATCCCATCCCCCGTCCCGCCGGGGATGACGCCCGATCTCCGCTGCCAACCTATAGTCAGCTACTTATTGATCATCCATTCTTATGGAGATCTGCGGCTCCTTAGCCCCCAAAATGTTCCCGGCTGTTCCGAAAATTTCACGGTCCATGATTTAGTTGTTTTGGCGCATGCTGGGAATCTGCCGAATAGCCTACCTAGAGGTCCGCTAATAGAATCACCGCCATCAAGCCCTACATATGGGCAAGGGGATATTGCGGCCTAAAGGATGTGGTGAGCAACCCTATGAAAAGCCAGTTTACGACGGGCAGCCTGCTGTCTGCCTGGGCTCACCGCCAGCCGGACCGGGTCGCCGTCATCGACGCCCAGAGCGGTCATGGTTGGTCATATCGCGAGCTCGACCAAGCTTCCTCCAATCTGGCCCGATTCCTTGGTGAACGAGGCATCGGAGCCCGCGATATTGTCGCCTATCTGACCACGGACAGTTTGCTTGTGATCAATCTACTGTTCGCGGTGGGAAAACTCGGTGCCATATGGTGTCCATTGAATCCTAACGCCGCCCCCGCCGACTGGGCGCGTCAGCTCGATCATGCCGGAGGCACGGCTGTCCTCTACGACGATGCGTTGACCGACCGGCTGATGCCCTGGGCCGACTCCCTCAACCACGTGCAGGCATGGATTCCCCGTCGGGCTGCTCTTGATCTGAGCCGGGATCCGGAACCATTTCCCAGTCAGGCACACGACGCGGACGACGCCGGCATCTTATATACCTCGGGCACCACCGGTGCCCGCAAGGGTGCCCGCCATACCCATCGGAGTCTATGGGGCTGGAATTACAGCCTGCTTACGTCGGTTGGTATGACCCGCGACGACTGCCTCATAAACCCATATCCGCTGTTTCATATGGGGGGCGTCGGGTTTACCCTGGCCGCGATTCAGGCGGGAGCCAGCGCAGTGCTGGTCACCCCCTTCCACCCAGCTCAATTCGTCGACAGCGTCACCGCCTACGGCGGCACGATTACCTTGATGGTGCCGACCATGGTACAGTCAGTGCTCGATCTTCCCCCTGCCGAGCGCGACCAACTCAACCAAGCAAACCTTCGTCAGCTCATCACCACCAGTGCTCCCCTGCTCGGCGAAACTCGCCGAGAAATGTCTCGCACGTGGCCTAGGCTGAAGATCTCGGTGCTGTATTCGGCAACCGAAGCCGTCTTCTCGCTCCTTCGCGACGACCGAGCACAAGACCCCTTGTGTGTCGGCAAACCCGCTTTCGGCATGGAAGTGGCCATCTTCCAAGAGCCGCCCGCACTCAGCCTAACCGGTGAGGCAGGAACCATTTACTGCCGCGGAGTCAGCGTATTCGCCGGTTATCACCACGCGCTCGACCAATTTCAAGCGTACGCCGAAGATTGGTTCACCTGCGGCGACGTTGGTTATCTCGACGCTGCCGGGTATCTCTATTTGCTCGACCGAGACAAAGATCAGATCAATTCTGGCGGTGAAAAGCTTTCCTCACTGGAAATCGAAAACGTGCTACGCCAGCATCCGTGGGTCAAAGAGGTGGCCGTAGTCGGTGTTCCGGATCGCTACTGGGGAGAGCGCGTCCATGCCGTGGTCGTCGCTCGCGATCGACGGCTGACGCAAGAAATCCTGCTCGCTTTTGCCATCGAGCGGCTGCCGCGCTACAAACTGCCGAAGAGTCTGGCCCTGGTCGCTGAACTCCCGAAGACGGAGACGGGCAAGATCCTTAAACGGGCGTTGCGAGAAACGCAGGGTACACCACGCGGTTAACATGCTCACGCGAACGACCTCGGCGATGTCGGCCGCTACCGGTTGTGCCTGACAAATCGGGACATCCGCATGACACGACGATGAGCGTGGATGGCAGACAAGAGGTAAAAAAGGCCTTGGTCGCGAACCGTCCACGCTCCGACCAGCGTTCGGTCAGTCTCGCTCCGATTGTTTTCCGACAACCTTCCTTTCTATCCAATCCAACCAAGCCTCCAAACCCTCTCCCGTGCGCACGGACACACTAAGCAAGGGCAGACCGGGCTGAATTTGGTGGACATTACGCTCGACCGCGGCTACGTCGAAATCCAGATAAGGCAGCAGATCGGTCTTGGTTAATACTGCAACCTCCGCCCGTCGAATGTCGAAAGATTGCCGGATATTTGATAGGCTTATCCTCTCCCTCGGTGGTGCTTAACAAAACCACTTTGGCATCTTCGCCCAGATCGAAGGAGGATGGACACACGAGATTTCCCACGTTTTGGAAGATGACCGAAACATGGGTGCGGCGTTCCCCCAGAAGGGCGAAGCCCTTCTGGGGGAACCGTGTCTCCGGGTGACACGATCTTGTGATTGGAGCCCGGATCGCGTATCGTCCATTCGGATCATCATGGCGACATCGAGCATCAGCGGAAGATGTGCTAGTGCTCTCGGTCGACGGCAAAGGCATCGTCATGCGGCCCGAAGCGTTACGACCGGCGACGGCGAAGGCCGCAGCCGCGGCCCGGCCTGAGCTGGCAACCCGGGTTTCCCTGGGCGAGAAGCGCGACCGCAAGCGTATGGCGGAAGTTGGAGCGGTATATGACGCAACGCCTGTGGTCGGCAAGCCGGAAGATATCGTTAAGATCAAGACATCCCAAAACGGTCCCCCAAAGAGACTGCGAAGTCTGCACAGACCAACTCTACGGAAACTACCGAAGTGCCCATGCATTTTTGAACCACGCGACGGGCCTAGACTTTGTGAACGCCCAAGTAGATGGGTGTGGAAAACCACAACAAGCGGTACGCGCTGGTGGATGACCACTTCCGGCGGTCGTCGGTGGACCACGTGGGGATCCGTAGTCCCGTCGTCGTAGTACTATCAGATCCCGCATGATCAAGCGTGAGCGAGGCAACCGGTCTCGCTCGCGCCGAACCACCAGTCAGCGTTTAGTTGGGAATAGGAGCATACTGGCCCAACGCCGTGTGAAAGTCCAGATTGGGATTGCCGACGTCTAAATCCACCGTATACGTTCCATTGTTGACTTTTGCATCGCCCGCATATTGCCACATGGTCGTCGATTGACCGATTCCCACACAATACTTTGTCGTCGACGTGTAGGACGTGTCCCAAGCCGGTAACGATGGCGGAGGCGTGGTGCCGACAGGGTCGATGTAGCTGGCTATCACTACTAACTCGGGACGCATCCGATAGCTCTTTGCACAGTCGACCAACGACGTCCAAGTATTACAGGCGGACTGCGAACTGTATACGCCGGGCCATCCCTTGAGCACGTTGCTCGCTGTATCCTTCACCCCTGTGGTCATTCCCTTCAGCCACCCATGAAGGTAATCGGTGAATACGTACGGAGGATTGATTTGTTTACCGTCGCTGACAGACTCGCAATCCAACATAAACGCACAGTAATGGGTTCCGTTGGCTGCGTAGAACGGGGTAGTCGCATTTTCTCCCAACGCGGCTAACACGGCCTTGAGATTCGACTGCGCGTCATCGTGCCCGTTAGTGTAGGCTGTAGTGTAAATGCCCTGATATGCAATGGGTAGAAGGCGAAGGGCGTTGTCATGAAAAAATTTGTTCTCGGTACTGGGATCGTAAAATGCGCCTCCAGTACCGTTATCGCTCTTGGCAAGGAAGTATCGCCCCCAACCATACGGCGAATGTCCCTGCCAGGCAATGGTGTCAAGTTAACGATGAGCGAATAGTCCAGGAATTCCGCACGGTACGAGGTCGAGGGAATATTGGGACACATACATAGCCTAAAACGCCTCGGA
>JAJZXC010000139.1 GCA_021846365.1 Bacillota bacterium | reverse complement strand
CACGGACTTGCGTCGTCGTGTACTAGGCCGTGACCTGGCAGGCTTTGGTTTATCCTTCGCCTGCGAAGGATAACTCCACTTGCGATTGAAGTTCATCATGCCGACCAAGGCCGCATCGACAACATAGCTATGGTTTGCACGCATACCCCAGAACCGGTTACTCCCAAGTCCACGGTGACCCCCGGCATCTCCGGATCGGCGGCAAGTTGGCGCCCTAGCCCGCTAGAGGAACTGAAGTTTTTGAGGCGCTCGGTTGGCGGCGGAAGCTTTGGTTTCTGTAGCAACCGAGGGAAAGACCGGAAAACAGCGGGCCAGCTGGGCTTTCAACATCCGTCATTTCGGCCCCGCCGAGTCTGCTGCCTGGGGATGGCCGCTCCTTTCCTCCGTCCAGGTTTTTCCTGCCGGAGACTCTACCCGGATCGCTCTGAGGGGCCCTTAGAATAGCTGTACGGACGTCAGACGCTCTCGACTGGCTGACCCCCGGGACGATGCGCCGGGGGCTATGCGACGATCGGCCATTCAACGGCAACTGATGGATTGTTAGGTATCAAATGCCGCCTGCAGGAAGCCCAGGATACCAGCCTAGACTTGCCCGGCTCAAGCCTGAAGCCTAAGCACCACAATCGATTGGGCATTTTCCTTTCCGCTGTTGGCGATAGTCAAGACTTATTCACGAACTCCGGTCCATATGCGGCGGGTTGCCGGATCAACGTTTCGAGTCACGGCTACCTGCAGCGTATGAGGGTCTGGCCAGCTGAGGGTGAGATGTTCGGTGAAGGGACTTTGGAAAAAGCGGAGTGTGATTTTGAGTCCCTGGTTTTCGTCGCCTTCGGCCAAGGCCAATACGGGCTCATTGAGCAAATGGTCCCAAATCAAGGATGGAAACGTGCCTGGCTGGTAAGCCCCGACGCCACAGACAACCCCGGCGGTAGTTTTGTCCGTTTCCACTTCCAGGTGAAGATGGCCGTCCGGCGTCGGCGTCAGGGTGAGGGCAGCCACTGCAGACTGGTTGGGGGCCAGTCGATACCGTCCGCGAATTGCTGCCAGCGAAATGGTGAGGGGAGACGGCGGCATTGCGTCCAGCCCCAGTTTGGGTAGGCGACTGATAAGTTCTGCTTGACTTGACGGATCGTTCGGCAAGGGTCGAGAGGATAGGGCGGGCAGCACATGGCGCCATACCAGATTGAGCAGGCCCTGCATATTGTTGATGCCGGAGGTGATCACGAGCACGGCGTCACGCTCGGGCATTACCAAGCAAAACTGGCCGTAGGCCCCGTCGCCGCGATACGCCGCGTGTCGGCAGCGCCAGAATTGATATCCATAGCCTTGGGACCAATCGCTGTCGGGGTCGGTGCCGTTGGCGACCTGGGCCCGGGTCGCTTCCCGCACCCATTCTACCGGCAACAGCCGTCGACCTTGCCAAAGGCCCTGATTGAGATAGAGTTGGCCGAAGGCGGCGATGTCTTCGGTGCGTATTCGAAGCCCCGAAAACCCCAGATTAATGCCTTCCGGCGACGTTTCCCAGACTGCCCCGTCGATTCCCAAGGGGGCGAGGCATCGTGGGGTCAAATAGTCCAGCAGGTTTTGACCGGTAACCCCCTGGACGATGGCGCCGAGCAGGTAGGTGGCGGCGTTGTTGTAGAGAAAGTGGGTCCCCGGAGCCTTGTCTGGTGGGCACTGAAAAAATCCATGCGTCCAGTGGTCGCCTCCCTGCTGTAAGAGTTCGGCGATGGGATCCCGAGTATGCCCGGTGGACATGGTGATGAGATGGCGGACACGCATCGCGCGCAGGTGGGGATGGGAGACGGTGCGCTCTTCGGCGGGGAAAAAGGACAGTACCGGGTCGTCCAGGGTTAGGCGTCCCTCGCCGAGGGCGAGGCCAAGGGCGGTGGCTGTAAAGCTTTTGCTCAAGGAAAACAGCATATGCGGCAACTCGGGCCCATAGGGCGCCCACCAGCCCTCGGCGACGACGCGGTGGTGGCGCACCAGCATGAGGCTGTGTACCTCGTACGGTGAGGCCGCAAGGGCTTCGATAAATTGTAGCAGTTGGGAGGAAGAAACATTCTGGGATTCGGGGATGGCCCGCAGAAACCGCTGCGCAGGGATCATTAGTCTTCTCCTTCATCCGCTTTGGGTGTGCGGTCGACAGACAGCCAACCGCTGAACTGGTCAACGGAGACGCTCAGGTATTTCGCCTACCGGCCAGGGCACTTCCGTGCGTTCTCTCGAAAGACAGCTTACCACCTTAGAACATATAAAACGATGTGGCTGACCGGACAATTTCAAGCAGGAATTCTGGATTCGATCTCGAAATAGCTATGGTGATACAAATAGAACAGATGCCTGTTATCAAAAGCACACATGACGACTAAGAGTGAGAGATTCAGCGCACAACGGCGTTTGATGGAGTTCTGTGTGGGCAGCAGCAAGCGGGCAACGGTTCGGTGGAGATGAAAGACGGTGAGGAATTCAACCAGAGATAGACAGAGGTTTAGAGAAGGAACCTAGAGAAAGGAAGGGATGTTCGATCGCAGACATCGTTTGCCTGGGGATCATGGTGGCGGATGTCGTCGTCCGCCCGGTGGACCATTGGCCCGAACTCGGCTCGTTGCAATTTGTGTCTGGCCTCGACGTGCACTCCGGGGGTTGTGCGCTCAATACCGGAATCGCGTTGCACGCCTTGGGTTGGGAGGTCAGGGTCGAAGGGCAAGTTGGCGATGACATTTTGGGCGACTATCTTCTTCGCGTGGTCGAGCGACACGGCATGGCCACGTCCGGCATCCGACGCGTGTCGGCGGGCACGGCGGGAAGTGTGGCTCTGGTGACCTCGGGCGGGGAACGTACGTTTTTGCACTATATCGGGTCGAACCGCATTGACCAGGCCGGACTCAAGGCGTGGCAGCGGCTTCCCTCGGCCCGACACTTGCATGTGGGCGGGGCTTTTCTCCTCCCCGGACTGGACGGTGAGCCGATGGCCGATATGTTGCAGACCGCGCACGGCATGGGAATGACCACCAGCGTGGACACCGCCTACGACTTTTCCGGGCAGTGGATGGATCTTATCCGGCCTGTCCTGCCGCACGTGGATTACTTTCTGCCGAGCTATCTGGAAGCCAAGGCGATGACCGGCGAAAGCGACCCCGAACGCCAGGCGCGCCATCTGTTGGAGGCCGGGGTTCAGACGGTGGGAATCAAGTTGGGAGATCAAGGGGCGCTGATCGCCACCCAGCCAGGCGGACCAGGCGGGTTCAGGGCATGGCCGGTAGCGCCGCTCAAGGTTGCGGTGGTCGACACCACAGGGGCGGGAGACTCGTGGGTGGCCGGGTTCCTCGACGGCGTCTTGAGGGGCTGGGGGCTGCCCGCGGCGGCGCTCTGGGGCAACGCTGAAGGAGCCGCCTGCGTGCAGGCGACGGGTGCGTCGACCGGAGTGCTCGATCGCGCCGGGTTGTTATCCCTATTGGGGGCCCAAGGTCGTGGCGAAGAATTCGACAGGTTGCGAAGCCATGGCCAGTCGATCTGCTAAGGGCGCATTGGGCGAGCGGCTGGCTCAAATTGAAGAGCTCTTGCGGGCGAACCCGTTTATGTCGGTGCGGGAACTTAGCGGCACTCTGAGGGTTTCGGCGATGACCGTGCGCCGGGATCTCGACCGTCTCAACGCACAGGGGAGCATTGTGCGGGTTCATGGCGGCGCGGTGGGGCGGGAAAGGGAATCCCCCATGGGCGAGCGCGAAGCACGGCGTCAGCCACAAAAGGCGGCGATTGCGCAGGCGGCGCTGAGCCTGATCCGGCCGGGGACCACGGTGGTCATCGATTCAGGCACGACGGCCGCCGCTTTGGCCCGCGCGCTGCTGGCGCATCCCGTGCGTCCCCTGACGGTGGTGACCCATGCCTTAAATGTCGCGCTCGCCCTGATGGCCGACTCCGGGTTGCACGTCAGTGTGGCCGGCGGCGACTTGCGACCTGGCACGGCTTCGCTGGTCGGGCCGGTGACGCGAAATTACTATCAGTCCATTCGAGCCGACGTGGCGTTCTTGTCGGCGGTCGGCGTCACCGAAGAGGAAGGCTTCAGCAATTCCAATTTTGCTGAAGCCGAGATTAAGACGACGATCCAGAGTCGGGCCGATCGCGTGATCGCGCTGCTGGATGCCTCGAAATGCGGGATACGGTCGATGGTAGGCTTTCTGCCCATCGACGGTGTGGATGAGATTATCACCGATTGGGAAATCGACCCCGACTGGACCCGGCGATTTCGTGCTCACGGCCTCCGCTTGACGGTAGCCGCCGCCAAAACCGCCGGAACAGAGCCGGGTCCCTAATTACGACTATGTGGAGGGTGGATACGATGACGACCTATCGCAAAGCAAGGATGTACCGATTGTTTGGTGAAGACGGGGCTTGCCTCGATGTCGCCGTGGATCACGGCTTCTTTAACGAACCGACGTTCCTGCCCGGCATCGAACGAATGACGGAGGCGGTCGCGCGCCTGGTAGAGGCCGGCCCCGACGCCATTCAGTTGAGTCCGGGACAAGCGCCTCTCTTGCAAAATATTGCCGGCAAGGCCAAACCGAGCCTGGTCTTGCGCACCGATATCGCCAACGTCTACGGGTCCCCGCTGCCTTCGCAGCTGTTTTCGGAACTCGTCGACGGCGCGGTGGAACACGCCGTGCGCCTGGACGCGGCGGTGGTGGTGGTCAATGTTTTGCTATTGCCCGATCAGCCCGAACTGTACCGGCAAACCCTGAACAACGTCTCCCGCTTGGCGCGAGCGGTGGAGCCGGTGGGGATGCCGCTGATGGTGGAACCGTTGGTGATGCGGGTTGGAGCGGGAGACCGCTATGCGGTGGACGGCGACGTGCAGAAAATTGTCAGCTTGGTGCGCCAGGCCCGTGAATTGGGCGCCGACATCATCAAAGCCGATCCCACCGACCCGGTGCAAGAATACTGGCGGGTGGTGGAAGCGGCCGGGGACTGCCCGGTGCTGCCGCGGGGAGGCGGCAAGGTGCCGCCCTTGGAGGTGTTTCGCCGCACCCATAGCTTGCTTGAACAGGGGGCCAAGGGGATCGTCTACGGACGGAACATCGTACAGGCGGACAATCCGCGGGCGATGACGCAGGCGTTGATGGCCTTGGTACACCAGCGGATTACGCCGCAAGCGGCGCTCGCGGTCTTTAATGGGGAGGGACAATCGTGAGCAAGACGCCGGTTGGGATCGGCATCATCGGTTGCGGCTTGATGGGCCGGGAGATTGCCAGCGCGATTTTGCGCTATGCGCATCTGCTCGATACCCATGCCCAGCCGGAACTGCGGGCGGTGTGCGACGTCAACTTGGATCATACGGAGTGGTTTCGCCAAAATATCGCCAGCGTCGGCCAGGTTACCGATGACTATCGCGACCTGTTGGCCAATTCCGAGGTCGACGCCATCTACTGCGCGGTGCCCCATCATTTGCACGCGGTGCTCTATCCCGACATTATCCGGGCGGGCAAAGCGTTATTGGGCGAAAAGCCATTCGGTATCGACGATGCGGCCAATCGGGCGATTTTGGCCGCGGCAGCCGAGCGTCCGGACGTGTTGGTGCGGGTTTCCTCGGAATTTCCCTACTTTCCGGGGGCGATGCGCCTGGCCGAACGCGTGCGTTCGGGGCAGCTTGGTCGCCTGATTGAGGCGGAAGCGGGTTTTTGGCATTCGAGCGACCTCGATCCGAGCAAACCGATAAACTGGAAGCGCCAGGTTGCCACCAATGGCGAGTACGGTTGCATGGGCGACCTCGGGCTGCACGTCGTCCATTTGCCGCTGCGCCTGGGCATGCGTTTGGAAACCGTATACGCCCAACTGTCGAATATCATCCGCCAGCGGCCCGACGCGAAGGGGGAGATGGTGGCCTGCGACACTTGGGATAATGCCCAGCTCAGCGTTCGCGCCCGCCTCGGGGAAGACGTGTTTCCGGTTCAGTTTTCGACCAAGCGCATTGCCCCCGGGCACGGCAACACCTGGTTCATCCGGGTGACCGGGACCGAGGGTGCGGTCGCCTTTAGCACGCGAAATCCCAAGGCGCTGCACACCATGGTCTACCGGCCGGGGGCGGCCCAGACCTGGCAGCGGGAGGATTTGGCGTATCGTAGCGCATACCCTGCGATAACCGGAGCGATTTTTGAGTTCGGGTTTTCCGATGCGCTGCTGCAGATGGTGGCCGCCTTCGTGGAAGAATACGCCGGCCATGACCCCGGTTTCTGGCGCTGCGTTACGCCCCAGGAAGCCCGCGCCAGCCATGTCCTGTTCACCGGGGCGCTGGCCTCGCAACAAAGCGGGCACGCCATTGTGCTCGATCACGAGGAGGGTATGTTGCATGCTTAATCGCGCCACGGTGGCCGCGGCGCAGGCGCGGGCCACCGAAATGTTGAAAACCGCCGGGATGGCCATTACCGACGCGGAGCGGGCGGCAATGGAGATCGCCGACTTCGGGCTCAACCGTCTGGAAGAGATCGGGTTGGAGATTATTGTTTACGCAAATACCGATCGCTATTGTGCCAAGGAACTGGTGATGTTGCCATGGCAGATTTGCCCTCAGCACCGCCATCCGGCGCTTTCGGGAAGACCGGGCAAAGAAGAGACCTTTCGCTGTCGATGGGGCGAGGTCTACCTCTATCTGCCTGGCCCGGCCACACCCAGTCCGCGGGCCCGGGTGCCGGAAGACAAGCGGGCAGTGTTCACCGTCTGGCGTGAGTTGGTGCTGAGGCCGGGAGACCAGTACACGATTGCGCCCAATACGCCCCACTGGTTTCAGGCCGGCGACAGGGGGGCCGTGGTGTCCGAATTCTCTTCCCCCAGCGACGATGCCAGCGACATCTTTGAAGATCCCGAGATTGACCGCCTGCCCAAGGTCACCTGACACTGAAGCCTGCTTTACCGGTGCACATGGTGAGGCAGATGGCCCAGTGTCTATATAGCGAAAGAAGGGATAACCATGTTGGGCCGCCAAGGGTGCCGGATTGTTTCCGGGCTCACCCTTAAGGGTTACCAGGGGCTGATCTTGGAGAATCGATGGCTGCAAATTTGGGTGCTGCCGGGAAAAGGCAGCGACATTGTTCAGTTCCTGTACAAACCGGCAGACGTCGACTTCACCTGGAGCGCCGCCTGGGGCCTCAGGCCCCGGCGTGAGGGCCTCAGCTTCCTCGACCAGTACGAAGGAGGTTGGCAGGAGGTATTTCCCAACGGGGGCACCTTGGCCGACTATCAGGGCGCTCCCCTCGACCAGCATGACGAAGTGGCGGGTCTGCCTTGGAACTGGCAAGTGGTTGAGGAGCGCGTTGACCGCGTGGTGGTCCGCCTACAAGTCGACCTGCTGAAGACCCCGTTTCGGGTCGAAAAGGAGTTGACGCTTACCGACCAGGGGCCGGTGCTCACCGTGAGCGAACGCGTACAGAACCTGAGCCCGTTTCCCCAACGGGCCATGTGGGGGCACCACCTGGCCTTCGGGCCGCCATTTTTAACGCCCAACTGCCGCATCGCGACCGGTGCCGGCACCGTGCTGGTCGGTCAGGAGCCGGTGGGCGCGCGGCGCTACCGCCCCGGACGCTACGCCTGGCCCTTTGTCGATGGCTCCGACGGCGCTCGCCACGACCTGCGAAGAGTGCCGTCGCCGGGGCCAGAACGCGACATCGTGTATCTCACCGACTTTAAAGAGGGGTACTACCGCCTGGGCGACCCGGCAAGCGGTCTCGGGCTCGCCGTGCGTTGGGATCACGGGATGCTGCCCTATTGCTGGTATTGGCAGGAACTGGGAGCGAACGGCTATCCCTGGTATGGCCGACATTACAATATTGGCCTGGAACCGTTTGCCGGCTATCCCACCCACGGTCTGCGGGAGGCGATGGAAAACGGATCCGCGCTGACCGTGGATGCGCACGGCGAATTGGGGCTGACGGTGTCAATCGCCGTGGAGGAGGCGGCTATCGGCGGATAGACTAGGTTATGGGTTACGAACCGTCACCGCCCCCTGGGACCGCCTGTTAAGCCCTTCGGTGTTTAGCCGACGAACCCAGCACTTTTAGCGGGCGAACAATCTGGAATCTGGAGTACAGTTGGGGGGCCGGCCGATCGGGATCGTATCGCGGCGCGATCGCCTCCACTTCCTACGCCTAGTCTGGTGTCGGCCCAGGCCCCTTCTGAGCTGAATCGTTGCGTCGAAAAATCGCGGTCAGTTCACCGCCTGGCTTTGCCATCCCTTGGTATGCGCTACTCTATTCCGTCACCCCCCCCTGGCTCGCCAATCCTCTCGCCGGTAACCATCTTCAAACCGCCGAAGATCCCCCCTTGAACGGGTTGCAAGGTTGGTGTTTAAAAACTGTGCGCGACCATGTCGCGGTAATGCTACAGGGCGAATGCCCGATTCTGGGCGGGCACGTCAAGGCTCAATCGAAGGCCCCGTATACTCGCACACACCCGTTCTAGGCGAATTGATCAAGGGCAGTTGCATCTCTTCTTCCTCGCCCAAACAGTTCT
>JAJZXC010000002.1 GCA_021846365.1 Bacillota bacterium | reverse complement strand
TCCATACATCTGTTCCTAAGCAAGAACCTTATATCACCCGATGCGCAAGAGCCAATATTTCATCGCAAAAGAGCTGGACAGGACGTATTTCGCCATGTCACAATTAACCCGGAAGGATCTGACATTTGGCTCGCCGCTCGTGCCGACCGAAAGCCGTGTGCCGAAGCAGTCGAGTCGTGCGGAGGAACAAGGAGGAATATTTCGTGTCCTCACGGAATTGTTGGTCCATCAGAATCCCGGATTACTCGGTCAGGTCAGGTACACAACAGACGGAAGCAATCAGACAACTCCCAAACGGGGAAGTCTGAGACTTGCTGACATCATACCATTGAGTCAAATCGCCTAAATTCCCGACTGAAATTATACCTACATCGGTTGCTTCACTCCAAGAGCTTTGTAGATGGCCTTTTGCTCCCCAGTTAAGGTAAATAAGATGCGGTGGCCGTGGATGTGCTGCACGCGTAGCTTGGCTAAGGTCAAGAGCAGTTTCTTTAGGGTCATCTGCTTATACAGATTCTGGTCCAGCATCACGTTGTGTAGATGGGACAGTAGAATGAGGGCGATGAAGCCGATAAAGGCTTTGTTTTGCATCCGGTCATCGCTGTGGACGCCTAGCCGTCCCAAATTGAGATTCACTTTCATGCGGAGAAACCTCTTCTCCACTACATCCTTTTGGCGATAAATGGTAAGCGCCGCCTTGGCATCGGTAATCTGTTTGTTTACGATGTCCAACCATCCCGCCGTGTTCAACTCCTTCGCGACCACCTCTTCCCGAAGGGTTACCGTATAGCCGGACGATGGGTGGGCCGATTTGCGTATGATCAGGTACTTCTGGGCCTCAGCCCATTCTGGTCGCGGATAACGGTTTCCAGGCCCCATCCTGATATTGATGTGCCGCCATCGCCGAGGCGCGGACGAGGTTGACCCGGGGTGGCGCTCTTGCCCACGGGTTGACCGCAGCTTGCGGACCACATGCCTCAGCTCGTCAATAGGGAGAGCGCGTCCCAGGGTCAATCCCCGTGCGCCGAGAACGTATTGCAAATATAGTTGTATGATACAATAAAAGACTGAGAAACTCTTGCTAAGGAGGCAGCCGTGAGACTGAAGGATTTTCCACCAGCCGTTTGGGCGACGGCGTTCGCAACCTTTGTTGCATTTATGGGAATCGGCGTGGTCGATCCGATTTTGCCGCTTATCGGGCGGGCGATGGGGGCTACGCCGTCGCAAGTAGAGTGGTTGTTTACTAGCTATATTGCGGTGATGGCCTTGGCCATGCTGGCTTCCGGGGTGCTCGGTACGCGTCTCGGGGGCAAGCACACAATGCTCTTAGGACTGGGCACGGTGGTGGTGTTTGCGACCGCTTCGGGTTTGTCGCCATCGATTGGGGTACTGGCCTTATTTCGAGGTGGCTGGGGGCTCGGCAACGCGTTTTTCACGTCGACCGCCCTGTCGATTATTGTCGGTCTGTCGACGGCAGGCATGGGCCCGGCGATTACGCTTTATGAGGCGGCGTTAGGCCTCGGCATTGCCTCCGGCCCCTTGTTAGGGGGCTTTTTGGGCGGGATGAGTTGGCGCGATCCGTTCTTCGGAACAGCGAGTCTGATGGCGATCGCATTGCTGGTCACCTGGCGTCTGGTTAAGGAGCCGCCGCGTAAGGAGCGACCGCGCACGGCCAGCGATATTTTCCGCGCCTTGGGCGACCGCGCGGTGCTGACCAATGCGCTGATTGGCTTGACCTATAGCTACGCATTTTTTACCATCTTGGCCTACTCGCCGTTGACCCTGGGTCATCTCGCCGCGGTCACGCTTGGCATCACCTATTTCTTCTGGGGCATTCTGGTCGCCGTATCCTCGGTGCTGGTCGTTAATTGGCTCTTGCGCTACATGCATCCAGTAACGATACTGACGTGGAATCTGCCGTTGCTTGTCATCCTGTTCATCATGGCCGGTCTAATGCCGGGCCATCGCCTGCTCTACATTATTGTTGTCACCGGATTTTTCTGCGGCATATCCAATGCCTTGTTTACCACCTTGGCCATGGAGGTCTCTCCCTTTTCCCGGTCCATTTCATCGGGCGCGTATAATTTTCTCCGGTGGTCGGGGGCCGCGGTGGCACCTTTGATTTCTGGGCTGATCGGCCAGCGCTGGGGAGTGACGGTTCCCTTCTATGTGGCGGGTGCCATCTTATTGGTGGGCATCGCCGGACTTTTGACTCGCGGTCGGGTGTTGACGATGGCGCTGCAGGCAAATAGCAGCGACCTGGTGCGCGAAGTGCTGGGCCAGGGATAGCGGGGGGATACGTTGGCGGGCGAAAACTAGCCCCCTTGCCTCCGCAATATCACGAAAATCCCTGTCGGTGGGAGGAAGATGTAGGCGCCATGCCATTGGGCCGACTGAGGCGTGCCTTCTCCGCCTGCATAGCCAACCCCTTATCATTTCGTTCCTCGACAGCCGGTATGGTAGTATCACAGAGAGAGGGTCGTATCACCGAGAGAGCGTTTGACAACTCCGGTTGCCGGCTGATGCAATCCACATCCCCGATAAGGGGGGAGCTGGAGTTGTCGCCATTCAGTTAAAAGCTGAGGACGCCACGAGCTAAAAAGGTGGCTGCGAGGAGGTTTAACCCGGGATGGTGTCGATTAGTGAGGATGCGCTTAGCGCATTAGGTCAGTTGGCGGCGTCCCAAAGCGGCCAACTGCTTCGTCTGAGCGCGAGTCAGGTGTGTGATTGCGGTAAGATCGGCTTTGCCATGGAGTGGGATACGGCCGAGCGGCCGGGCGATTGCGGGCAACGCTATGGGTCGCTGACGGTGGTGTACGACGAAAAGAGCCGCCCCTATGTTGACGGCGTGGAGATCGGCTACCGGTCGGAACTGATGGGCAAGAGCTTCACCTTTTTCAATCCCAAGCTCAAGAACGGCGGCGGATGTGGTGGAGGCCAGCAATAGCCGGCCAAGCGGGCACGCGACGGAAACCGCGAGATTGGCAATCCCGCCGACAAGCCAGGGTCTCGTCTCTAGAGGCAGGGAATATTATCCACCGGGATGCCGAGGATATGGAAGTGCAGCAGGAGGGGGTCGACACGCATTTTCTGGATTCATGGCCTTCTTCCCGTTCGCGGACGGACAGGGCCTCGCGGCCCGCGGGCTGGTGGCCCTGGGTTGGGGGCGGCCTCGCCATTTTGGCGGTGGTGGCTTTGGCATGGTGGGGAGTTGGGCACTACCTAAGTCATTGGCATGTGGAACGCTGGTTGGAAGGGATTGCGCTGAGGATTCGCCGAGGTGCCGATCAAATGGGGGCCTGGGGTCCGATCTTGCTCATTGCGCTTTTGGCGGCGCATAGCGTGGCCTTTTTCTTTCCGATGGAAATTCCTACCTTTGCTGCCTTCAGTCTCTACGGACCCATTTTGGGCGTCGTCATTGTGTGGGTGGGGTCGATGCTGGCGGCCGCCGTTTCCTATGCTCTAGGACGCTTGGTCGGCCCGCCCATCCTGCGGCACTGGGCGCGGCAGCCGCGGGTGGTTGCGGCCGAGCGTGTGATCGCCACCCTGCAGTCGCCAGAACTCATTCTTTTGCGATGGATTTCCCTCATTCCTTACGATGCCCTCAACCTAATCTTTGGCAGCTGCCAGATTCCGGTGTGGCGGTTTGCTTGGACCACCGGACTGGGCGTGGGGGCTACCAACGTCGCCATGATGTTCCTGTACGACCGGGCGCTGCACGCGGCTTGGGGTCAACTCGTTCTGATTGGCCTGATTATTGCCTTGGCTTCGGTGGTGGCCGTGCATCGGGGCAAAACCTTGCGCGAGCGGATGCGGCTTAAATAATCCTCAGGTTAAATGTTGCGGCCTGATTGAAAACTTCTGTATCTCCGCATATACTTCTCGGGAAGACAATTATTGACGATTGCTTAAAAGCTGTTGTTGAAGGAGTGCAGGCATGACGCAAGCAGATGAAAGCGATCCGTCAGTGCTTCGGGCGACGGTGGCGTTCTTCCGTTTGTTGGCCGTGGCCGAACCCATTTCCTTTGAGTTGTGGAAGACACACGGGTTAACCCTAGGGCAGGTTCGATTGCTGCAGCGCATTCGCTCCCAACCCGTGGTGGCGGGCGATCTGGCCAGAGAGCTCGGAATGCGGGCCGCTTCGCTGACCCGAATGATGGAGCGGCTGGAAGCGGGTGGCATGGTGGAGCGCGACCTCGACCGGCAAGATCGGCGAAGAATTCTGGTCTCGATTACCGCTCTCGGCTTAGAAACGCTGGGGGGCCTTGACTTTTGGCGCAAGGGGGCGGTTGCCCGTACCTTGCAGGCCATGAGCCAAGCTGAGCGGGACCGCCTGAGCACGACGCTGGAAGACTTGACCGAACGCCTCCAAGCTCAAGACCCATAGTGAATCAGCATCCAATCCAGGCCAAGGAGTCGAGGTACAACGTCCAAGGAGTCGAGGTACAACGTCCAAGGAGTCGAGGTACAACGTCCAAGGAGTCGAGGTACAACGTCCAAGGAAGGAGGCCAACCAGCGATGACCAGCCCGCTCTCGCGAAAAGCCGCGCACCGGCATGGCATTGACTACAAATGGATCGCGCTGTCTAACACGACGCTCGGTATTTTGATGGCGGCGATTAATACTACCAGCCTGATCATCGCGTTGCCCGCCATCTTTCGCGGCATCCACGTCGATCCGCTGGCCCATGGGGCCAGCGGCCTGTTGTTGTGGGTTTTGCTGGGCTTCAATGTAGCGACGACTATCCTTTTGGTGGCGTTTGGCCGCATTTCCGACAGCTACGGCCGGGTCCGCCTGTACAATGCCGGGTTTGCCGTCTTCACTTTGGGCTCGGTGCTGCTTTCGGTGATTGCCGGCCACGGAGTCAGCGGAGAATGGGAGCTCATTATCTTTCGTGTGGTGCAAGGCATCGGCGGCGCTTTTCTATTCGCTAACTCGGCGGCCATCCTGACCGACGCCTTTCCCCTCAATGAGCGGGGATTGGCCTTGGGCCTGAATCAGGTGGCCGGCATCGGCGGGGCGGTGCTGGGTCTGGTCTTAGGCGGGCTGCTAGCGTCGATTGATTGGCGCGCGGTGTTTCTGATTAACGTGCCCTTTGGGCTTGCCGGCACCATCTGGGCGTATGTGGCCCTGCACGAAACGCGGGCGGGACGGCCGCCGCTGTCCATGGATTGGCTCGGCAATCTCACATTTGCCGGAGGCCTGTTGGGTGTGCTGCTGGGGCTCACCTACAGTATTCAGCCCTACCACAACCATGCCGTGGGCTGGACCAATCCCTTTGTCATCGGTTCGCTGGCGGCAGGCGTCGGGTTGCTGACGGCCTTTGTGGTTGCCGAGCATTACGCTGAGGATCCGATGTTCGACCTGCACCTGTTTAGCAACCAGGCCTTTACGGCCGGCAACGTGGCCGGCCTGTTGGCGGCGGTGGCCCGGGGCGGTCTGGCCTTCATGCTGATTATCTGGCTGCAGGGAATTTGGCTGCCCGTTCATGGGGTTTCCTTCGCCAACACGCCGCTTAGGGCAGGAATCGACACGCTACCGCAAATGGCCGGTTTTCTGGTGGCGGGTCCCCTGAGCGGTCGCCTCTCCGACCGTTTCGGCGCCAAGTGGTTTGGTCTGGCCGGTATGCTGGTGGCTGGGTTGGGTTTTTTCCTGCTGACCACCTTGCCGCCCATTTTCCACTATTGGACGTTTGCCTGGTACATTTTCTTGGTGGGCGCCGGGATGGGCCTGTTTGCCTCGCCCAACTCAGCCGCCATTATGAACAGCGTGCCCGAGCGCTACCGCGGGGTTGCCTCTGGCATGCGGGCGACCTTTATGAATGCTGGCCAGATGTTGTCACTGGGCATATTCTTTTCCATCGTGATCAGCGTGTTGGCCCGGCGATTGCCATCGGTCTTGCTCCACGGCCTGGTTTCCCATCACGTGCCGGTGACGGCGGCGCTTTCAGTAGCGCATCTGCCGCCCATCGCCGCCTTGTTTGCCGCGCTGCTGGGATATGACCCGATGCAAATCGTGCTTAAGCCCGCCGTGTTGGCCGCGTTGCCGGCGGCTAGCCGCGCCACCCTGTTGGGAAGGGCTTTCTTTCCCCACCTTATTGCCCATCCCTTTATGGAGGCGCTGGCGGTCGTGTTCTGGTTTTCGGTGGCCATGTCGCTGGTGGCCGCGGTGGCCTCTTTGCTGCGAGGGCGCCGTCCGGTGGCCGACGAGGCGAAAAGTCGCCTTCGGCCGGGCCCGCATCCGCTGCAGGTACTGGCCTGGGCCGCTGTCTACAAGGCACGCGGGGGGGCCAAGGCCGGGGCCGACGGCGAAGCGCAGCAACGGCTCTTGCGCGCCCTCAGCCTGTTAAAGATGGTGGAAAGCGGAAAAGTGCCCGAGGCAAGGGCCGGCTCCGGCGGGAGTTAGCGGTAGGGAGGGTTTAACGTGCAGAAATATTTGTGGCCAATCAGCGGCATGACGGCCGCGGTGCTGGCCGGGGTGGCCCTGATGGTAAGTCCCTTCGCCTTGCATCTCAGTCGCGCGGGGGCCAACTGGGGGCATGCTACGCTGACGATGTTTTGGTCGGGACTCTTGGTGGTGGTGCTGGCCCTAACCAGCTGGTGGCTTTGGCAACGGGACCTGGCTGGTCAGGTGCGGGCCGCTCATGAGCGGATGGCGCCGCCCGTGGTGGAGCCCGAGGAGAACAGCTTGACGGCCGAGGCGGAGACCGAAGTCGCCGACAACTGGGAGCGAGAACTGGCGAAATTGGCCGAGGCGGTGCTGGAAGACTTGCGATCGGAGCAGGCGCAGAGCGGGGATCATTATCGAGCCGAGGAACTGGAAAAAGTTGCCTCGACCCTGCTTCGCGACCTGCCGGAGACGAAATCCAGCCGCCTGGGAAGCGAACGGGGAGGCAGATAGGTGTGAAAGCGGCCGCAGGTTTTTCGATAGCAGTGGTGTTGGCCGGGGTGTGGATCGGCGTGGCGCCCTTTGTGGTCGGCTACGCGCCGGGGAGCGGGTCGCCGTTAACGGGTGCGGTCAGCATGTCGGTAGGGATGGGACTGGCGGTGGCGTTGGCCGGATTGATTGGGTTGGTCGGCTTTAGCGGCGGGCGTCTCGGCGAGTTGCAGCGTGCCTTGCAAAACCTTTCCCTGGCGGAACGGGACAAGGTGGCTGCCGACATCGAGGCCAAGGAGTCGACGACGGGGTCAAAAGACCCGTCAATCCGGTTGGAGCCGGCAGCGATGGACGAGGACGACTCTGCCCCGCACGACACCGAGGCCAAATTGCAGGCGCTGGTTGAGCGTGTACTGCAGGACTATCACAATACGGGAAGCCAAAGCAGCCGGGGCTGAGGCCCCGACTCTTGAGGGCTTAGGCCGGGGTTTTGGCCCGTCTTGCACCGCCCGCCAAAACCTGCTACACTACCGCCGAAGCCCAAGACGACAGGGGCCGATACGGCTTAATCATCCTGTCCAGGTGTAGGTGGACCGCGGATGGGTTTTCCGTACTCCTCGCCCTACATGATGCAGGGTGGAGGAGATTTTTGGTGAAAGGAGGTGGGCCATGGCCACGGCGAAAAAAGCCGAGGTAATCGCCGAAACGAGAGGCGACCTTGAGCGTGCTGAGTCGGTCGTGCTGGCCGATTATCGTGGGCTCACCGTGCAGCAGCTGGGTCAGTTGCGCAAGCGGCTGGCCGAGCGCGAGGTGGTGCTTAAGGTGATCAAAAACACCTTAATTAAGCGAGCGGCGGATGAAGTCGGGATTGAAGGGCTGGATCCGGTGCTGACCGGTCCCACGGCAGTGGCCTTTTCCTGGGCGGATCCGGTTAGCGCGGCCAAGGTGATGACCGAGGCGGTGCGCGAGTTTCGGCGGATGGAGATTAAGGGTGGTATCCTGGGCAGGTCCGTGATGAGCGCCCAGGCGGTGCGCAGCCTGGCCGAATTGCCGGGTCGGGAGGTATTGCTGGGAAAGCTGGCCGGCACCTTGATGGCACCTATCCAGCAGCTGGCCTGGGTATTAAGCGCCCCGGTGGGAAACTTGGCGCGGGCGTTGGACCAGATCCGGCAGCAAAAGGAGCAAGGCGCCTAAGCGGAGGACGCAGGCAGAAAAAAATTTGCTCTCGTCCGGGCAGCCGAGCCTACGAAAAAAGGAGGAAATACGGTGGCGAAGGTCGAAGAGATCATACAATCGGTTAAGGGGATGAACGTTCTCGAGTTGTCGCAGTTGGTCAAGGCGCTGGAGGAGGAATTTGGGGTTACCGCCCAGACTGCGGTCGCCGTGGCGGCTGCGCCGACGGCGGGCACCGCCGCCGACGCTCCGGCGGAAGAGGTCGAGCAGACGGAGTTCGATGTGGTGCTGACCGCCGCCGGAGACAAGAAAGTCCAGGTCATTAAGGCGGTGCGCGAACTGACCGGATTGTCGCTGACCGAGGCCAAGGCACTGGTCGATGGTGCTCCCAAGCCGGTGAAGCAGAAGGTGGCCAAGGCAGATGCCGAAGCAGCCAAGGCGAAACTGGAAGAGGCGGGCGGCGCGGTCGAGATTAAATAATAGAGAAACACCAGAGACGAAGGGCGGTCGAACAAGCCCGCCTCCGGGTCAATTTATCTCTTGACCTGGGGGTGGGCTTGTGATATTATCATTTCTTGCGATATTTTATAAGCCATTTCATTCCAGAGCCGGTACGAAGCTCAGAGCTAACGCCATCGGCGGGCGCCGATAGGGTAGGAAACCTTGGATATTAAGGAGCTGACGGTGAATTGGCCAATTCTCTTGAGACCGCGCCAGCATCGCGTTTGAGTTTTGCCTCCATCAAGGAAGTTCTCGACATGCCCAATCTAATCGAGGTGCAGAAAAACTCGTACCAGTGGTTTTTGAAAGATGGGTTACGGGAGATGTTTCGCGACATTTCTCCGATTCAGGACTTCACCGGAAATCTGATCCTAGACTTCGTAGATTACTCCTTAAAGTCTCCCAAGTACTCCGTGGAGGAGTGCAAGGCACGCGACGTGACCTACGCCGCTCCGCTGCATGTGCGGGTGCGTCTGATCAACAAGGAGACGGGCGAAGTCAAAGAGCAAGATGTGTTTATGGGTGATTTTCCCTTGATGACGGATAATGGCACCTTCATTATCAATGGGGCCGAACGCGTTATTGTCAGCCAATTAGTGCGCTCACCAGGGGTGTATTTTGGCGAGCAGGTGGACCCTTCGGGCAAGGTCCTGTTTTCGGCGACGGTCATACCCAACCGGGGGGCGTGGCTAGAATTTGAATCCGATGCCAACGACATCTTGTCCGTGCGCGTCGACCGAACGCGTAAACTCCCGGCTACGACGTTGTTGCGGGCCATGGGCTTGCCCACCGAATCGCAGATTGTGGAGGCCGTCGGCGACGATGCCCGCATTCGCTCGACGTTGTCCAAGGACACGGCCAAAAATCGTGAAGAGGCACTGATTGAGATTTACAAGCGGTTGCGGCCGGGCGAGCCGCCGACCGTGGAAAGCGCGCAAACCCTGTTGCAATCACTCTTTTTCGATTCCAAGCGCTATGATCTGGCCAGCGTCGGTCGATACAAGATCAACAAGAAACTTGCCTTTCGGCGGCGCCTGGTAGGGACCACCGCGGCCGAAACGGTGGCCGACGCGGAGACCGGGGAAGTATTGTTGCGCGAGGGCGAGCACATTGGGCGGGAGATAGCTGAGCGGTTGGACCAGGCCCGGATAGAACGGGTCTTGGTCACCCTGGAAAACGGGGAAACCGTGTTGGTGGTGTCCAACGGCCAGCCCGACAGCAAGACCGTCCAGTTGGAGGACGTGGTCGCCTGTGTGAACTATATGATGAATCTGTATGAGGGGGTCGGCGGTCCTGACGACATCGACCACCTGGGCAATCGGCGACTGCGGTCGGTGGGGGAACTGTTGCAAAACCAGTTCCGCATCGGCCTGTCCCGGATGGAACGCGTGGTCCGGGAACGGATGACGATTCAGGACATGGAATCGGTGACCCCGCAGGCGCTGATCAACATTCGTCCCGTGGTGGCCGCGGTCAAGGAGTTTTTCGGTTCTTCGCAGCTTTCCCAGTTTATGGACCAGACCAATCCCTTGGCCGAACTGACCCACAAACGACGCTTGTCGGCCCTTGGCCCGGGCGGACTTTCCCGCGAGCGGGCAGGATTTGAAGTGCGCGACGTGCACCATTCACACTACGGTCGCATGTGTCCAATTGAGACTCCGGAAGGTCCCAACATCGGCCTGATTGGTTCGCTGTCGACCTACGCGCGGATTAATCAGTACGGGTTTATCGAAACCCCCTATCGCCGCGTGGACAAAGAGCGCGGGGTGGTCACCGAGGATATCGTCTACCTGACCGCAGATGAGGAGGACGACGCCGTCATCGCTCAGGCCAACGAGCCGCTCAGCGACACCGGACATTTTGTGGCCAAGCGGGTGACCGTCCGCTCGCGCCACGAAATCTTGGAGGAGTCCCCTGACCGCGTCGACTTCATGGACGTGTCACCCAAACAGGTGGTATCCATCGCGACGGCGCTGATTCCGTTTTTGGAACACGACGACGCCAACCGCGCGCTCATGGGCGCCAACATGCAAAGGCAGGCGGTGCCGCTTTTGGTGACCGATTCGCCCATCGTGGGCACCGGCATGGAAGGTAAGGCGGCGAGGGATTCTGGAGTCGTCGTGATCAGCGAAAAGCCGGGCGTGGTCGATCGGGTGGAGGCCAGCCAGATCGTGGTCAAGAACGAGGACCATACCGTGTCCGCCTATAAGCTGTTGAAGTTTGCCCGCTCCAACCAGGGAACGTGCATCAACCAGCGCCCTATCGTTCGTCGCGGTGAGGCCGTGCTGGCCGGTCAGATCATTGCCGACGGCCCGTCTACCGACCGCGGTGAGCTGGCTCTGGGGCGCAATGTGATGGTGGCCTTTATGCCCTGGGAGGGCTACAACTACGAGGACGCGATCTTGCTCAGCGAACGCTTGGTGAAGGAAGACGTCTTCACGTCGATCCATATTGAGGAATACGAATGCGACTCCCGGGATACCAAGCTCGGACCCGAGGAAATCACCCGCGACATTCCCAACGTCGGCGAGGAGGTCCTGCGTGACCTTGACGACCGCGGAATCATTCGCATAGGGGCTGAGGTCCGTCCCGGCGACATTCTGGTCGGTAAGGTGACGCCCAAGGGAGAAACCGAACTGACGGCGGAGGAACGCCTGTTGCGGGCAATTTTCGGCGAAAAGGCGCGGGAAGTGCGCGACACCTCGCTCAGGGTTCCCCACGGCGAATCCGGTATTGTAGTCGACGTCAAGGTCTTCAGCCGCGACCAGGGGGATGAACTCTCGCCCGGCGTTAACCAGCTGGTTCAGGTCTATATTGCCCAAAAACGCAAGATTTCCGAAGGGGACAAAATGGCTGGCCGGCACGGCAACAAGGGTGTGATCTCTCGCATCTTGCCGGAAGAGGACATGCCGTTTCTGCCCGATGGCACCCCGGTCGAAATCGTGCTCAACCCCCTTGGGGTACCGAGCCGGATGAATATCGGCCAGGTGCTGGAGACACACCTGGGTTGGGCGGCGCGGGCGCTGGGGGTGAAGGTGGCCACGCCGGTTTTCGACGGCGCGCGGGAAAACGACCTCACGGAACTGTTTAACCGTGCCAACCTGCCATCCTCCGGCAAGACGATTCTGTACGACGGGCGCACCGGGGAACGCTTCGACCATGAGATTACCGTCGGCATCGTCTATATGCTCAAATTGGCCCACTTGGTGGATGATAAGATTCATGCGCGCTCGACGGGACCGTACTCCCTGGTGACCCAGCAGCCGCTGGGCGGCAAGGCGCAGTTTGGTGGACAGCGCTTTGGTGAGATGGAAGTGTGGGCGCTGGAAGCTTATGGCGCCGCCTACACCTTGCAGGAACTGCTGACCGTGAAGTCTGACGACGTGGTGGGGCGGGTGAAAACCTACGAGGCCATTGTCAAGGGGGAGAACGTGCCCGAGCCGGGAGTGCCGGAATCGTTCAAAGTGCTGATTAAGGAGTTGCAGAGCCTGGGGTTGGACGTGAAGATCCTGAACCAACTGGATGAGGAGATTGAGATTCGCGAACTCGACGACGAGCCCATCGGCGAACCGCGCGGGTTTGAACTGGTGCCGGAAAACCCCGAGGAGAGCGAAGGGATGGAACTGCACCGCTTGATGGAGGACACCGGTACGGGTCCCCGCCAGGAGGTGTTCGAACCGGCGGGCGGCATGGACTACGACGAGGAGGCCGAGCAGGCCATGGCCATACTGCGCCGCGGGACCGAGCGTCCGCTGGAGCCAGAGGAATTTGAGGACGACGCCGACGGGGCGGACGATGACGGCGATGCGGATGGAGACGACTACTAAGTCGAGAGGGGGCGAAAACGATGCTAGACGTCAATGACTTTGATTCTATGCGGATCGCGCTGGCTTCGCCCGAGCAAATCCGGGAATGGTCGAAAGGAGAGGTCAAGAAGCCGGAAACCATCAACTACCGGACTCTTAAGCCGGAACGCGAAGGCCTCTTTTGCGAAAAGATTTTCGGACCGACCAAAGACTGGGAGTGCCACTGCGGCAAGTATAAGCGGGTCCGCTACAAAGGCGTCGTCTGCGACCGCTGTGGGGTCGAGGTGACCCGGTCCAAGGTGCGCCGGGAACGCATGGGCCATATTGAACTCGCGGCCCCCGTCTCCCACATCTGGTATTTCAAGGGCATTCCCTCCCGGATGGGCCTGTTATTGGACATATCCCCCCGGGCCCTGGAGAAGGTCCTGTATTTTGCGGCCTATATCGTCATCGAACCGGGGATGACCCCGCTGATGAAAAATCAGTTGCTGGTTGAGTCGGAGTACCGGGAGTACCGGGAAAAGTACGGCAACGATTTTCGCGCCATGATGGGAGCGGAGGCCATTAAGGAACTGCTGCTGGAGCTCGACCTGGAGCAGATGGCACACGACCTGCGCGAAGAGTTGGCCAATTCCAGCGGCCAGCGGAGGATTCGCGCCATCCGCCGACTGGAGGTGGTGGAGGCCTTCCGCAGCTCCGGCAACCGTCCGGAATGGATGATCTTGGACGTGGTGCCGGTGATTCCGCCCGACCTGAGGCCGATGGTGCAACTCGACGGCGGCCGCTTTGCCACCTCTGACCTTAACGACCTGTATCGTCGGGTGATCAACCGCAACAATCGCCTGAAGCGGCTTTTGGATCTGGGAGCGCCCGACATTATCGTGCGCAACGAAAAGAGGATGCTGCAAGAGGCGGTCGACGCCCTGATTGACAACGGGCGGCGCGGCCGGCCGGTGACTGGCCCGGGCAACCGGCCGCTCAAATCGCTGTCCGACATGCTCAAGGGCAAGCAGGGCCGCTTCCGCCAAAACCTCTTGGGCAAGCGGGTCGACTATTCCGGGCGGTCGGTGATTGTGGTGGGGCCGAAGCTCAAAATGCACCAGTGCGGGTTGCCCAAGGAGATGGCGCTGGAGCTATTTAAGCCCTTCGTGATGAAACGGCTGGTCAACGAAGGCTATGCCCACAACATTAAATCGGCCAAGCGTATGGTCGAGCGCGTGCGGCCGGAAGTCTGGGACGTGCTGGAGGATGTGATTCGCGAGCACCCGGTGCTGCTCAACCGGGCTCCCACCCTGCACCGCCTCGGCATTCAAGCCTTTGAGCCGGTGCTGGTCGAGGGGCGCGCGATACAGATTCACCCGCTGGTGTGCACGGCCTACAACGCCGACTTTGACGGCGACCAGATGGCCGTCCATGTACCGCTGTCGGCGGAGGCCCAAGCCGAGGCGCGGGTGTTGATGCTTTCCTCGCAAAATATCTTGAATCCCAAAGACGGGCGCCCGGTGGTCACTCCCACCCAAGACATGGTGCTGGGTTCGTATTATCTCACCATGGAAAAGGAATCGGTCAAGGGGGCGGGCTCACTCTTCGCCGACCTCGACGAGGGCGAGATGGCGTACCAGGCCGGCGAGGTTGACCTGCACGCGCGCGTGCACATGGTCTTTGACGGCCAGCGGCGCACCTCGACGCTTGGCCGCTTCCTGTTCAACGCGGCGCTGCCAGCCGAACTGCGCTTTATCGACCAGGTCGTCGACCGTAGCATTTTGGCCGATCTGGTGGCCACCGCATTTCGTCTCTACGGGACGTCGGGTACGGCCGACGTTTTGGACCGCATCAAGCAACTTGGATTCACCTCGGCCACCCGGGCGGGGGTGACGATAGCAGTGAGCGACATCCAGATTCCGGAGAAAAAGCGCGAAATCGTAGAGGCGGCGGAGACCGAGGTGACCCAGGTGGCGCGCCAGTTCCGCCGGGGTTTGATCACGGCCGACGAGCGCTACGAGCGGGTGATTGAAATTTGGCGGGTGGCTCGCGAACAGGTCACCCAAGCGCTGATGGAGACCATCGACCGCCAGAATTCGGTCTACATGATGGCCACTTCGGGGGCGCGGGGCAACGTGCAACAACTCTCGCAGCTGGCCGGCATGCGCGGCCTGATGGTCGACCCTTCGGGGCGGATTATCGAACTGCCGGTGCGCGCCAACTTCCGCGAGGGCCTGACCGTGCTGGAGTACTTCACCTCGACCCACGGTGCCCGCAAGGGCCTGGCCGACACCGCGCTGAGGACGGCAGACTCGGGGTATTTGACCCGTCGGCTGGTCGACGTGGCCCAGGACGTGATCGTGCGCGAGGTCGACTGCGGGACCGCGGAAGGGTCGGTGGTGGCCGAAATTCGCGACGGCGGCACCATCATCGAAAATCTCTATGACCGCCTGGTTGGCCGCTATGCCGCCAAAGACGTGGTCCATCCAAAAACGGGCGAGGTGCTGGTGCAAGCGCAGCAGATGATCCCCGAGGACTCCGCGGCGCGGATTGTAGAGGCGGGCGTGGAGGAGGTGACGGTGCGCTCGGTGCTCACCTGCCAGGCGCGCTACGGGGTGTGCGTCGCTTGTTATGGGCGCAACCTGGCCACCGGAGGGACGGTCGAGGTCGGTGAAGCGGTCGGCATCATCGCCGCTCAAAGCATCGGCGAGCCCGGCACCCAATTGACCATGCGCACGTTTCACATGGGCGGGGTGGCCGGCGACGATATTACCCAAGGTCTGCCTCGGGTGGAAGAACTCTTCGAGGCGCGCAAGCCCAAGGGTCAGGCGGTGATTGCCGAGATTCGGGGCAGGGTGCGATTGGGTGAGGCCAAGGGTCGGCGGGAGATTACGATTGCCGGCGCGGCCGACGTCGCGGAAGCAGTCAGCTATGTGATGCCCTTTGGCTCACGACTGAAGGTGCAGGAGGGTCAGGAGGTCGTCGAGGGTCAGGAACTAACCGAGGGATCGGTGAATCCGCACGATCTGCTGAAGGTGAAAGGTCCGCGGGGGGTGCAGGAATACCTGCTGCATGAGGTCCAGCGAGTCTACCGGGCGCAAGGGGTAGACATCAACGACAAGCATGTGGAGGTCATGGTACGGCAGATGATGCGCAAACTCAAGGTCGACGAGGCGGGCGACACCGCGCTGCTGCCGGGTGCGCTGGTGGACCGTTTCGACTTTGAGGACGCCAACGCCGATGTCTTGGCCGTCGGCGGCGTACCGGCGGTGGCCAAGCCGGTGGTGCTGGGGATTACCAAAGCCTCCTTGGCCACCGACTCCTTCCTCTCCGCCGCCTCATTCCAGGAGACGACGCGGGTGTTGACCGAAGCCTCGATTAAGGGTCGGCGCGACCCACTGTTGGGGCTTAAGGAAAACGTCATCATCGGCAAGCTGGTACCCGCCGGGACCGGAATGTCGCGTTATCGGAACGTCGAAGTCTTGCCCGCCGACGAGGTCGAGGAAATGGAACCAGCCTCTTCGCCGCCGGGGCGGTTGGTCAACCCCGTGGTCGGCTGACGGCTGGTTGGGGGCCGGGTCGAGAATTGACACCGGCTCCCTCACGGTGATAGAATTACCGAGTGTGTCTAAGCCAGGAAGCCGAGGAGATCGACGAGGGTGTCGGCAGCAGACCTGAAAAGTCCCCAGCGGCGGGTGGTTGGAGCCAAGGAAAGCTTGAAGCAGGTAACCGCGGGGCGGGCTCAAGCCGTCTTTGTGGCCCGCGACACCAGCCCGAAAATCGTGGCTGGGCTGGTGGAGGAGTGTGGTCGGCGCGGGGTGCCGGTCCATTATGAGGAGAGCATGGCGCTTTTGGGCGCACTGTGCGGAATCGAGGTTGGCGCCGCAGCCGCGGCGCTCATCCGTCGCTAGGCGGGAACATGGTCTCGCCGCAGCAGCCGAGGCCGGCTTATTCAGACCAGAACAGGAGGGACGAAATGCCGACCATTAATCAGTTGGTCCGCCATGGGCGTAGCCGCAGCAAGAAGAAGTCGTCGGCTCCGGCCTTGCAGAGGAGCCCGCAGCGGCGGGGAGTGTGTGTCAGCGTCAAGACCATTACCCCCAAGAAACCGAATTCGGCCTTGCGCAAGGTGGCCAGGGTGCGTCTGACCAACGGCCAGGAAGTGACCGCCTACATTCCGGGCATCGGACACAACCTGCAGGAACACTCGGTGGTACTGGTCCGCGGGGGCCGCGTGCGCGACCTGCCGGGAGTCCGCTACCATATTATTCGAGGCACCCTGGACACCGCGGGCGTGCAAAAACGGGGGCAGGGACGCTCCAAGTACGGCGCCAAGAAGGCGCAGGCCGGGAAGAAGTAACGAGAGCAGGGGGTTATTATGCCAAGGCGTGGACAAGTGGCGGTACGCAACGTGGGATCCGATCCGGTGTACCACAGCCCGCTCGTGCAAAGCTTGATCAATAAGGTGATGATGAGCGGAAAGAAGAGCCTGGCCCAAGGCATCGTGTATCGTGCCTTAGAGCGCGTGCAGGAAAAGACGGGTCGCGAGGCGTTAGAAGTGTTTGAGCAGGCCGTGAAGAATGCGACTCCGCTGTTGGAGGTTCGCCCGCGGCGGGTGGGGGGCGCCACCTACCAGGTGCCGATCGAGGTGCGACCCAGCCGACGGCAGTCGCTGGCGTTGCGTTGGCTGGTTCGCTTTGCGCGCCAGCGGGGCGAACGCTCGATGGAGGAAAAGCTGGCCGGCGAACTGATCGATGCGGCGCAAAGCGCGGGCGGCGCCGTCCGCCGGCGCGAAGAAACCCACCGCATGGCCGAGGCCAACCGAGCCTTCGCCCATTACCGGTGGTAGGGGGAGAAGGGAGTTCGCATGTCTCGCGACGTGAGTTTGGAGAGGACCCGGAACATTGGCATCATGGCGCACATCGATGCGGGCAAAACGACGACCACCGAGCGCATCCTGTTTTACACCAAGGTGACCTATAAGATTGGGGAAGTGCACGAGGGAACGGCCACCATGGACTGGATGGCGCAGGAGCAGGAGCGGGGGATAACGATTACCTCGGCGGCCACCACCTGTCATTGGCGGGAGCATCGAATTAACATTATCGACACGCCCGGCCATGTGGACTTTACGGTCGAGGTAGAACGCTCCTTACGTGTTCTAGATGGCGCAATCGCCGTTTTTGATGCCAAGGGCGGGGTCGAGCCGCAATCCGAGACGGTGTGGCGGCAGGCAGACAAGTACCATGTGCCCCGGATCGCCTACATCAATAAGATGGACATCGTGGGAGCCGATTTTGCCATGTGCGTCGACCAGATCCAGTCCCGGCTGGGGGCCACCGCCGTGGCGGTGCAGTGGCCGATTGGCGCCGAGGACCAGTTCCGCGGGCTGATCGATTTGGTGCGCATGCAGGCGTACCATTATCTGGATGACTTGGGGACCAAGGGCGAGTACGAGCCGATTCCCGAGGACTACCAGGAAATCGCTCAAGAGCGTCGGCAGATGCTCTTGGAAGCGGTGGCCGACGTGGATGACGTCGTTATGGAAAAATATCTGGAAGGCGAGCCGGTGAGCGAGCCAGAAATCCGCGCCGCGCTGCGCCAGGGAACCATTCGTGCCCAGTTGGTGCCGGTATTGTGCGGATCCTCATATCGCAATAAGGGCGTGCAGCCGCTGCTCGACGCGGTGGTAGATTACTTGCCGTCGCCGCTCGACATTGGATCGGTCAAGGGCCACGCTCCCGACCACAGCGGCGAGCTCGAGCGCCAACCCTCTGATGACGAACCGTTCTCTGGTCTTGCCTTTAAGATTATGACCGATCCCTTTGTCGGCAAGCTTGCCTTCTTCCGAGTCTATTCGGGGACCTTGAAATCGGGCTCCTACGTTTATAACGTGGCCAAGGGACGCCGGGAGCGGATCGGGCGGATCGTGCGGATGCACGCCAACAAACGGGACGAAATTGACACCGTGTATACCGGCGACATCGCGGCGGCGGTGGGGCTGAAGGACACCACCACCGGCGATACCCTGGCCGACGAGGCGCATCCCATTCTGCTCGAGTCGATGCAGTTTCCGGAGCCCGTGATTTCGGTGGCGATTGAGCCCAAGACCAAGGCCGACCAGGACAAGATGGGTCTCGCCCTGGGCAAGCTGGCCGAAGAAGATCCCACCTTCCGCATGCACACCGACGCCGAAACCACCCAGACCATCATTTCCGGAATGGGCGAGCTGCACCTGGAAATCATCGTCGACCGCCTCTTGCGCGAGTTTAACGTGCAAGCCAACGTCGGCAAGCCCCAGGTGGCCTACAAAGAAACCATTCGGCAAACCACCGAGGCGGAAGGCAAGTTCATCCGCCAAAGCGGCGGGCGCGGGCAATACGGGCACGTTTGGGTCCGTCTGGAGCCATTGCAGCCGGGCAGCGGCTACGAATTCGTCAACAAGATCGTCGGCGGCGTGGTGCCCAAGGAATACGTTCCGGCGGTCGACGCGGGAATTCGGGAGGCGCTGCAGACGGGGGTGCTCGCCGGCTACCCCACCCTCGACTTGCGGGCCACCCTGTATGACGGCTCGTACCACGAAGTCGACTCCAGCGAGATGGCCTTCAAGATTGCCGGTTCGCTGGCGTTTAAGGAAGGTGCGCGCAAGGCGCATCCCGTCCTGCTGGAACCCATCTCGGCGGTCGAGGTGGTCGTCCCCGAGGACTACATGGGTGATGTGATTGGAGACCTCAACGCGCGCCGGGGCCGGATCGAGGGCATGGAGCCCCGGACCGGAAAGCTGCAGGTGATTCGCGGTCTGGTGCCGCTGGCCGAAATGTTCGGCTACGCCACCGACCTGCGCTCGCGCACCCAGGGGCGGGGAACCTACACCATGCAGTTTTCCCACTACGAAGAGGCACCTCGGCATGTGACCGAGCAGATTATTAAGACTCGGCGAGGCGCCGCGCAGGCGCAGTGACGCCGGGCGGCGACCGCAAAGCCAACTGAACACGGTTAAGGAGGAGAGTATTTCCGATGGCGAAGAAGAAGTATGAGCGCACCAAGCCTCACATTAATGTGGGCACGATTGGCCATGTCGACCACGGCAAGACCACCTTGACGGCGGCGATTACTCGCGTGCTGGCGACCCAGGGCAAGGCCGAGTTCACCGCCTACGACCAAATCGACCGGGCCCCCGAGGAACGTGAGCGCGGGATCACGATCGCAACCGCGCACGTGGAGTATGAAACCGAAAAACGGCATTATGCCCACGTCGACTGCCCCGGCCACGCGGACTATGTGAAAAACATGATCACGGGCGCGGCCCAAATGGACGGCGCGATTTTGGTGGTCTCGGCGGCCGACGGCCCCATGCCGCAAACCCGGGAACACATCGTGCTGGCCCGCCAGGTCGGGGTGCCCAACATCGTGGTATTTCTGAACAAGGCCGACATGGTCGACGACGCCGAATTGATGGAGCTGGTGGAAATCGAGGTGCGGGAGCTATTGTCGAGTTACGAGTTTCCCGGCGACGAGATTCCGATTGTGGCCGGCTCGGCGCTTAAGTCGCTGGACTGCGGATGCGGCAAGCGCGAGTGTGAGTGGTGTGGCAAGGTCTGGGAACTCATGGACGCCGTCGACGAATACATTCCTACCCCCGAGCGAGACACTGAGCGGCCGTTCTTGATGCCGGTGGAAGACACCCACTCGATTACCGGGCGGGGTACCGTGGTCACCGGCCGAGTGGAGCGGGGCACCGTCAAGGTGGGCGAAGAGGTCGAGATCGTCGGTTTGCACAGCGAGGCGCGAAAGACCGTGGTGACCGGCGTGGAGATGTTCCGCAAAACGCTGGATCAGGCGGTGGCGGGCGACAACATCGGTTGTCTCTTGCGCGGCGTCGACAAGGAGCAGGTGGAACGGGGCCAAGTGTTGTCCAAACCCGGCTCGATTCACCCCCACACCAAGTTTGCGGCGGAGGTATACGTCTTATCCAAGGAAGAAGGAGGTCGGCACACGCCGTTCTTCAACGGCTACCGGCCTCAATTTTATTTCCGGACCACGGATGTGACCGGCGTCATCCAGTTGCCGGAAGGCGTGGAGATGGTCATGCCGGGTGACAACGTACGCATGGACATCGAACTGATTGCCCCGATTGCCATGGAAGAGGGGCTTCGGTTTGCAATTAGGGAAGGTGGACGGACGGTAGGCGCCGGTGTGGTTACGGCGATTCAGGCCTAGGCCCGGGAGGAAAAGTGGTGGCCCAACAGAAAATACGGATTCGGCTAAAGGCATACGATCACGAGATCCTGGACCAATCCGCGGTGCGGATTGTGGAGACGGCCCGCCGTAACGGTGCCAGTGTTTCGGGACCGGTGCCGCTGCCGACCGAGAAGAAGATCTACACGATTCTGACGGCACCCAACGGCGAAAAGGATATTCGCGAACAGTTTGAGCGCCGAGTGCACAAACGCTTGATCGATATCATGGACCCAAGCCAAAAGACGGTTAACGCGCTGATGCGTCTCGACCTCCCGGCCGGGGTTGATATTGAGATTAAGCTGTAGGCGGGGGGACCTATGAAAGGGATTATCGGAACCAAGGTGGGGATGACGCAGATATTTGACGACAGCGGTCAAGCCGTGCCGGTGACGGTGATTCACGCGGAGCCAAACGTCGTGGTGGGTCACCGCAGCCTGGCCAAAGAGGGCTATGACGCTGTCCAACTGGGTATCGGAGAGGTGCCCGCCCACCGGCTGCGGCAGCCTCAGCGCAAGGATTGGCAACAGAAAAGGTTGCCGATGGTGCGGCGGGTCAGGGAATTCCGCCTGCCGGGGGCACTCTTATTGCAGGCGGGAAGCCTTCACCGGGTAGAGGCCGCGTTTGCCAACGGCGACCGGGTGGATGTGACCGGAACCAGCAAAGGCAAGGGGTTTGCGGGCGCGATTAAGCGCTGGGGATTTCACCGCGGACCGATGAGCCACGGGTCGAAATATCACCGCCGGGTGGGCTCGCTGGCGCCGAGAACGTCGGGGGGAGGCGGTCGGGTTCACCCGGGGCGAAAGATGCCGGGACACATGGGGCACCGTCGGGTAACCGTACTCAACCTGAAAGTGGTGCGGGTTGACGCCGACCGCAATTTGCTTCTGCTGCGGGGGGCAATACCGGGCCCCAGGGGCTCCCTGGTTATGGTGCGGGAAAGCGTGCGGGCGAGAAGGGGGACCGAGTGATGGTAAGCGTAACCGTCCGGGACATGGCCGGCAACGCGGTCGGGGAAATGGAACTCTCGGAGCGGGTCTTTGACTCCCGAGTCTCGATTCCATTGCTGCACCGCGTGGTCACGGCCTACCTGGCCAATCGGAGGTCAGGGACGGCGGACACCAAGACACGGGCGGAAGTGCGCGGAGGCGGGCGCAAGCCCTGGCGCCAGAAAGGGCTCGGCCGCGCCCGGGCGGGGACGACGCGGGCTCCGCAGTGGCGGCATGGCGGGGTGGTGTTCGGACCGCACCCGCGTGACTATTCCCAACGCGTTCCCCAAAAGATGCGGCAGGCGGCCATCCGCCAGGCGTTGACGGCCAAACTGCGCGACGGCGAATTGGTGGTGGTCGACCGCTTGGTCCTGCCCAGTCCGAAGACGGCGGGGGCCATGCAGATGCTGAAGGACGTGGCGGCGACCTTGAACGCGCTGGTGGTTACCAGCGAGCGGGTGGAAAATGTGGCCCTCGGTTGCCGCAACATCGCCAGTACGGAAGTGACCACCGCGCGGTCGCTGAACGCCTATACGCTCTTAAAACACGAGCGGGTGGTGCTCGACCGTAAGGCCATCGCGGTGGTGGAGGAGGTGTTTGGGCAGTGAGCAAGTCGGCCTACGACATTATCAAGCGACCCATCGTCACCGAAGCCAGCACCGACGCCGTCACACTGAACAAGTACACGTTTGAGGTGGACCGCAAGGCCAACAAGGTGGAGATTCGAGAAGCCATTGAAAGCATCTTCAGCGTGCGGGTGGTGAAGGTGAACACCCTCTGGCGGCGCGGCAAACCCCGCCGGCGGGGACGTTCTACCGGCCGCACCCCCGACCGCAAGAAGGCCGTGGTAACGCTGGCCCCAGGGGACACGATTGAAGTCTTCGGCAACCAATAGGGAGGAGGAAGAGTCATGGCCGTACGCAAAATGAAGCCAACCTCGCCCGGGGTGCGCCAAATGACGGTGGCGAGTTTTGACGAGATCACCAAGAAGACGCCTGAGAAGTCGCTTACCCAGGGATGGCGGCGGAAAGCCGGCCGCAACCATTATGGTCGGATTACCACCCGCCACCGCGGCGGGGGCACCAAGCGCCGATACCGGACGATTGATTTTCGCCGCGACAAGGATCAGGTGCGAGCGACCGTGGTATCCATCGAGTACGACCCCTTTCGCACCGCCAGGATTGCGCTCTTGCAGTACGAGGACGGTGAAAAGCGATATATTCTGGCGCCGGCCGGGCTCAAGGCGGGAGACCCCGTGCAGTCGGGGCCGGGAGCGGAAATCCGGCCCGGTAATGCGCTGGCCCTGTCCGACATCCCGGTCGGCACCGTCGTGCACGCGGTAGAACTGTTGCCCGGACGAGGAGCTCAGCTCGCCCGTTCGGCCGGGACGCAGGTGCAGGTGGCGGCCAAGGAGGGGCGATACGCCCTGCTGCGGCTGCCCTCGAGTGAGATTCGTCGGGTACCGATGACCTGTCGGGCGACCATCGGGCAGGTGGGCAACGCTGAACACGAGAATATCAACCTGGGCAAGGCCGGACGCAACCGGTGGCTGGGGCGGCGGCCGAGCGTGCGGGGAGTGGCGATGAACCCCGTCGACCATCCGCACGGAGGCGGCGAGGGCAAGTCTCCGATTGGGCGCAAGCATCCCGTCACCCCTTGGGGCAAGCCCGCGCTGGGAGTGAAGACGCGCAAGCGGCACAAGCGGTCGGATCGCCTGATTGTGCGCCGACGGACCAAGTAGGGCTCGGGTAAGAAGGGAGGAAAAGCGTGGGACGTTCGGTTAAAAAGGGTCCTTATGTCGACGCCAAACTAATTAAAAAGGTCGAGGAGCAGAACACCCGCAAGCAAAAACGGGTGATCCGCACCTGGGCCCGGGCGTCGACCATCGTTCCCGAGATGGTGGGGCACACCATCGCCGTCCATGACGGGCGGCGACACGTGCCGATTTATATCAGCGAAGAAATGGTCGGGCACAAGTTGGGGGAATTTGCCCCTACGCGCACCTTTCGCGGACACGGCGACCGCACCGAACGGTCGACGGCGCTGAAATAGCGCCAGAGCTTGAGGGCGGCCGGCCCGACCAATAACGGGTTAAGGGAGAGGCAGATGGCAACAAAGGAACCAGAGGTGTTGGAAGCTAGGGCCCACGTTCGCCACGTGCGCATCGCGCCGCAAAAGGCGAGGGTGGTGGTCGACTTGGTGCGGGGCCGCGACCTCCGGGACGCTGAGGCCGTCCTGCGCCACACCCCCAAACGAGCCTCGGGGGTGGTGGCCAAGCTGCTGAAGAGCGCCGCCGCCAACGCCAACCACAACTTGGAAATGGACCCGCGCGACCTGTATGTGCACGCGATTTGGGTAGACGGGGGACCCATCCTGAAACGGATGCATCCCCGCAGCCGGGGTCAGGCGTTCGCCATTTTCAAGCGTACGTGCCATATCTCGGTCGTCCTGCGGGAACGGCACGGCAGTTAAGAACGAGCAGGAAAGGAGGGACATGATGGGTCAAAAAGTGCACCCCAAGGGATTTCGCCTGGGCGTGGTGCGGGATTGGGATTCACGCTGGTTCGGAACCCGCGCGACCACGCCCGACTTGCTGGCACAGGATTATCGGATTCGCCGGTTCATTAAGGGTCGCCATTACGCCGCCGGAATTTCACGGGTGGAGATTGAGCGGGGGACATCCAACAAGCTGCGCATCAGCGTCCACACCGGCAAGCCAGGGATGGTTATCGGCAAGGGCGGGGTGGGGGTAGAAGCCTTGCGCAAGCAATTAGAGACGATTTCGGGCCGACCGGTGAACCTCAACATCCTGGAGGTGCGCAGCCCGGAGACCGACGCGCAATTGGTGGCCGAATCGATCGCGAGTCAGTTGGAAAAGCGAATTGCGTTTAAACGGGCGATGAAACAGGCGGTGCAAAGGGCCACCCGCCAGGGTGCCAAGGGAATCAAGGTGATGGTCAGCGGACGGCTGGGCGGCGCCGAGATTGCGCGCCGGGAGTGGACTTGGGAAGGCTCGATCCCGCTGCACACGCTGCGCGCGGACATCGACTATGGACTGGCCGAGGCGCACACCACGTACGGGATCATCGGCGTAAAAGTGTGGGTGTATAAAGGACAGATTCTTCCCGGGCAAAAGCGGCGTCCGCCGACGTCGAATGAGGGAGGGCGTTAGCCATGTTAGCACCCAAGCGCAGTAAATTTCGCAAGCAGCATCGGGGTCGGATGAAGGGCCGGGCCCACCGCGGGAACCGGGTTGCCTTTGGCGAGTACGGCTTGCAGGCGCTAGAGCCGGGGTGGGTGACCGACCGGCAGATTGAAGCCGCTCGAGTGGCGCTGACTCGCTACATCCGACGCGGGGGACAGGTCTGGATTACCATTTTTCCCGACAAGCCGGTGACCAAAAAGCCGGCCGAAACCCGCATGGGCAGCGGCAAGGGAAACCCCGAATACTGGGTCGCGGTAGTCAAGCCGGACCGCGTCATGTTTGAGCTGGCCGGGGTGCCCGAGCCGGTGGCGCGGGAGGCGATGCGGCTGGCGGGCCACAAGCTGCCGGTGCGCACGCGGTTTATCTTGCGGGAACCGGAGAAGGAGGACACGGGCGGCGAGAGACGGGAGGTTTTAGCGGATGAAAGCTAAAGATATTCGCGAACTCGATGCCGGTGAATTGCAAGCCAAGTTGAAGAGCTTGAAAGAGGAGCTGTTCCGGCTCCGGTTCCAACTGGCGACGTCGACACTGGAAAATCCGATGCGCATCCGCCAGGTGAAAAAGGATATCGCCCGGGTTCACACGATTATGCACGAGAAACAGCTGAGTCGGGCGGAGAACGGGTAGCGGAAAGGAGGGCAGGGCGGTGGACAAACCTAGGCGCAAGGTGCGTGAAGGCAAGGTGGTCAGCGACAAGATGGACAAGACGGTGGTGGTCGCGGTCGAGTCCTTGGTACAACATCGGATCTACGGGCGACGCATCCGGCGGACCAAGAAATACAAGGCGCACGATGAGGAAAATCGCTGCCGCCAGGGGGACTACGTGCGGATCGTCGAGACCCGTCCGCTGTCCAAGCAAAAGCGGTGGCGGGTGGTCGAGATAATGCGCCGGGCCGAGTAGGCTCGGTGGCTCAAGCCGTAAGCAACCGGGAAGGGAGGGCAGGCGATCTATGATTCAGACCCAGACCCGGCTAAACGTGGCAGACAACACGGGCGCCAAAGAATTGATGTGCATTCGGGTTTTAGGCGGTTCGTTTCGGCGTTACGGCAATATCGGAGACGTGATTGTGGCCTCTGTCAAACACGCCGCGCCGGGCGGCATGGTAAAAAAAGGCGATGTGGTCAAGGCGGTGATTGTGCGCACGCGCAGGGGCAAACGGCGTACGGACGGTTCGTATATTCGTTTCGATGAAAACGCGGCCGTGATCTTGCGGGGCGAAGAGCGAGAGCCGCGGGGCACGCGCATCTTCGGGCCGGTGGCCCGTGAACTGCGCGAGCGCGATTTTATGAAGATCGTCTCGCTAGCGCCGGAGGTGCTGTAGGCGGCGGCGAAAGGACGAGAAAGGAGGCCGGCCATGCACGTGAAAAAGGGCGACACCGTCGAGGTCTTGGCGGGGCGAGACCGGGGCAAACGGGGACAGATTATTTTGGCCGAACCCAAGCGCGACCGGGTGCGAGTTGAGAAACTTAACCTGGTCAAACGGCACCAGAAGCCGTCGCCCCAGTATCCGGAGGGTGGCATCATGTCCAAAGAGGCGCCGATTCACGTCAGCAACGTGATATTGGTCTGCAAATCGTGCGACAAGCCAACCCGCACGGGCAGGAAGATTTCTGATAGCGGCAAGAAGGTTCGGTATTGCAAGCGCTGTGGAGCTGAACAGGACTGAGGCGGCGAGGAAGAGGGGCAAAGATGGCGATTGAGTCGGCACTGAAAACCCGCTACGAACACGACATTGTCCCCACGTTGACCGAACGCTTCCATTACAAGAATCGGATGGAAGTGCCCAAAGTGGTCAAGGTGGTGGTCAACATGGGGGTTGGCGAAGCGGTGGGCAATTCCAAGGCGATGGACGCCGCCGTCGGTGACTTGGCGCAGATCACCGGCCAACGGCCATTGGTGACCCGCGCTAAGCGATCGATAGCGTCGTTTAAGGTTCGCCAGGGGATGCCGATAGGGGCCAAGGTGACCTTGCGTGGCCAGCGGATGTACGACTTTGTGGAGAAGTTGTTCTATATCGCGCTGCCGCGGGTGCGGGACTTTCGCGGGTTGTCGTCGCGGGGGTTTGACGGCCGGGGAAGTTATACCCTGGGTATTCGCGAACAGATTATCTTTCCGGAAGTTGAGTACGACAAGGTGGAAAAACTTAGGGGAATGGACGTGACCCTGGTTACCAGCGCGGACACCGATGAGGAAGCCAAGGCGCTGCTGACCATGCTCGGCCTGCCCTTGGTCGAGGGTCATTGAATTAACCGTGAGCGAGGAGGTAGATTGTGGCCAAAAAGTCGATGATTGCCAAGGCCAAGCGCAAGCCAAAGTATAAAGTGCGGAAATACCATCGTTGCCAGTTGTGCGGGCGTCCTCACGGATATATTCGCGATTTTGGTTTATGCCGCCTGTGTTTTCGGACGATGGCGCACCGTGGGGAAATACCTGGGGTCAAAAAGGCCAGCTGGTAGGCGGGGCAGGGGGAAGGAGGATCCTGTGACGGACCCGATTGCAGATATGCTGACGCGGATTCGAAATGCCAACGTGGTCTATCGCGAGCACGTGGATGTCCCGGCTTCGAAGATGAAACGGGAACTGGCGCGAATTCTGCGGGAAGAGGGATTCATTCGCGATGTGGAAGTGATTGAGAACGCTCGCCGGGGAACCTTGCGCCTATATTTGAAGTACGGCGCCAACCGGGAGAAAGTGATCACCGGCCTGCGGCGGATCAGTCGGCCGGGGCTTCGGGTGTATGCTGGATTGGACGAGTTGCCGCGTGTGTTGGGCGGCCTTGGGATCGCAATCCTGTCCACGTCGCACGGCGTGATGACAGAAAAGCAAGCACGGGAAAAGCGAGTGGGCGGCGAAGTCCTCTGTTACGTGTGGTAGCAGGATAAGACTGAGCCATCGAAAGGAGGGCACCATGTCGCGAATTGGCAAGCTTCCGGTGGCCATTCCTCAGGGTGTCGATGTCGTGATTGACGGGCGCCGGATTGAGGTGAAAGGCAGCAAGGGGCGATTGACGCGTGAACTTCGGCGCGAGGTGCGGGTAGAGCGGGATGGCGACGTTTTACGGGTCATTCCGGTGGACGACAGCGGATTCGCGCGGGCCCAGTGGGGACTCTCGCGCACCTTGATCGCCAACATGGTGCAAGGGGTGTCAGCGGGATTCCAAAAAGATCTCGAACTTTCCGGGGTGGGTTACCGGGCGGCCCGGCAGGCCGGAAAATTGGTGCTTACGGTAGGATTCTCCCATCCGGTCGAGGTTCATGCGCCAGAGGGGATCGAGTTTGAGGTGCCCAATCCCACCCACGTGTCGGTCAAAGGCTTCGACCGCGAGCTGGTGGGGGCGGTGGCGGCGAAGATTCGCGGCGTGCGGCCGCCGGAACCGTACAAGGGCAAGGGCATTCGCTATGCGGGCGAACGGGTGCGGCGCAAGGTGGGCAAGACCGGAAAGAAATAGATCACAGCCATCGCGGGTTGAACGAGGAGGATGAGCGGTGTACAAGCGATTTGATCGCAGCGCGGCGCGCCACAAGCGCCACCTTAGGCTTCGAGCGCGGGTGGCGGGCACGGCGCAAAGGCCGCGGCTAAACGTCTTTCGCTCCAACGACCACATTTACGCGCAGGTCATTGACGACGAAAAAGGGCATACCCTGGCCGCGGCCTCGACGATGGAAGCCAGTTTGCGGAGCGAACCGGGTCGCCTGACGGTGGCCAAGGCGCGGAAGGTGGGGGAGTTGGTCGCAGAGCGGGCGCTGACCAAAGGTGTCACCAAGGTTGTGTTCGACCGCGGGGGCTACCGGTATCACGGCCGGGTGCAGGCATTGGCCGACGGCGCGCGTGAGGCCGGACTTGAATTTTAACTCTAACTAGTGGCTTGAACAAAGGGGGAGCGTATGCCAAGAGGTGGACACGCCGAGGCCCAAAGCGGGCCCGAACTGAAGGAACGGGTAGTGGCCATCAACCGGGTGGCCAAGGTGGTCAAGGGAGGGCGCCGTTTCAGCTTTAGCGCGTTGGTGGTCGTCGGCGACGAGGCGGGCCGGGTAGGGAGCGGCATGGGCAAAGCGGCCGAAATCCCCGAGGCCATTCGCAAGGGCGTGGAAGATGCCAAGAAACACATGGTCACGGTGGCACGGCTGGGCACCACCGTTCCCCACCAAATGGTGGGCGTCTTCGGGGCCGGTCGGGTGCTGATTAAGCCGGCCGGGGAAGGGACCGGGGTTATCGCCGGCGGTCCGGTACGCGCGGTATTGGAGGTGGCCGGGATTAAAGACGTGTTGACCAAATCCTTGGGCTCATCCAATCCCAACAACGTGGTGGCGGCGACCATGGAGGCGTTGAAACAGATGCGGGACGTCGTTCACGTGGCTAAATTGCGGGGGCGGACGGTTCAGCAAGTTCTCAAAGGGGGCCATCATGGCTAGGCTCAGAATTACCTTGGTCAAGAGTCCGATCGGGTACGCGCAGGATCAAAAGGACACGGTCAGGATGTTGGGACTCAGAAAAATGTGGGCCACGGTGGAGCAGGCCGACAATCCCGGGATACGGGGAATGATTCACAAGGTGCGCCACTTGGTTCGGGTGGAGACCGCTGAGGGCGACGGGAATGGGGTTGAGGAAGGGGGACAGCGAGCATGAGATTGCATGATTTATCGCCGGCTCCGGGTTCGCACACGGCCAAGACACGACGCGGACGGGGATTGGGCTCCGGATTGGGCAAGACCGCGGGACGCGGTCACAAGGGGCAAAAGGCCCGCGCGGGGGGGAGGATTCGGCCGGGATTTGAAGGGGGTCAAATGCCCTTGCAACGTCGGTTGCCCAAACGGGGATTTATCAACCCCTTTCGCGTGGAGTACGAGGTCGTCAATCTCAAGGATTTGAACCGTTTTGATGCCGGCACCGAGGTCACTCCCGCCTTGCTGAAATCCGTGCGTTTGGTGCGGCACCGCTTGCCGGTGAAGATTTTGGGCGAAGGAGAGATCGATCGGCCGTTGGTGGTCAAAGCCCACGCCTTTTCCAAGTCCGCGGTGGCCAAGATCGAGGCCGCCGACGGACGCACCGAGGTGATTTAAGGTGGCTCAAGCCCAAAACCTGGTGAACGCCTTCCGCGCTTCCAATTTAAGCCGGAAACTCGGGTTTACGGTGTTAATGCTGGTGATCTTTCGGCTTGGGTCGCACATTCCCATTCCGGGCGTGAACGCCAGCGTGATTCAATCGCTGTTCAACAGCCAGGCCAGCATCTTTGCGCTGCTGAACCTGTTCTCCGGCGGCGCCACCGCCACCCTGTCCATTTTTGCCCTGAGCATCATCCCCTACATCGATGCCAGCATCATCATGCAGCTGTTGACGGTGGTGGTGCCCCAGTTTGAGGAATGGAGCAAGGAGGGAGAGGAAGGCCAGCGCAAGATCAACACCTGGACCCGGTGGGGCAGCGTCGGCCTGGGCGCGTTGCAGTCGCTGGGGGTGGCCTTTTACCTGTACCGCTATTCGTCGGGGGGCCGGTACGTGTTGCTCAATCACACCCTGGGCGAGATGTTTTTCGTGGCCGCCATGCTCCTGGTGGGTACTGTGATCTTGATGTGGATTGGCGAACAGATTACCGACAAGGGCATCGGCAATGGCATCTCGCTGCTGGTGCTCTTTGGCATCGTTTCGCGGATTCCTTTTGGCATCAACCGGCTTGTGCAGTATGTGACCGCGGGAGTCTTGTCATGGCCGAAAATCGTGATATTCTTGGTGGTCGCGCTGATCATCATCGCCGGCGTGGTTTTCGTCAACGAGGGTCAGCGCAACATTCCCGTCCAGTATCCCAAGCGCGTGGTGGGCCGGCGCATCTATCAAGGGCACTCCACCCACCTGCCCATCCGGGTCAACCAGGCGGGGGTCATTCCGGTAATTTTCGCCATCTCGCTCTTGGTCCTGCCCTACACCGTGGCCAACTTTGCCAAGGGGTCGTGGACGATCTTGTTGCAACGGTACTTCGGCATTACCTCGCCTGTCTATATCGGCATGGAATTTCTGCTGGTGGTGCTGTTCACCTTCTTTTACACCCAGGTTATCTTCAAGGTCGATGATGTTGCCGACAACATGAAAAAGGCGGGGGGATACATTCCCGGGATTCGGCCCGGCAAGCCGACGGCCGATTACCTGGCGCGGGTGAGCGCCCGGCTGACCTTGGTCGGGGCGGTTTTCCTAGGTCTGGTCTCGATTATCCCCAGCTTTATCACCATGGGCATGGGTATTCCCGGCCTCTATTTTGGCGGAACCTCGCTGCTGATCGTGGTTGGGGTGGGCCTTGATACGCTGAAACAAATCCAGTCGCACCTGTTGATGCGCCAATATGAGGGATTCATGAAGCGGGTCCCGGAATAGGCGGCAGCGCACTGCGGCGACGATGCGAAACAGGCGAAAGGATGGCGGGATGCGGCTTATCATGATTGGGCCGCCGGGGGCCGGCAAGGGTACCCAGGCGGCGCGGCTGGGAGATCGGTTGGGGGTGCCGCACATCTCCACCGGGGATCTGTTTCGGGCCCATCTGAAGGAGAACACGGAACTGGGCCAACAGGCCAAGCGCTATGTCGAATCCGGCGGCTTGGTTCCGGATGAGCTGACCGAAGCCATGGTCTGGGACCGGCTCGGCCGGGACGACGCCAAAAATGGCTATGTGCTCGACGGCTTTCCGCGCAATCTGGCCCAGGCGCGGAGCTTTGAGCGCCGGTTGAACGAGACCCGCACCGCGCTCTCGCGGGCGGTATACCTCAGGGTGCCCGAAAGCGAGCTTATGCGTCGCTTGACCGGACGCTGGTGGTGTCCCGAGTGCCACGCCACCTATCACTTGGCTTCCCCTGCGGCCAGCAAAGTTTGTGAGAATTGCCAAACAGGGTTGATTCAGCGGGAAGACGATCGCCCGGAAACGGTAAAGCGTCGCCTGCGCGTGTATTTCGAGGAGACGGCTCCCTTGGTCGACTACTATCGTGACCGGGGCATGGTGCTGGAAATCGACGGCGGGGCGCCGGTAGACGTTGTCAGCCGAAAGCTTGGGCAACAACTCGCGGAGGGCGGGAGCCGATGATTGAATTGAAAAGCGCGCAGGATCGCGAAAAGATGCGCCGGGCGGGACGCATCGTGGCCGAAGTCTTGCAGTTGCTCAAGGCCCGGGTTCGGGCAGGAGTGCGCACACGGGACCTGGATCAGCTGGCCGAAGCCGAAATCCGGGCGCGGGGGGCGGTTCCCGCCTTCAAGGGCTATCACGGGTACCCGGCCAGCGTCTGTGTGTCGGTTAACGAACAAGTGGTCCACGGCATTCCCGGGTTGCGTCCCCTGCGTCGGCACGACTTGGTGAGTCTGGATTTGGGTGCCGTCGTCGACGGTTTTGTGGGCGATGCGGCGATCAGCGTCTTCGTGGAGGAACCGCCCAATGACCGCGCGGCCGAGCTCTTGACGGTAACCCAGACCGCCCTGGGGGCGGGGATCCAGGCGGCTCAGGTGGGCGCCCGGCTGGGTGATGTGTCGGCGGCGGTGCAGGAAGTGGTGGAACAACGCGGATTTTCGGTGGTGCGGGACTTCGTCGGCCATGGCGTGGGCCGGGCCATGCATGAGGATCCGCAGGTGCCCAACTACGGTACGCGGGGCCGGGGAGTGGTCTTGCGGCCAGGCTTGGCCATCGCCATCGAGCCGATGGTGAATCTGGGCGGCTACCAGGTCGATGTGCTCGAGGACGGGTGGACGGTGGTGACCCGCGACGGGAGTCTTTCCTGTCACTTCGAGCACACCATTTTCCTGGATCCGGGAGGTCCCGAAATTCTGACCCAAAATGCGAAAAGTCTCGTATAATAAAAGATTGGATACCGGGACGCGATCTCGGGTATACTAAACCGTTCGGGCTGCGAGAGGAGGTGGAAAATGTGGCCAAGGAGGATTCGATTGAGGTTGAGGGTACCGTCATCGAGCCTTTACCAAACGCGATGTTTCGCGTAGAATTACCTAATGGCCATCGCGTGTTGGCCCATGTCTCGGGAAAAATTCGGATGCACTTTATCAAAATCCTGGCCGGCGACAAGGTGACGGTGCAGCTGTCGCCCTATGACTTGACGCGCGGTCGGATCACCTATCGTTACCGATAGGGTATTGGTGGACTAAAGGAGGTCTGGGGCGATGAAGGTGCGCGCCTCGGTTAAACCGATTTGTGAGAAATGTAGGGTGATTAAGCGCCATGGTCGAGTGATGGTGATTTGCGAAAATCCCAAGCACAAACAAGCGCAAGGTTAGGGAGGCAGCAAAGTGGCTCGAATTGCGGGGATTGACCTGCCGCGCGACAAACGGGTCGAGGCGGCACTGCCCTATATATACGGCATCGGGTTCCCGGCGGCGGCGCGGATTTTGGCGCAAAGCCAGGTGGATCCGGATATTCGGGTGCGCGACCTGTCGGAGGAGCAAGTGATCCGAATTCGCGAGGTGATCGATCGCGAGTATCGGGTCGAAGGCGACCTCCGGCGGGAAGTGCAGACCAATATCAAGCGGCTGATTGACATCGGAAGTTATCGCGGTCAGCGCCACCGCCGGAGCATGCCGGTGCGTGGGCAGCGGACCAAAACCAACGCCCGCACGCGCAAGGGTCCGCGACGGACGGTAGGTGTGCGGCGGAAGAAATAGGCGGGAAGCGACCAACACTGAGGAGGGATTGAAGGAGTGCCGGCTAGGCGAACGGCTAAACCCAAACGTAGAGATCGGCGGCATATCGACCGGGGCATCGCCCATGTCCGCTCGACGTTCAACAATACTATCGTAACCATTACCGACCCCCAGGGCAACGCGCTGTCGTGGGCGTCGGCGGGACAGTCGGGATTCAAGGGATCGCGCAAGAGTACCCCCTTCGCGGCGCAATTGGCAGCGGAGACGGCGGCCCGGGGAGCCATGGATTACGGGGTCAAGGAAGTGGAAGTGATGGTCAAGGGGCCGGGTTCGGGCCGCGAGGCCGCCATCCGCTCCCTGCAGGCGGCGGGGCTCGAGGTCAGCATGATTAAAGACGTGACCCCGATTCCGCATAACGGTTGTCGTCCGCCCAAACGGCGGCGGGTCTGATGACGAACAAGAGTCTGATGACATGAACAAGAAAGGAAGGAGGCGCTAAAGCATGGCACGGTATACCGGACCCGTGTGCCGACTTTGTCGGCGTGAAGGGGTCAAGTTGTATTTGAAGGGCGAGAAGTGTTTTTCGGAAAAGTGTCCCGTGGCACGTCGGGCATACCCGCCGGGCCAGCATGGACAAGGGCGCCGTAAACTTTCTGAGTACGGAGTGCAACTCCGGGAAAAGCAAAAGGCCCGCCGCACCTATGGCGTGATGGAGGGGCAGTTTGCACGATACTTCAGCAAGGCGGCCCAGAAAAAGGGGGTCACCGGCGAGCTTTTGCTTCAGCTTTTAGAGCGCCGGCTGGACAACGTCGTCTATCGCATGGGGCTAGCATCATCGCGGCCGGAGGCCCGGCAGTTGGTGCGGCACAATCATTTCAGCGTGAACGGACGCAAGGTGAATATTCCGTCGTACTCGGTCAGACCCGGCGACGTGATTCGCGTCCGCGACGCCAGCCGGGAAAAGACGCGGTTCAAGGAGATGGCACAGCCGCAGGCCCGCGGCATCCCCGAATGGCTGGAGGTTCATGCCGACAAGCTGGAGGGGACGGTCTTGCGGTTGCCTAACCGCGATGAGATCGAGGCCCCGGTGCAAGAACAATTGATTGTGGAATACTATTCGCGATAAGCGAGCGGGTAGAGGTGTGGAGCGCATAGGCAAGTGTTGGTGAAAGGGGGCGAGGGCCTGGAGGACAAACCAGGCCAATCCATGACCGAAATCGAAAAACCGGAAGTGCGCCGGGTTGACGATGAAAACGAAGCCAACTACGGGAGGTTCGTCATCGAACCGCTGGACCGAGGCTATGGCATTACGCTGGGAAATTCGCTGCGGCGAGTGCTGTTGTCATCGTTACCGGGGGCCGCCGTCACCTCTGTGAGGGTGGAGGGCGTCCTGCACGAGTTTTCGGTGATTCCCGGCGTGGTAGAGGATACGGCGGACATTATCCTTAACGTCAAGCATTTGTCCCTTCGCCTCTGGTCCGAGGAGGCGCACACGGTGCGGATTGACAAGGTAGGTCCGTGCCGGGTAACCGCGGGAGACATTCAGGCCGATGCCGATATCGACGTTCTCAACCCCGACCAGTACATTGCTGAGATTGACGAGGGTGGCCGCCTGGCCATGGACATGGCCGTTGAACGCGGCCGCGGCTATGTGTCGGCAGAAAAGAACAAGCGGCCCGACCAGGCGGTGGGGGTTATCCCGGTGGCGTCGATTTTCAGCCCGGTGCGCAAAGTGAATTGGTCGGTGGCCGATACGCGGGTCGGTCAAATTACGGATTACGACCAATTGACGCTGGAAGTTTGGACGGACGGCTCGCTCAGCCCGGAAGAGGCGATTTCGATGGGGGCCAAGATTTTGTCCGACCATCTGCGCCTGTTCATGGAACTGACCGACGGAGTGCAAGGGGTGGAAATCGGTGTCGAACGCGACGAGGATCGCCGCGACCGACTGCTAGAGATGCCCATCGAAGAGCTGGATTTGTCCGTGCGTTCGTTCAACTGCTTGAAGCGGGCGGGGATTGACACGGTCGGCGAACTGACCAACAAGACCGATGAAGACATGATGAAGGTGCGTAATTTAGGCAAGAAGTCGCTGGAAGAGGTCAAGGAAAAATTAATTGCCCTGGGCCTGTATCTTAAGGCGTCGGAGGAATAGCGGCAAGAGGGTCGCGAGCAAGAGCACAAGGTAAGAGCAGAAGGAGGGATGGCGCGTGCCGAAAGTGCACCGGAAATTGGGACGGCCGGGCGACCAGCGGCGGGCGCTGCTACGCAACCAGGTGACGGCGCTGCTGAAGGAAGAGCGCATCACCACCACGGTGGCCCGGGCTCATGAGGTGAATCGGGTGGCCGAACACATGGTGGCGCTGGGCAAGCGAGGGGACTTGGCTGCTCGTCGGCGGGCGTTGGCTTACATCGTGGAAGAAGAGGTGGTAGCCAAGTTGTTCTCCACGATTGCGCCGCGCTACGCGGATCGCCAGGGCGGATACACGCGCATCGTCCGCACCGGCTTTCGGCGCGGCGATGCGGCGCCGATGGCTATCTTGGAATTGGTCTAAGCCTCAAGATTGGGAAACGGGGCGCGGTCGCTCGGCGGCTGCGCCTCATTTTTTGCCGCGAGACCGCTTAGCGATCATGAGCGGCTGGCGAGCGAAAAGGAGCACGACCTTGGCGATTCGCTTTCGATGCCTGTACGACGGTACGGACTTTCACGGATTTCAGCGGCAGACGGGCCGGCCTACCATTCAAGGCGTCCTGGAGTCCACCCTCTCCCGGTGGCTGGGAGCCGGGGTGGTGGTGGGGGCGGGGAGAACCGACCGCGGCGTGCACGCCCAGGGGCAGGTGGTGGTGTGGAAAGGGCCGTGTGCGATCCCGGTGGACAAGGTCGCCCGGGTGTTGAACCCACGGTTGCCAGAGAGCATCCGCCTCAGTGATCCCGAAGAGGTGGCCGACGACTGGGATCCCGTCCGGGCCCCCAACTGGAAGCGGTACCGCTACCGGATCTGGCGGAAGCCGGCTCCCTGTCTGCCTTGGATGCGTTATACGGCGTCGGTCAGCGAACCGCTGGATTGGGATGTCTTGTGCCGCGACGCCGCCTGGCTCTTGGGACAACACGATTTCCGCGCCTTTCGCGGCGAAGGCTCCTCGGCCAAGACGACGGTGCGAACGGTTAGCCTCAGCCGGTGGGTTGAGGAAGCCGAGGGCCGCATATGGTGTTATGAGGTCGAGGCGGACGGCTTCTTATATCACATGGTGCGCATGATGGTAGGAGCGATGCTGCTAGATGGTAAAGAGCCCGGGCAGCGTCTGGTGGCGGACGGACTTTTGGGTCCGACGGCGGGCAAAGTGGCCGCTCCTGCCGAGGCTAAGGGCCTAACCCTGGAATGGGTGCGCTACGCGGGCGAGGCCGAGGAGGGGTGAAAACCGGGTGTTTCGGGAGATCATGTTGGGTCTTGGGCTAAAGTCCCGCCCTACAGGCGCTGGCGGAGCGTTATGGTTTGGAGTTGGGTGCCAACCGCTTCGTGGCCGGAACGACTCTGAAGGAGGCGCTGGTGGTGGCCCGGGCGCTAAATCGCCAGCGGATCGGGGTCACCCTCGACCATTTGGGAGAAGAGGCCGCATCGGCCGCCGATCAGCAGACGGCTACCTCCGACTATCTCGAGGCCCTGAACGCCCTTTTTACTCAGCAGCTGGACGGGGGCGTATCGATTAAGCTCAGCATGGTGGGCGAGGGCGCTTGGGCCATCGTCGAAAGCGCGGCAAAGAACGGTCAACTGGTCTGGCTGGACATGGAGAATTCCGCCACCACGGAGACGACGCTGAGGACCTGCCGCACGCTCGCCATCGCTTATCCCGGCGCGGTGGGGGCGGTGTTGCAGGCATATCTGTACCGTTCGGCGGAGGATTTGGAGGCCTTGCTGACGCTTGAGCAACCGTCTGTGCGCATTGTTAAGGGGGCTTACCTGGAACCGGTCTCGGTCGCCTGGCAGGACAAGGCGGACGTCGACCGGAATTATCTGGCGTTGGTCAAGCGGGCGATCGAGGGGGGAGCCTTCACCGCAGTGGCAACCCACGATCAACGCGTAATCAACACGGTGCTGGAATTACTGCACCGCCCCAACGTGGCACCCGCCCGAGTCGAATTTCAGATGCTCTACGGTCTAGAGCTAGGCGTGCTTGAACATAATGCCCGCGCATTCCCCTTCTCAGGCGATAGCCAAGAGGGGGTCAAGCCGGCGGCGGCCTCTTGGCCGCCTTGCGGGGTTTTTCTTTCGTCCCTTGGGCCTGGACATAGCGCTTCACCGTATCCAAGGATGCCCCTCCGACACTCCCGACGTAGTAGGCTCGGTGCCAAAAGTACGGTTTCCAATAAAACTTCATACATCGTAATTTAGGTCAGGGAAAATTTAGGAATCCCAGAATGATGTGATATCATTAGGATAATTAGACGTTCCAGTGGAGGTTGAGCTTATGACCCGCCTGGAGTGGCAAGATCAATTTTCGACTGACCAAGCGTGCCGGAAATATCTGTTTGACCAGCGATGGCCGAACGGATTTGTATGTCCCA
>JAJZXC010000138.1 GCA_021846365.1 Bacillota bacterium | reverse complement strand
GGATGCGGTCGACGACTTCTGCCTGGAAGATGCCAAGGGCCAGGCCGTGCCGTACCGTGTGCTGGGCAGTGAACCCAGCCGGATGCAAGTGCTCAGTCCCATCAATCTTCCCGGCATATTGAACGTCAAGCGATTTGACATCGAATGGAGTCCGTCAGTGCCGGCCTTGGGGTATGCGACATATCGGGTGCGCCCCCACCTGGCGGGAAATCACGTCCAGGAGCGCGATCGATCCGGGTTGCCGGTCCTGGAAAATGAGCACCTGCGGGTGGCGGTGCGGGCGGATGGCACGTTTCAGATCACGGACAAGCACACCGGGGAGACGTTAGACCGACTGGGTCAATGGGAAGATGCCGGAGACAGCGGGAACTTGTATGTGTTTAAAGGGGTTGCCGGCGAGAATCCGCGCGTATGGTCAGAGATCGTAGAGTTTGTCGAACAGCGGTCCAATACCCTCTACGACGAATGTCGCTACCGATTCACCTGGCAGTTGCCGGCAGCTTTGGACGATACCCACCAGCTACGAACGACGGCTGAAGTGCCCTCTGGGTTTGACGTCACTTTGCGTCTTGAGCGCACTTCGCGTCATCTGAAGATGACGGTGGCAGTGGACAATCAGGCCAAGGATCATCGCCTGCGCCTACGGCTTCCCGTACCCGGCAAGACCCCTCATGTCCTGGCCGGAGGACAGTTTGACGCGGTAAGCAGAGCGTGGAATGCCGGCCGCGAGTTTGACCGCGAGAGCAATCCGCAGCCGTTTTGGAAGTGGGTGGCAGCCGTGGATGGGGCTAAGGGCTTGGCCGTCTTTGCCAAGGGCCTGCACAGCTACGAGACGCTGGAAGACGGCAAGGCGCTCGCGATTACGCTTTTGCGCGGGGTGGAGAACATCAACCGCAGGGAGCCGGTTCCTCTAGAAACCGATATCCAGCCCAAGGGGCAGTGTCTCGGCCGGCACCGGCTGGAACTCGCCATTCGCCCGCTCGTCGGCGAATCGGCGACGCATCTGTATCAAGCGGCGGAGGCGTTTCACCAAGGGGTGAAAACTAAATGGTCGGCCGTGGACGAGGAGAGATGGTCGCAGGGAAGACCTTGGGTGCAAGGTTCCCCACTTACCGGGACGTTTGTGCGTCCGGATCCCAACCAAGGGAAACCAAGGCTTGCCGAAGTCGATAGCTTCATGACAGTAGGCGCGGATGCGCTGGTGTCGACGGTGAAATGGGCGGAAAACGGGCAGGGGATGGTGGTGCGGATGTATAACGTCGAAGAGCAGCCGGTTTCGGTCGACTTGGGGTTTTGCCGCCCACCGGATCACGCGGAACCAGTCAATTTGCTGGAAGAGTCGATCGCCGGGGCATTCCGGATGGATGGCCGCTTGGCCATCGAGCTGTCCCCGAAAAAGATAGCGACCTATCGCTTGACCCGGGACCGATGAGACCGCTGCGCCACTCTGTCGGAAACCAGGATGACACCGGGGGAGCGGCGCCGGGATATGTGGTCACGCCAGGCTGACGGACTCCCCGGTGATGCTCGCCATGTCCAAAAAAGGGGGCACCAGGGTCTTTGGCCTGTCGGTATTTTCTTGATGAAGATGAAGGCAGATTCTCGATAGGGGGCAGGTGGCGCAATGTTGAAGCGGACATGTTTATCGACCTCTTTGATAGCGGGACAGCGGCTGGTGTCACTGCACTGTTTTCCCATCATGTGAGAGAATCGGTGGCGGGGCAGGGCAGAGGTTTGCCGAGATGGCGGTCGGCTTGTGGCGTGAGGTGCTCTCTGCCGATGAGAAAAGCGCTCGGGGGGTAGACTGGCTGCCCCGGGGCGAACTTGGAAGGCGAAGGAGTGTTGGGGATGGCAGCATTGGACGACAAATTGGCCAGGATTCGCGAACGCGGGGAACTCGGATATTGGGGAGAGCGGGTTTGGTATCAAATCGCCTACGCGACGCGCCTGTCCCGGATTGGGCAAGGCCAATACGATGAGCTACTGGACGCGGTGGCCGACGGTCTGCTGGCGGCGCAAACGACCCAAGGCACGATCACCAAGGATGTCGCCCAAGCGGTTGAGGATGAGATGCGAGAGCTTTCCGCCGACGCCAAGCGATTTCAACTGGTCGCGGCCGCCCACGCCCATATCGACATGAACTGGATGTGGCGCTGGGACGAGACGGTGGCGGTTACGCTGGACACCTTTCGCACCATGCTCGGTCTCCTGCGGGATTACCCGGATTTCCGGTTTTCCCAGTCGCAGGCGTCCACCTACCGGATTGTGGAGGAGTACGCGCCTCAGCTGCTGGGAAATCAGGAGTCGGGTGCAAGAAGGCCGCTGGGAAGTCACGGCCTCAACCTGGGTGGAAGCCGACAAGAATCTGCCCAACGGTGAGAGCCTAGCCCGCCACCTCGTGTATACGAAGCGGTACCTGGGCCAACTGCTGGGACTCGATCCAAAGGCGCTGACCATCGACTTTGAGCCCGACACCTTTGGCCACAGTGTGAATGTGCCGGAGATCCTGGCTTCGGGGGGCGTGAAATATTATTACCATTGTCGGGGGTATGACGGCCATCACCTGTACCGGTGGGTTGCGCCCTCGGGTGCGTCTATCCTCGCCTACCGGGAACCCATCTGGTACAATGCCGCAATCGGGCCGGAGATGGCGCTTCACGTCCCCGATTTTTGCGCGCAGTATCAGATGGAGACGATGCTTAAAGTATATGGCGTCGGCGATCATGGTGGCGGCCCCACCCGCCGCGACATCGAGCGGATTTTGGACATGAGCACGTGGCCGGTCTTTCCTACCCTTCGTATGGGCACGTTCGGCGAGTATTTCCGAGCCATGGAATCGATGGCCGAACGATTGCCGGAGGTGCGGGGGGAACTGAATTTTGTGTTCACCGGCTGCTATACCACGCAGACCCGGATCAAACAGGCCAACCGAGTCGCGGAAGCCACCTTGCACGAAGCCGAGATGTTTCGCGCCGCCTCGGCCCTGGTCATCCCGGCAGCTCACCCCGAGCCGTCGTTAGAGCCGGCGTGGCGCAACGTGCTGTTTAATCAATTTCACGACATCCTTCCCGGCTCGGGGGTGGCGGGGACGCGAGAGTATGCGCTCGGACTGTTTCAGGAAACCTTGGCATCCGCCACCACGGCGAAGACGATGGCCCTGCGCCGGATCGCGGAGGCGGTCGACACCTCGGCCTGGCTACCGGCAGCGATGGAGGTGAGCGAGGGTCGGGAAACGGTGTCGGAAGGGGCCGGCGTAGGATTCGGGGTGGAGGCTTTCAACATCCCGCAGACCGACCGTGGCCGGGGAAAAACCCGGATATTCCACGTGTTCAACGCGGCGCCGGTTGCCCGCCGGGAGGCCGTGCAAGCGGTGGTCTGGGATTGGCCGGGTGACACCCGCCGAATTGAAGTCCAGGATGGCCAAGGTCGGATTACAGGGCATCAGGTGCTCGACCAGGGAACCCACCAATATTGGGGGCACCGGTACCTCCGCCTCTTGATCCAAGCCGACGTACCGGCCTGCGGATACGCTACGTACATTCTCGCCGAGGCCCCGGCGCGTGAGTTGGCGGTGGCGCTTCCATCAGACCTGCGGGTCGAACGGGAACCCGAATTCGTGCTGGAGAACCGATGGGTGCGGGTGGCGCTGGATTCGCGCAGCGGAGCCATCGCCTCGTTGGTGGACCGGGAGACGGGCCAGGAACTGGTCCCCCCCGGGCAGTTGGCCGGCGTCTTTCGCCTTATTCAGGAAGACCCCAGCCAGGGCATGACCGCTTGGCGAGTCGGCCGCTACATGAAGGTCCAAGATTTGCTCGACACTGTGCGCCTGCGCAAACTGCCGGGATCAGGCAGGCTGCGCACGGCGGTCGGCATGGAGATGGACTTTGCCCATTCGAAGCTAAAAGTTACCATCTCTCTCGACGTGGACAGTCCACGGCTACGCTATGATGTGGAATGCGACTGGCGGGAGTTCGGCAGCCCGAGCCAGGGGATTCCCCAACTGGCGTTTCACGTACCTACCGCATACTCGGGAGGACACTTTGTCTACGACGTGCCGTTTGGGGTCATCGAGCGACCGGCCATGGCCATGGACGTTCCCGCCAACCGGTTCGCGATGGCAATCAACCCCAACCCCCAGGACCCGTCGTGGATGGTGGGCAGCGACTGCAAGCACGGATTTCGCGGCGAGGATCACGGCTTGTCCCTGACCTTGATCCGCAGTGCGTTTGATCCCGATCCCTACCCGGAGATTGGAAAGCACACGTTCCGGATCTTTCTGGAGCCCGTGCACGGCAGCGATCATCGCGACCTTGTGCTGAGGAGTGTTGTCGCCAATCACCCGCTGAACGTGGTGTCGGCCAGCCCGTCGGCGGGGGTATTGCCCTTGGCCCAGAGTTTCTTTGGGATAGAGGGGGGGAGCGTGGCGCTGTCGGCGGTCAAGTTGCCGGAAGATGGTGGCGGGCGTCGGTGGATTGTGCGTCTCTATGAAACCGACGGTCATCGCACCGAGGCCGTTCTGCGCTTCGGGCGCCCGGTGGCCAAGGCGTATTGGCTGGATTTGAACGAACGGCCCGCCGATGGCGGGGATATCGTGAACGATGGTCGGGGAGGCATTGCGTTTGGGGTCGACCCCTGCAAAATCGTAAGTGTGGGGGTCGAATTCGCATGATGGGATGTCCGCCTAAGAGCCGCCGTTCGGTAGAGGCTGGATATCGTCCGTAGGGTTCCGCCCGGTACGCTCGCGTGGGCGCGCGGATCTCGACCGGGCGCCGCGTCGGGGGTACAACCGCAATTTCTGCGGAACCGGCAAGATTCAGGGTGTTGCCTTCGGCTGCGGCCGAAAATCTCCAAGAGGGCGCGAACGGCAGCCAGGGGCGGGGCTTCCGAGGTGGGGGGGGGGAGCTAGCCTCACCAAGGGGAGAATACGACCTCGGGCGAGGCTGTGGGGTTCGCAATTCGACCATTGGCGGAATCGACCTGGTCCGCAAGGCGTGGCATCGGGGCAGGAATCCAACACGGGGCCGGTGCCCCGAGGAGGGAACCATGGAGATTTACGATTTGACCTGTAATCATTTGACGGATCCGCTAGGGGTGGAGTCGCCGGAACCGCGACTAAGTTGGAAGCTCGGAGCCGATCCGGGAAGTCGGAACCAGGTGCAGTCGGCGTACCGAATTTTGGTGGCCAGCAGCCGATCAATGCTCGCGGAGGGGGACGAGGCGGACCTCTGGGATACGGGCAAGGTGGACTCCGATCAGTCGATCCACGTCGTCTATCGCGGACGGCCGCTGGCTTCGCGAGAGCGCGTCTTTTGGCGAGTGCAGGTGTGGGACGGCGAGGGAAGACCGTCGGCGGCGAGCCCTATCGCCGAGTTCGAAATGGGGCTGCTGGCGGCAAGCGACTGGGTTGCCGCGTGGATTGGCCATCCCCAGGGCGGGACCGACGTTGAACACGCGCTGCCGGCACCTCTCTTCCGCAAGACGATGCAAGTGGATAAGCCCATCCGGCAGGCCCGCGTGTATGTGTCGGGGCTGGGCTACTACGAACTTACCATCAATGGGATCAAGATCGGCGACGAGGTGCTGGCACCGGGATTTACTCGTTATGACCGCACCGTGCTCTATCAAACCTACGATATTACCGAGGCTCTGCAGGTGGGCGAAAATGTCTTCGGGGTGACGCTCGGCAACGGCTGGTATAACTGCTTTACCACGGTGGTCTGGAACTTCCAGGACGCCCCCTGGCGCGATCAACCCAAATTACTCCTCCAAGCCCATATTGCGTTTGACGACGGCGACGAGCAGGTCGTGGTCACTAACGCTGATTGGGAAGCGTCGTCGGAGGGGCCGATTGTCTTTGACGGACTGAGAAACGGCGAATTTTACGACGCGCGCCGGGAGATTGCGGGATGGGATCAGCCCGGGTACGACGGTGCCGGATTTATCGCCGCGAAAATCGTTGCCAGCCCCGCGGGGGTTCTCCGCTCGCAACAGATGCCGCCGATTAGGGTGTGTGAGACTGTGCGGCCGGTTGCCGTTACCGAGGTCCGCCCGGGCACCTGGGTCTATGATGTCGGACAAAATATCGCGGGGTGGGCCGAGATCCGCGTCCGCGGGCCGGCGGGCACCGAGATCACCCTAAGATATGCGGAGGAACTCAACCCTGACGGGACGGTGGACCTGGTCCAAAACGCCGAGTTTGTTCACAGCGGAGAATTCCAGACCGACAAATACGTGCTCAAAGGCGAGGGTGAGGAACGCTGGGAACCGCGGTTTGTCTACCACGGGTTCCGCTATGTGCAGGTGACGGGGTATCCGGGTACGCCGACCCTCGACCACCTGAGGGGGCGGGTGGTGCATACCGCCTTGGCCGAACGCGGGGAGTTTGAGTGTTCGAATCCCTTGTTAAACCGCATCCAGCGGGCCGCCCGATGGTCCACGCTGACCAATTACCATGGCATGCCGACCGACTGTCCGCATCGAGAGAAAAACGGCTGGACCGGCGACGCCCATTTGTCGGCGGAACAAGTCCTCTTGAACTTTGCCCCGGCGACTGCCTATGCCAAATGGCTGCGGGACTTCCAGGACGTTCAGCGCCCGGGTGGACAGTTGCCGGGTATCGTCCCCACCGGCGATTGGGGGTACAACGTTGGACCCGCGTGGGACAGCGCCCTCTTCCTGATTCCCTGGTATGTCTATGTGTATACGGGCGACGTCTCTCTCTTGGAGGCGGTGTACGACAATATGAAGGCTTACCTGAACTATGCCCTTTCGCGGTCAAACCAGGACCTCTTCGACTTTGGACTCGGCGATTGGTGTCCGCCCACAGGCGCGGCGGATGGCTATGCATGTCCCAAGGTGGTAACCAGCACCGCCTATATCTATGTGGACGCCACGATCATGGCCAAGGCGGCCGTGCTCCTCGGCAGGCCCGACGACGCCACCGAATATGAAGCATTGGCCGCCCGGATTCGGAGCGCGTTTCGTCGGGAGTTTTTGGACTCGGCGACGGGGCGCGTGCGCGGCGACTGTCAGACCGCGTGGTCGTGCGCATTGTACCAGGGCTTAGTGGACGCGGAAGAAAAACCACGCGTGTTTCACCATCTGGTGGAGGCGATTGAGGAGCAGGGCCAACATCTCGACACCGGAATCTTGGGCACGAAATATCTTCTGCATACGCTGACCGAGGGGGAGCGAACCGACTTGGCGTATGCTGTTGCTAGCCAAACCACGTTTCCCAGTTGGGGCTACGGGCTGGAACAGGGGGCGACCACGCTGTGGGAGCGTTGGAGCGGGGAAGGCTCGCGCAATCATCATATGTTCAGCGACATCAGCGCCTGGTTCTATCGGGCGTTGGCCGGCATCCGCCCCGACAGCGGGGAGCCGGGATTTAAACATGTTGTCTTCCGGCCGGAGCCGGTGGCGGGGTTGACCTTTGTGCGCGCGTATCACGATTCGCCGTATGGCCGCGTGGCATGCCAATGGAAGACCGAGGGGCGTCAATTGAGCATCGACCTCACGGTTCCGGTAAACTGCCATGCCACCCTCTACCTTCCTCAAGGCTACACCGAAAACTTGCAGGAAGGCGGCCTTGACCTTGTTCACCAGCAAGGGCGGCTCGGGCTGCAATTGGGGTCCGGCGAATACCGATTTAGGGTTCAAAAGTAATGGGATCCCGAAGCCAACCCTCGTCATGCGTTCCACCAACCTGGCGACGAGCCTGCCTCCCGCATGACGCGGGGGGCAGGCAGGTTTGCGGCGCCCAGGCCACACCTTCCGGCCATCAGGCTATGCCTCATGATCACAGACAACGTGCCGGCAGCCGGATAGCGTCCCCGCTTAGCCGGATCAATCGATCAGTGGTTGGCGCCCCAGGGCCGTGGGCTTCTTGCTGGAGTGTTAAGCTAAGCCGTCAACCTTAGCCCGCATTAGGGCGGCTCCGTCGCCAGGTTGTCGATTGTACGCCAAAATCTTCCACTCATCCGCAGAGTAGCAAATCAGGCTTAGGCTGGTGTTGGTCAGCACTGTCTTGCCGGTGCCAATGCCTCCTCCGGACAACACCGCCAACATGGCATTTATGGTTCCCCCATGAGAGACCACGATCAGCCTGCGTCCGGCATATCGCTCTTGCAGGGTGGTGAGTGCATCGCCTACTCGGTCTTTAAGCGCCGGAATGCTTTCGGCATCGGCAGCCAGGTTCCCGCCAAAGCGGGTCTTGCGTTCGGCCGCAGTCAGGCCGGAGGCGCTGCCGTAATCGCGCTCGGAGAGCTCAGCCAGAAAATCGACCTGGTCGAAGCCAATCTTTAGGCCAATGATGCGAGCGGTCTCCGCCGCGCGCGAGAGCGGACTGCTGACCACACCGTCCCATGAAAATCCGTCGGCCAAGTACTGGCCGGCCACTCCGGCTTGCTCACGACCGGCAGCATTGAGGGGAATGTCTTCGGTTCCCTGCAACCGTCCTTGAAGATTCCAGTCGGTCTGTCCATGACGCACCCAGCAAAGCCACGTTTGCATTGTGCCTCACGCCTTCCTCAGCACTAAAGCAGGGGGACTCCTTTTGGAGAGAGCGATACGGCTACCGCTTCACTCGGCCCTTGGCTTACCGTCTTGAGACAGCCGCCGAGTGTCCCCTGGCCGAAAAAATCACTTTTTAAGGATAACACTTTCTGAACCTTTTGCGAACACTTGGCCCGAGGGTAGAGTCTGCCCCAGCAGGCGATACACCCAAACCCCAATC
>JAJZXC010000137.1:4343-8772 GCA_021846365.1 Bacillota bacterium | reverse complement strand
GCGGTGACAGCGATCTCATCGTTCGATGGATGCCCTGATCAACCCGGCCCAACTCCTGGTCGGGCCTCTTGCCCAAAGAGTGCTTAAGGACCCCGATAGGGACCCTGGTTTTCAAAACCGAATGCACCACATGGAGATTAGATGTGCTGGTTGCGCACTTGGCCGTGCGTAGCCGATCGCTAAGAAATCGTCAACTGGATCCCCGGGGCGAATCGAACCGCAGCATTCGTTCAATTCATTTTTGCGCGGCTCCTAACGCCCCGCCGAGGTCACCGCCTCCTTTGGCCAAGAAGCGAAGCTTGCCCTAGCCTTACCAGCCTCTGGCTCCGTCGACCCTCGATGATAAGCTAACCAGGCTGAATCTCTGCACCCTTGCCGGTAAGGCCTGGTCGTCGCACTGACGCGCAACCGTCCTGGCCAACGATCCCCCAAGACTCGGTTTGCGGTGGGAAATCTGTATCGGCCTTTCACGACGCACCGGAGACTGAATTTCAACGTTGATCGAGGCATTTCTTGGAATCAATATGTTAGCTATTGCGGAGTTATCCTGCGTCCATTACAATAAAACCATGAACAGGCGGCAACCATGACATAAACATCCACGTTGATGTTAGGTTGGTTGGTGAAACCGGCCGGAAGGAGGGTCCCATGAGCATCCGCATGGTCATCGGTGTTTGGACAGCCATTGCCATCGTGGCGGGGGTCATCCTGGTGGTGAACGATTCGGCTTGGGGAGGACTGTTGGCCGCGTCAGGGATCGCGGGCCTGGTCCCCTTGTTGGGCACCTTGACGGATGATCGGGAGTTCTATCACCAATTTTCCCAGGCTCTGTGCGATCGGGCTGGGTTGGACGCCTTAGAACACCAACCCGGGAATCATGGCTCAGAAGATGACGGGGACTCGGTCAACTTAGAACTGCCGACATCACTGGTGGGACCGTGACCCCTGTGCTCGAGTGTCTTCACCGAGCGTCCGCGTTTCTCACTTATGGATTCGACTCCTCTAGGGTTGGCAACACGGCTTCGCGCGGTCGTGCCACCAGGTTTTGGTTGATAATCTCCCACAAATAGAGCGAGGCGACCGTACGATACGGTCGCCATCGTCGACCCATTTCTGTCCAATCCGGAACCTGGCCGCTATCGTCCGAACCGTGGGCATATAGCCAGTGGACGGCTCGGCGCAGGCCCCCGTCGGTGGTGGCCATGACGTCGAGCCGGCCCAGCGAAAAAATGAGGAAGATGGCTGCCGTCCACGTCCCGATGCCTTTAACCGCCATCAGTTGCTTCGTCACTTGCTCGTCGGGCAGGCCGGCCAGGCGGTCCAAGACCAGGTCACCAAGCGCCACCTTTTCGGCCAGATCCCTGACATATACCATTTTGGCCGCCGATAGGCCGCAAGCCCGCAAGGTTTGATCGCTCGCCGCCCGCAACGCCTCGGGAGTGAGCGCTATCTGCGCCTCTAGGCGGCGATAGATGCAATCAGCGACGTGCACCGAAAGCTGCTGACCGACGACCGCCCGCACCAATGAGGGAAAATACTCCCCGCGCAAGGGTACCTCGACGATGCCGACGTAAGCGATCAGTGCCGCCAGGCGGGCGTCCTGGTCAACCAGATGACGCACCGCGCGATCTTCCGGGGCGAAACGGATGGCCGTACCTCCTCTCCGAGCAGCGACCCCGACGCTAAAAACCAGTAACCCGGGCCACCGTCCCGCTGAACCGATGATTCCACAAGAGTTCACTAACCATCTCGGTCACCGCGTAGACCTGGCCGTTGGGAGCTTTGACGTAGCCAACCAGGTCACGGGTCTCCGGCTCGGTCGTCAGCCAAAGCCCCGACCCCATGAGGGCATGGACCAATGGAGCATCACCGGGCTGATTCCAGTCCCTGGCCAGGATGGCGGTGACCCCCGCCGGGGTGAGGTAATTGCTTAAACCGGCTCCGGTGGCATCGACCAGGTAACTCGGGTAGGAGCCCAGACTTTGCCGCAGCGCCGAACCCAGCCTCGATCCCAGCGCTTGCTCTAGCGCTGCCGGAGCTGCCGTCGACGCCAACTGCAGGGAGGCGGTGATTACTCGGGCCAAGGTGGGGCCAGATTCTTCAGCCAACGGTGAACCAGCGGCGGAAGAAGAGGCCACCCCCACTCCCCGAAGCACTTGCACCCCGCCTTGCTTCAGCGCCGCCACAAAGCGCAGAGCAGCATAGCGCCCGGGATCCGGCGGGGCCACCGGAACCGACACGGTTCGGCCGATTGCCACCGTCCCGCTGACCACATAGGTGTCGGTCGCTAAGCGTAGCCGGATATGCACGGCGCTAGATCCGCCCACCGAGGTCCGCACGCGGTTGACCAGGCCAATTGGAGTTTGGCGGGGATATACGGCCAATACCGCCGAGCGGCCATTGCGGGTGCCTCGGACCTGAATGGTTGCCTGATCCTGGTTGACCATCAGAGCGGTGCGAGGAGGGGTCCAGGCCCGGCCCAAATCGTTCCAGGGAATGGCCCGCGGCCAGCGGGCGGCACTGGCGCCGGAGGTCGGCTGCACATACATGATCCTGCCGTCCACCTGACGAATCCCGGCCTGGCGCACTTGGTCGGCCAACCGCGCCATCCCCGTCGAGGTCAGCAACGGATCGTAGTGGCCGTTGAGGACCAGGTTGCCATGCAACTTTCCGTCAGCCAGGCGGCCCACCGCCTTGACGGTGATGGACTCGGCGGGCAGTTTGCCGGCATGCAGGGCAGCGTCGGCCAAGACCACCCGCGTCAGCAATCCGGCGGGCATCAACAGATTGGCGTTTTGCGCCAATACTGTGCGCCGACTGGTCACGTCTTCGACCGCGATCCCGACCAAACTGCCCGCCTGTCTAGGTGTGTGGCCGGCCAGCAGCCGTTGCCAATAGGCGGAGGAGACTCCGGTCCCAGCCGGAGCAGGGCTGGTCGGCTGCGGGACGCTTGGCCACAACGCGACGTCCTGCATCATGGTGTCAACCGCCGATCCGCGATACACGTTGGCGGAGGTTGGCTCCCCGTTGTTCAAAATCGCGAAGGCGATAAGATTGCCGTTGGCCGCTCGCGCATAACCCGCATAATTCCATTGATTGCTTAGGTTTCCCGTTTTGACCCATAGGTTGGCGCCCTTAGGCAGAACGTATGACCAGGTCGGGGGGCAGAGAAACCCGCAGTTTTTGGGATGGTCGAGATGCATTAGAGAATTGCGAAAGACCCCAAAGTAAGGGCGGTGGGCCACATGGCGTAAGAGTTGGACCACCTCTGCCGCGCTGGCTTGGTTCAGCGGAGAAAGCCCCGAACCGTCTACCTGAACCCGGTCGGGAGAGATCCCGGCCGCGGCCGAGAACCGCGCCATGGCCGCCCCGGCGGCGGCCAGCGAGCCGGTCTGGGCCCCATGCGCACCGAGTTCCCGGTAGAGGTTTTCTGCCATCTGATTGATGGAAAACTGGTTTTGAATGGACAGATACTTGACCAGATTTCGCGAGTTGTAACGCGCCAGGGTCACCAATCCATTGGGCAAGCTTTGAGTATTGGCGGCGGCTTGGGAAAAATTCACTCCCGCTTGGCGGAGCGCCGTCTCAAACAATTGCGCGGCAAAGCGGGGAGGGTTGCCGACCGACAGCGCAAGTGGACCGTTGTTCGCCCCCGCCCCAATGCTCCCGGTCACCACGATGTCGTTGGTGCCCGGACGACGCGTTACCGAAATGCTGTCGGGGCTCTGGGCGGTTTTAATCTTGGCCTCGTTGATCACGTGGAAATACGAAGGGACGGCGAGCTTGGCGTTAAATGTAAGCTTGACGCTGGGGTGGGATCCGACCGGTCCTTTGGCCTCAACGGTCACAAATACCTCACTCCGTTCGGCCATCAGGGCGGTGGCCCCGGCACCGTAGTTTTGACCCAAGACGCCGTATGGCCACCCGACGCCATAGATTGGTGGTGAAAACAGCGAGCTCACCCCGACCACCCGGGTAGCCGACCTAACGGTTTTCGCCACCGTAGCGGCCAGGGTTTGCAGGCCGTGGGAGCCGTTGGCCTCAAGCCACGGATCCCCTCCGCCCACCAGATATATCGGGCCGGGAGCGCCTTTGGCCACCGCCTTGGGGACGGCTACCGCCGTCCGGTAGGTAAAGGTGGGGCCCAGTTGCGCCAAGGCCGCTGCCGTGGTAAACAGCTTGGTCACTGATCCCGGCGGTTGGCGCAGATTGGGATGAACCACCGCCAACGGCCGCCCCGTGGTCACATCGTAGGCCAGCGCGGATACGCTCGAATGGCTGAGACCGGGTTGTCGAATAAGGCGGTTCCACGCCGTTTGCAAGGAATTCGCGGTCGGCTCGGCGGCCGCCCTGCGTGCTCCCGACCAACCCACGCTGCCGCTGATCAATAAAAGCCCCAGGATTCCCACCCATGCCCCTTTTCCAACTG
>JAJZXC010000137.1:0-4243 GCA_021846365.1 Bacillota bacterium | reverse complement strand
CTAGAGCATCTCCGTCTGGACAAAAAAGCGGCCGGGGTCGCCACTTGGGCACCCCCGCCCGAGTCAATCGGTGAACTCATCTTATTAACCGACTGGTCTCACCCCATTGATGGAGACCGGCAAGACGGTCCGCTATTGGGTGCGAGTCTATGACTCGCTAAACGTAGCTCAATCCGCCGGTATCCACCAAGGGCAGGTTGAATCCATCGGTGGTAAACAGCCATCGGGCCAATGCCCCCCGGTCAAGCTCCGCGGGCAGCTCCGGGGCAGGTCCCCTGGGGGTGCTTGCCCAAGCCACCCGGTATCCTTGCTCCCAGGTCAGGTGTTGGCCGGTTTGCTCCTTAATCAACGGATTCACTTCCATTAACAGCCGTTCGGGGTTAAGCACGGCAATCGTGCCCTGATTAAGACAGGGTTCACTCGCGATGTGATGGGCGTCCAACAGGCTGCCGAGCGTCCAGTCGTCAGACTGAAAACGCCACTCGACGCGTTCTCCCTGCATTTGGCGAAAGGCATATTGGGCCAAGCTCAGCAAGCCAGCTCGGTCTCCTGCCCACTCCAAGAGGTCGATGCGTGTGCCTTCGCGGCCAGGGGCGGCCACCGCGTAGGCCACCGCCGTACCCTCGCGTTCGGCAATCAGCACGCGAACCGGCGCCGGCCGAGCTCTGAACCGGGGCGCCGTGGTTGCGTTCAAGTAGCTTTCCATTTCTATAGGTGTTCGCACTACCCGGTAAGCTTCGGTTCGGTAGAGTCGGTGGAGGATCGGCGCGTCCTCTCGGAGGCGAGAGCTTGCTCGACAGGTCACGCCAGGGTCGGACCAGCTAGTCGGCACCCACCAGGCTCGCCGCAGAGTTCCGAATTCCACACATCCGAGGCGGGCGTACAACCCCCGGCCCCCGGAGACCAGCATAATTGAATGATGCGGGGAGCGCTCTTCCATGATCGTTTCCAGCATCTCGGTTGCGTAACCGCGGCCACGGTAATCGGGCAAGGTGGCCACCGAGCCGATGGAAAGCGCCGTCAGGCGGGCTCCATTGCTCACCAGTTGGCTGGGGTAGGTCCCCACCAGGCTCACCGGATTTCCCGCCGAATCCGCCACAAAATAAAGGTTGGCGGCGTTGTCTGGGTGAAACAGGCGGGGAAATTCCACCGGCATTCCCGTCCCCGGCTTCAACATCGACCGAAAGACTCGATCGGACAATTCCCCCAACCCCCGCACGTCTTCTGGGCGGGCTCGGCGAACCCTGCTCGTCCCCACTGGACCATCTCCTTCGCATATTGTGCTCCCTCTTGATCATAGCGCCTTGCCCCCGGCACGTCTATCCCGACCGGCGTCGTCGCCGGCTCTGGATGAGGTGACCCCGCAGGCATGGTCGCTGAATCGGTGACCGACGGCAGACGTGGCGCACATGCCGATGGCCATAGGCGGCCGATGATCGCCACGCCCGCATCCAGGGCCCTTACCCTGCGCCATCGCTTGTCCTGGCTGGGGATATCCGCGGCCCGCATCCCATCCTCGGTCACAAGGCGCCGACACTCCGGGGGGGTGAGGACGGGTTTCCGGTTGCTCTGCTCCACCAGCCCATCCGACAAACCATCCGGAGGCCAGAGGCGCCGCCGATGATCGCGCCGGGCGAGCGGTCGGCGATGGAAAGCCGTCGCCTGCCGTCGACCCGGCATCGCGGCCACGCCGACCGCGGGTCGCAGATATCTCCCATGGGACCGGTCAGAGAGACGGCGGATTGGCGCCCGGCGAAGAAGATTTCTTAAGATGATCCTGCATCGCTCACCAACGCTATAATAATCAACATAGCAATAGCTTACCCAAAAGGGGCGGCAGAGCAGGAAATTCACCATGCGTCGACACCGAGTTGTGCTTAAGAGGCGTCACCTGGCCAAATTTGCTTGCTCGCTTGAGAAGGGACGGGGGGAGTAGGCCATAGACGCGAATCTCAAACGCCTTTTGGACGCCCAAGACGGCATTTCCCCGGCGGGGGCGGTCGACCCGGAAACCCTGTGGCTGGCCGTGAAGTACCATCTGGCTCCCGTGGCCGACCGCCTGGCTCACGACTTCCGGCGGTTTACCAGCGGAGCTTGGACCCTCACGATATACTTGACCCAGTCTCCCGGACCGTGGAACGACTGGCATGACGAAAACGAACGGTGGCACGCGGTTTGGCGAGCCCGGGGAAAAAGCAGGATCGCGGAATTTTATCTACCCTCTGCTTCCGCCATCGGCGTCCTGCTGGCCCTGCCCAACCGCCCGCCGGAGCCTTTTGACTTTAGGGATCCCCATCCGGAGCACGTCGACCGTCTGATCGATAGGGCAACGGAAATCTTGCGGTCGGGCGACCATGCGGCCATCTCCGCCGCCGAGGCCAAAGTCCTCCGCGCTCGCCGCCAAAGGACGCGATAGCGCCGTGCGCAACCGAGTGGTAGCAGGATTGTTGGCCATCTTCTTGGGCAGCTTTGGGGTACACAAATTCTATCTGGGCAAGAACGGACAGGGTGTGTTGTACCTGGTCTTCTGTTGGACGGGAATCCCCGCATTTGTGGCCTTTATCGAAGGTATTGTCTACCTTGCCATGTCCCCGGAAGCGTTTGACAACCGCTACAATCTCGGGATATCCGGCACTGGGGGCAGAGTCATGAACCAGTTGGTCACCCTCAAGGAATTAATGGACCAAGGGATCATTTCGCCGTCGGAGTATGAAGAACGCCGACAGAAGCTGATCAGCCGGATCTAAGACCGGGCCCGCGTCGCTCGCCGTGCTGGTGGCGATGGCTTCCCCGCCAAATGGGGGGCAAGCCTCGGGCATTGTGGAGGTGACCCGCGGGCCGCACCAGTTGGTGACCGCCCATGGTTTTCGCGGCGGGCGGTCCCGCCCTTTCGGCTGACACACTTCCGGCAGGACCCGAACTGCGGTCATCTGGCGGCACCCGTCACTAGCGAGAGAATACCCCGAGCTGGGCTTGCAGCCACCGGGCGGACGATTTCAGGACAAGCGACATCGGACGCCGCCGACCGGGCGCCTTCCGTCCCGCTTGCACCTAGCCCAACCGGGGCGATGGGAGGTGGATGGCATCGGTCGCCGACGCGGCCGTCTGTTAGCCGGCGTTACCGCCGCGCTAATGATGGCGTTTCCGGTGCTTTCGGTCATCGGCCCGCAAACCTCCTCGGTGGTCGGCAGCAATTGGGCCGGCTATTTTTTCCCCGGCGGAGCCTACCGCTCCATAGGGGGGCAATGGCGGGTACCGCGCATCGCCGGTTCTGACCGCAAGGTGGGTGCGCTCAGCATCTGGATCGGTCTACAGAACACGACTTCCCTGGTGCAAACGGGCACCGCCGAAGTCGCCGGCAACCCACCCGCCACCGCCTTGTTTTGGGAAAACTATCCGGCCACCTACCCGGAGGACGCGCTTCCCGAAAGCGAAGCCGAGACCCAACCGGGCAACCGGATGGCCGCATACATCCGCACCGATGGCCATGGGCGCTGGCAGCTCTGGGTCGAAGACCTCAACACCGGGGCGGTGTTGAGGAAAACCCTACACCACGTCAAACTCGGGCCCCAACTGAAACCCGAGTGGATGGTCGAAGACAGCGGAGGCTCAAGCAGTCCCTTAGCCCCATTCACCCCCATCCAGTTTTCCCGGCTCACGGTGAATGGCACCCGGGTCGACCTCAACCGGGGAGCGATCGCCGAGTCGATGGTGCAAGGGCGGCGCCTTTATGCGAACACGTCGTCCCCAGTCGGAGGCGGGACGGCATTTGCGGTCGGCTACCAAGCCACCCTTCCCCGGCTCGCGGGAGTCTTGCACCCCGGCACTGCCCTAATCGACGTCGTAAGTCCCCTAAAGGTCTTACCTGGCGACACCTTGACGATTTTGGGCGCGGGGTTTGGCCGCCAACCGGGCCGGGTCGAGCTGGGAGCCCGTCGCCTGCCTGCCTTGTCATGGTCATCGGGAAAGATCCGCGCTTACATCCCACCGTCGGCGACCCGGCTCGCCCAAGTGCTCAAGGTCACCACCGTCCGCGGTAACCGAACCGAATTTAGCATCCGCTTGCGAAGCGGTTGAGAGGACAGAGGACGCCGACGGCCCGACCAGATTAAACGGTTGCGACCGCGCTTTAGCCGCCCCTCGACAATATCCTGGCTTGCCACCGGCAGGCAAGAGCTTCAGGTATTAGGTGCGTCCTGAAAGCCAACTTTTACGCCATCCGTGGGATAGAGGCGAAAGAAGG
>JAJZXC010000136.1 GCA_021846365.1 Bacillota bacterium | reverse complement strand
GCCGCCGACCCGATCGCCCTGCCATACGGCCCGAATTGACCCCATGGCGCCCCTGATTTGCCTTCTATTATCAGAATTCCGGTGAATTGCACGGGTGATCACGGACTTGCGTCGTCGTGTACTAGTGGCCTATGCGGTATCGGCTGGTGTCGTCGGCACACGGGATGAGGATGGGAACATGCATGAGAGAAATCCTTAAGGGATTTCCCCGATTGCTTGAGAAAAACCGCGCGTTGTATGATGAGGTCGCAACACACTATGGGGAGGCAACGGTGTATCCTGCATTGGATTGTACACCTGTTCCAAACTTGTACAGCCGGATGACCATCGATTGATGATGATGGCCATCACGTCGACAAATCCGACCTTGCGGTGCCTGGTAAAATCGCCGGCAGTTCCGTGGCTTCCTCGCAGAACTCCGGTTGATTGAGCAAGCTAAACACTGTCTTGAATAGATTCCGAGCTTTTTGGAACAATTTCGATCACCCCCCGGCAAGGATGCCGAAATTTGCCAATTTTGTCCATCACCCCCTGCCGTGCCGGCGGCGACCTGAGGAGTGAGGGCCGCGCATTGAGCAGACGCACTCGGACGGTCAGGTACTGGGAACGCATCTAAGCGGTAGCAATTATGAGATACAGATGTACGCTAATATCCTTAACCTGACGGCATTGAGGTGTAGGGGTTATGAGGCCGGGCGGTGAACCACGGGACAACCGTCAAGCTGAGAGCAGCAAAGCCAGCGCGGGCGAACAGACGATTAAAGAGCGGACCAAGCCAAAACCCGAGACGGACCGAAACGTAACCAGCAGTTACCGCCAGCACGGTGGTGCAACCACGGCCGACGGGTTCGGCGAAGGCTGCTCTGACCGGATAGATCAGACTTGTAAGCCACACTGCAACTCACCAATGAGGCGGATCGCGATGCTATATATTCGGCAAAAAAGAACTTGCATTTAGAATTTCTGACCAAATGGTCGGGAGGCCGGATATACTCGAAGTTGTGTCCTTATATGCCGTCGGCTAAATTAAAAATCTTTTTTGCCGAGTATATAACCGGCGTCGAGCATCCAAACCTCCCGTCCCTTCCCAATACGAAGCGACGCCCCAAACTAAATAGCTCTGTAAGAGCAACCGGAAACCAGCGAACTATAGTCTCTTTCTAGAGATGGGTTTGCTTGGCGGAGGCGACTCCGTGCCCGCTAAAGCGCCCGTCTGCGGTCCCCGCCGCGCCCGCGGCTTGAGTTCGGGTTCTATGACATCCATTTTCGCCGTTTGAAGACATACAGCATGGTGGCTACCAACAGGAGCATCAAGAACACAACGACTTCCTGCCCGTAAGGTACGTAAAGTTCGGGCATGCTGCGCAGATTCATGCCCAAAAAGCCGGTGATAAACGAAAGCGGAAGAAAAATGGTGGAAAAGATGGTGAGAAATTTCATGATTTCATTCAGGCGGGTAGAGCGTTGGTTCAGTTGTAAATCCACCAAGCCGGTCAAGTTGTCGCGAAGGCTGTCGAGATTGTCCATCACATGGTAAAAGCCATCATAAACGTCGACAAAAATGTTGGCGTCGGGGGCTCCGGTACTGGCCGAGGCAAATTGACGCCGCGACAGGCGGGCGGCGATCCGACGCATGTCGGCCAATACGCCGCGCTGGCGATGGAGCTCGTGGCGCAGGGAAAAGATCGCATGCGTCCGGTCCTGGCCATTGAGCACGTCTTCTTCCATGGCATCGAACGCTTCATCATAACGGTCCATGGCCTCCAGAAAACGATCGGCGCTGCGTTCTAATATTTCGTACAGCAGATAGTGGGCCGATTCCAGCAGTTCCGGCTTCTGGGCCAGTTCAACGCCCACCTCGTTCAGCATTTCGACCGGTTCATTGTGCAAGGTCACCAGCACGCCACGGGCGAGAATGATATTTATCTTGCGGAGAGTGTCCGCATCGGGCACGAAGACCGAGATGTACAAAATCTTGCCCAGATTCTGCAACTGCGCTCGGTCGGTGTCGCGACTAACCGAGCTCAACGCCTCTGCATCCCAGCCCATGGCGTCTGCAATCTGAACCACCGTCTCGTCATCTGTGCGCCCATCGATCCATGCCTTTTGATCGCTCTGTGGGCGCATCAGGGGGACTTCTCGCACCTGATCGCCGTCTTTGATTTGGATCCGCATCAGGCAACCTCCTTGGCTAACAATACCAGCAAAGTGCCGGTAGATTCAACACCCGTTCCACCCATCTTCGACTTGGCCTGGCGCAGAGCGCAATGAGCGCGAAGCCGCTTGGTTGCCAATAACGCCCGCGGGAGGAATCCGTCGACTGTGATGCATACCTCGATCGTTCCAACCGCATTGGCGCATTCTGGCAGCGGCGACTTGGCTGACTAGCCGCTCTCGGCGCCATGGGTTAAGGTATAAGCGGAGGAAACGGTGGTCGTGCAACGATAGTGGACACGGGTTCACTGTAGGTATGCCGCGAGCCTCCCTGATTGGGGATAGACCGCTGGAGAGGGGATACCATGCATGCCGCAATCGGTTGAACCAATTGTCGCCGCGCAATCGGTGATTCGGGAGATAAGGGAGAAAATTGCCACCCGTCTGCTGGGCCTCAGCGACGCCGTGGACAGCCTATGCATAGCACTCATGACCCGTGGTCACATCTTGCTGGAAGACGTGCCCGGAGTGGGCAAAACAGAGTTGGCCAAAGCGTTTGCCGCCGCCTTGGGACTTTCTTTTCGCCGTATTCAGTGTACTCCCGACCTAATGCCCGCCGACATCGTCGGCGGAATGGTGTTTCATCCTCGCCAAGCCGAGTTCGTTTTTCGGCGAGGGCCGATTTTTGCCCATGTTCTCCTGGTCGACGAGATTAACCGCGCACTGCCGCGGACTCAGTCGGCGCTATTGGAAGCGATGGCCGAGGGGCAGGTGACCATCGACGGTACGCCGCAGCGGTTGCCCCAGCCTTTCCTGGTGGTGGCCACGCAAAACCCGTTGGAGTCGCAAGGCGTCTTTCCGCTGCCGGAAGCCCAGCTTGACCGCTTTTTGATGAAGACTTGCCTAGGATACCCAGTTGCCGAGGACGACATGGCCATCTTGACCCTTCATCTTCAACGGCCTCCGGGCCAGGAGGCTGGATCGTCGGAGATCTCGGGAGATCCCGGTCGTAGGCCGGCGGCCATATCCATTCTCGATCAGGCGGTGGCCAGTGTGCGGGTTTCGACCGACCTACTGGCCTATGCGGCGGAGATTGCGCGGGCTACCCGCACGCGTCCGGAGGTCGAGGTGGGAGCGAGCCCGCGGGCCATGATCTTGTTGGCCCAAGCGGCTCGCGCGCAGGCGGTGCTGGCTGGCCGGGATTTCGTTATCCCAGACGACGTGCAGAAGGTCGCCGCTCGCGTGCTCTTTCATCGATTGCTGTTGACCACCGCCAGCGACGAGGTCGATCCCGAGGCCTGGATAGCCGAATTGCTGCGGGTTGTGCCAGTGCCCTTGGAGGAAGAGATGCCATGATTGCCATCTGGCTCGGCGTGATGGTGCTGGCGGCCGCGCTTCTCTCGTGGGTAGAATTGGTACACCGGATGGTGGCACCGCGGATTGAAGCCGAGGTGATCCCGGTAGCGACTTCGCTTGCCTTCCAAGCGGTGACCGAAATCACCATCATCATCAGGAATCCGACCTGGCTGCCGTGCCCGTTGCTAAGGTGCGCCCTCGACCTTCCGGACGGCCTCAGCGTCGAACTCGACCAGGATCCCCAGGCGTCATCGAAGTCAATACAACCGACGATGGGGAAAAGGCGGTGGACTGCCGACCGTCCTCCGATTGTCGTCACCTTGGCCCTTCGACCCCGGGAAGTGGTTACCGTCCGGTTTGACGTCCGGGGCATACGGCGCGGAGCCCATCGTCTGCAACGGATGATGCTCACCGTCACCGACGGCTTGACCATGCGTCGGCAAGAGCGCGTCTTTTCAGTGGCGAGGACGATCACCGTCCACCCGCGACGCACTGCGGGCAAGCGGCGACGGGTACCGCTCGACGGATTGGGGTTGACAGCGTCGCCGCTGAAATTCGCCCCTACTTCCTGCGATTGGGTTGACATGCGCGAATACCGGGCGGGGGACGATTTGCGGGACGTGGCCTGGATGGTGACAGCACGTCGCGGCGAGATGATTGTCGTCGAACGGGCCACCGCCATGCGCCAAGTGGTAGTGGTGGTCGCCAGTGTGCGAATTTCCGAGCTGAGGTGGGAAGGTCGGGCCGATCATGCCGACCGCATCTATGAAGCTAGCTATGCCCTGATTGAGGCGCTGAGCCGGCAGGGCGTGCAAGTTTGGGTCTATGCCGACGGGTACTGGGGTGAGGGGTTGCACAAAGCCAGCCGCCATGTGGTCGTCCGCGGGGAGGGGGTGTGGACGCCCAGAATGGGGCATGATGTAGGCCACAAGTTGGGCGGACTGGCCGCCTATGCCGCCATATCCCTCGAAGATCTCTTGGCTGAGGTCGAGCGCGAGGTTGAATTTCCCGCCGTCATCGTTTGGCTGGCGGGTTATCGCGACGCCGCCGTCGACAAGAAATTCCGGGAGTGGCGACGACGCGGATGCCGGGTGGACAGCGTTGAGCTGTCGCCGTTAGCGGCGGGCGATGGAGAAGGGGGCGATTGACGGTGAACCTCGCCTGGAACCCGTATGCACGGATCGCTGATGGACTGATGGCGGTGCTGGCCGCCTTTTCGCTGGTCAGTGCGGTGACCGGTTCGCCTCGACCTGCAGTAGCCGCCGAGGTGGCGGGGGGAGCGGTCTGCGCGATTGTTTGGTTTTGGCGTAGCCACTCCCTTCGCGGGCAAAAGATTGGTCTCATGGCTATCACCGTCTTGTTGGCCTTGGTGTGGACGGTGGAGTTTCATCCCGCCGCCGCTGTCTGCGGTGAAGTCGGCTGGGCCGTGGTTTGGGGGCGGCGAATCGGGCATGGCGAGGCGCGGGACGATGACCTGCAAACGCGGCGTTTGGTCTCCGATTTGGGGATGGTGGCCGCGGCCGGGCTCCTCGCCGTCTTGGCCCAGATCCCTTCCCTGCCGGGAATCGCGATCTTGGCCGGGTTAGCGGTAGCGGCACGTCTTCTCGCCATGCATCGCGCCCAAGTGGTCAGCATGGGGGCCCAGGGTGCCGGGTGGATGCGACTGGTGCTGACTCCCCTGGTCCTGCTGTACATGGTCGGGGCGGTGGTCGCGCTGACCCTCGCCGTCTCGCCGTCGGCCCGCGGCATCGTGCTCTGGGCAACCCTGGTCGGCCTTGGAGCTTACGTCGTGGTTCAGTTTTGGCGCGACCTTCTCGTTCAGTTGCTGGCGGCTGCCGCCGCCCTGACCTTGCTGGTGCTCTTGCTGCGCTGGGTGCGGCATAAGGCAAAGCCTAGAGGTGTCCACAGCCGGGTGCCCAAAGTTCTGCCCCGCCATCTACGGCATCCTGCCCTCCATCCCGCCCTTTCGTTCGAGCACTGGGGAATCTTCGTCTTGGCCTCGACCGTGCTCGCCATCGCCTATCTCATCCTGAGAACGCTTCGGATCCGCCAGGAAGATCGCATTGCGGGCAGCCCTGGTCTCCGATTCGAGCGCTCGCGATTGCCCTCGCGACGGCGACCATCCCAGCCGCCGACGGCCCTCCGGCGGCTGGTCACACGCTGGCTCGGCCATCAGGCGCGCCGCGGGCGGCCCATTGTTCGGGGACAAACCCTCCGCGATTACGTGCTGAACGAATGGCGCGGGGAGGATTCCCCGGATGGCGAACGCGCGACGCTGCAAGAACTCATCGTGCGGTATGAACACGAACGCTATGGCGACGAGTCAACGCCGCCGGAAGCGGTTCGAGAACTCCGCCAACGTCTTCGCCGCGACGGCCTCTGGTAGGCCACCTGTTCGAGATACCGGCCACACGATCGTTGCTGCATCATCTGCTAGCCCTGCTGTTGCTTGTGTTCAGGTGGGGGCGGATAAGGGTGTGCGTTACCCGTTTTATCCGGGTCATCGCCGCGTTGTCCACCTGCCGATGGCGGGTTGCACGCCGAGCGGCTGGCCCATGGTTGGTGCGGCGCTAAGCTCAAAAACCGAAACCAGCTCAGTAAGATTGAGCATAGGTGTCGCTTCTCGCGAAACGATGCGGTTGTCGAGGGGTAGGCCTACCTACCAGATGAGGCGTAGGTGGGCCTACTCCGGAGCGTCGTGATGCGCATCCGATCGAGCCAATTCTCAGCGAACGTTTTTCACTAGGGCGACAATTACATCGATATTCCCCTGCCGCCGTTTCACATAGAAGAACCGGGGAATTTACGCATATATCAACGCGCCTGTTGAAAGATCCTATATGGTATTCTCTGGTCGAATCGGGTGTGACGAGTTTTTCCATCTGCCTGATTCGATCGGGAAAGCCCATATCAGATCGGATTTTCAGCGAGGTCCCTTCGGGAGCCATGCCCGATGAAGGTCGTGGTCCTATACAATAGTTCACGAAGCTAATCAGGGAGTTTCGTGGGTATTAGCGCATCAAGCAGTTGATGCGCTGGCTTGCTCAAACACACTGAAAGCCTCGGCGTCGCGCGTCGAGACTTTCTCACTAACTTAATAATAACAAACCGTCATCAGAAAATATAGACTGTTTTTCTGGGCATTGGCATGCTACAGTCGGCACTCACCAATTCCCATAGAAATCACCTATCTGCTGGTGCGCCGGGAATGGGGCCATGGATATGCCACGGCAGCAGCTGCGGTCTGTAAGCACTATGAGTTCGACACCATCAAACTGATATCCTTGATTGACGTCCAAAACGCCCGTCCATGCGAGTCGCCGAGCGGATCGGCATTCGGGCGGAACAAACGATCGTCAAGCGGCGGAAGGAAGTTAAGGTCTACTCGGCAATCCGCTAGCTCAGGAAACTTGACAAAACTAATAATCGAGTAACGGAGGCGAGAACGCAGCAAGCATGAAGTCGGGAGGCTCAGGTGTCGGCGCGAGGAAGCCGAGGTCTTGTCGCAATGGATGGGCAGACTATAATAAACGTAGATGCGGAAAGGAGGCCAGGAGCATGCTTGCTCCAGTGGTTGAACGACACTTGCCGGATGTTTCCCGGATCTGTCAGCAGGAACACATTGAGTCGTTGGCGGTGTTCGGTTCGGCCACCCGCAACGACTTTGCGGAGCAGAGCGACATCGACATGGTTGTTCGATTTGCCCCGGATCAGCGCGGCTTTCTCTGTTGGCCATTCAAGATCGATTGTCAGAGGTATTCGAAGGCCGCTCCGTGGACATGCACACCCTCAAGGAGATCCACCCGATCATCCGACGCCAAGTTCAACAGCAGATGGTCCCCATTTTCCCATCGGAGGCTCGACTTTAATGGCCGAGAAGAATCCCGCCGTGTACCTGGCCGATATGGTGACCGCCTGCGAGAAAATCATCCGGTACTGCCACAATCGCACCGTCACCGAGTTCGTCGACGACACGCTGTTATTTGATGCCGTCCTCCGGAACCTCACTGTCCTGGGAGAAGCGGCCGGCCGCCTCGACCGATCATGGACCGCTCGCTATTCCGATGTTCCTTGGGCAGCCGTCACGGGCATTCGTCATCGTGTGGTTCACGACTAGGCCATGTGGACTCCGACATTGTTTGGGACACCGTGCAAGAGGACGTTCCCACGATCCTAAGCAAACTCCAGAATCCTATCCGACTTGGAGCGCGACGTTCCCTAACGCGCTTGAGGCGTGGTTATGCGACCTCGTTCTGAAGTCCCGTCACCGACGGAGCCATTGGTTCAGCAGTCTAGGCCTGTCTTTGTGTCCGGCAATAATATGGTACCCGAATGAGTTGCATTCGGGGGCGACGCATCAAGGCTCTTGAGCAGTTCTTGGGTCATTATTTCGGATAACTCGGCTGTCAGCAGATCCGGAGTATTCTATGGACGAAAGATTCAGGTAGAAGCAGCCCGATGGGCTGGGATTCGCGTTAAAAAGGCGAGGCCACAGCGTGTTCCGACCATCTTTCTCAAACCGAAAATAACGATGACAACACAATTAGTCAAACCGATGACAAAAAGAAATTAGCCAAAACAGGATGTTCAAGGGCCCCCACTCGACCATCTTTATACGCGCAGTGCCCAAAGATCATCTCCCACGGGGCATCCCCCTTAAGACGGAGGCGCGGGAGGCGAAGCCCCGCGACCACATCCCAGCCAGCAGCCAGAAACCTCGGAGACGCAGCGTCATCCGCCCTGGTGGGGGAAACGGCTGCTCACCGATTTTTATTGTAAAGTCCAACTTTATTTGGCCTCAGAACGTCTCGATTTAGGTGACCGATTCGAAGGGCGACCCCCTTTTAGCACTGGCCGAATGGATGGGCAGGGGTATCCGCGCATGCATTCGGCCAGTCCCAGCCTGAAAGGCTGTTGTATTCTGGTCTAGGACGTGGATCGTTCTGGCGTTTTTCTGGCGGGCGTCAAAACCCCGAGAGCCCTAAGTTTTCCTACTCAAAACGCGGCCAACGAATTTTACTGTGGTCGGTGCGATGCGGAAGCCGTGAAGCGCTAGGCCCTCTGCCGCCTGGAGGGCCAGGGCTTATCGGGTGACTCTCGAACCGAGCGCCCCCGAGGGGCCCCGGGCGGCCTCAAAAAATCAGTCCGTGGGACGGGCAGCCTTGCTCTACCCATCTTCCAGTTTCTCGCACCGAGAGTATTTTCACAACGCCATAGCTGGTCATAGAACCCGAATAGCGGAGAAGGGCCCCAGCTGGCGCACCTTGTCACTGA
>JAJZXC010000135.1 GCA_021846365.1 Bacillota bacterium | reverse complement strand
GCTTGTCCCCATGCTTATGGGTGATTCGGGGGGATTCACTCCTACCGTCGCTTGTCCCCATGCTTATGGGTGATTCGGGGGGATTCACTCCTACCGTCGCTTGTCCCGTCCCCTTGCGGGTAAAGCGAGCACCTACTCTGGTACTCCGTGCGATGCACGGCGGATTTTCCACAGCCGTGGCTCCTTAGTCGGTCACGCAGTCCGGTAGCTGGCTCCCGACCACCGCAGGGAGACAGCCGTCGGCCGGAACTCCACAGCGGCCGCAGTCTGCTAACCGACTCGACTCGAGAGATAGGGGATGGTCATCGGCCCCTCCGGCAACACCGCGATTCGGGCTTGGCCGTGGTACTGGTCAAGCACGGTCGCCACTCCCTCGGCCAGCGAGGCGATTGGGGTCAACATTGCCTCGCTTACCGCACGGGCCGGAAGCGTTGAATAGAGCCACACCTCAGCCCGGGTCAGGATCTTGGCCAAGGTCTGCGCCTCCCATTGATCCGCACGCTGAAACCCCGGCTGAGCAATGTGCTCGAGCAGGGCCTGGGGAGAGTCGGCATTCAGCATTAAATCGTGAAATTCACCGTGATCGGGAAAGCCCTCGCGGCACTCGGCAGCGCACACAATGGTGCCGCCCGGCCGCACGATTTGAGCCGCGGCCGACAGGCCTTTTACCGTCTGATAGAGATTTTGGTCGAGCGGATAGCCGCTATTGGACGTCAACACCACGTCGAATTCGGGCGGGGCCACCGGCGTCATGGCCACGTCCTTGCAATATGCGCAGCCGGCGGGGAAGGCTTCCTCGAGGCTTCCCGCGAAAATTCCGGTCAATCCACGGTCGCGGTTAACAGTGCAGTTGAGCAGAAAATCGGGATGAACCAGGTTCCATACCGACTGGCACTCAATCTGGTGCGGGTTGCCTTCGATGACGCCCCACGTCGAGCGGGGATGGTCGATTTGTTGAGCATTGTGAAAGGCAAGGATGGAGGCAAGACCGGTCAAGCCGGGATAGATGCCCTTGGCTCCTCCCGAAAACCCGGCAAAAAAATGCGGTTCGATTAATCCCAACACAATTTTCACGTCTGCTTGCACAAAATCGTGGTTTAACCAGGCATCCACGCCGCTCTGGGTTTTCCCCACCAGTGTCAGGCTCTCTGAGCGAGCGGCATCGTGGTTAACAATGGGGTAGCGCCGGACCACGTCGCGGCCGTACATAGCCGCGAGCTCGTCGGGACTGTTCCCCCGATGCGACCCCGTTCCATTGATCAAAGTTACCCGCTCGGGCCCGGCTCCCGCCTCTTCCAGATACGGCAGCAATGCCTCCAGGATGCGCGCCGTGGGCAAGGGCCGGGTGATGTCGGGGGTCACCACCGCCACCGATCCCCGACCGCGCACGATATCCGCCAGCGGGCGAGTTCCCCGCGGGTGCGCCAGGGCTTCTTTAATTGCCCCCGCTTCATTCGTCAGGGTCGGTACGTACCGCGGTGTCAGGACCGTGGTCGAATCCGGTACTGCCGCCGCGACGGAACCAGAACCATATGCCAAATCAACCTCCAGCATGCTTGAGCCTCCTTAGAATTCGCCCTCAGTGGCCTCCTCGCTTCAAGCCATGGGCCGGTGAAGGCTGGCGTTGCGGCATCAGGCGGGCCGCCGCCCTGTGGCGAAAACGGATTTGTGCTCATAGTACCACTCGTTCCGGCCAGCGAGCAGCCCCTTAGCAATGCGTGCCAAGGTCGCCTTCTGGCAGACCGGCTCTCGGGTGAAAGCTTGCCGGCGAACCATCGCTCGCCTTACGATTGCCGCGGCTATGCATCGACACTCTTTAGCATCTAGTGGGCGTTTGACGCCGTATAGTTGCTTAAGGGCAAGCTCAGTGCATGCCCCGAGAAAATCCGATCCCGACCAAGACCAGCATGACCGCGATATATAGACGCAGGCCCCAAAATGCCCATCGCACCAGTCCCCGTGGAAGGACGCGGGTCAGTTCCACCGGAGTCTGGCAGGGTGCGGCCGATATCTCCAAACGCTCCCGATTTTGCTCCATCTCCACCATCCCCTGCTCCTCCGTTCTTGCAGTGTTACCTTTAGTCTGCTTCTTGGCCCTAACTTGCCGCTGGCGGCTACCCTCAAAAGCCCCGCGGAAACATCACAAAAATCCCGTATAATCCGTTTAAGCTCACCAACAGACCCACAATGGCGATAGCTACCGCATTTTGCCAGGCACGGTTGATATGCCGCCCCATTATTTCCCGGTCATTTAACAAGAGCAAGAGAAACAGCAGCGCGGCGGGCATAAAGATCGAAGCCACCACCTGGACCGTCAAGTTCAGAAACCCGAGCGGTGCATGTGGAATCATGACTACCCCGGCCGCGACGGCCGCGCCCAATATCCCCGGCAGGTAAAACTTCCACGCCTGGCGCACCGGCAGATTTATGCTCTTCGGCCAGCGAAACGCCTCCCCCATGGCCCACGATGTACTCGCTGTCAGTGCAATGGTAGCTATGGTCCCCGCCTCAACCAGCCCCAGAGCGAAGAGATCCTGGCCGATCGGTCCCAGCCTGCGGCCGACGGTTGCCATGATTGCCGCAATCCGCTCCTGACCAACGCCAGCGTGGCCGTGCAGCAAAGTCCCGGTCATCACCACGATGGCAATCGCCACCGCCACCATGGCCAAGGTGCCCATCGCGGTATCCCATTGACCTTGCCGCACGTCCGCCACCGTCAAACCCTTGTCGACCACCGACGACTGCTGAAAAAACAGCATCCAAGGGGCAATCGTGGTGCCGAAATTGGCCAAGACCACAAACAAAAAGGCCGCCTGAAAGCCGCCGGGAATCGTCCAGTGCCCCAGCGCCCCGGCTACCGCACCCCACCGGGGATGCGCCATCAGGCACAAGGGAACGAAGATTAGATTACCGAGCGCTATCCATAGAGAAACCCGTTCCCACGCGTAATAGCGAAGAAAGAGCAAGATCGCCGCGTCCAGCGCCAAAGCTCCGCCAGCGCTGAGCATCGGCGGCACTCCAAACACTGACATACCTACTGTAATTCCGATAAATTCGGTAATCAGGGTCAGAACATTGGCCGCCACCAGGTCAATCAGGGAAAACCAGCCCCAAAACGGGCCATAGCGGCCCCAAATCATTTCGGCGTGGCCGCGGCGGGTTACCGCGCCTAAGCGCACGGTCATCTCCTGGACCGAAAAGGCAATCAAGCCACCCAAGATGAGTGCGGGAACAAAAAATCCGATGCCGTACATAGCGCCGGTCTGAGCATAGGTCACGACCCCACCCGCATCGTTATCGGCAATCATCACCAATAAGCCTGGACCAATCAAGGTCAGCAGCAAGGCCAATCGCTTTTTCCAGCTGCCGGCAGCACGCAGTGCTTGGACGCGTTCCCGATCCACGGCGCGTATGGAGTCTTCTTCTTCGGTCAAACTTGCAGAGCGCGTCTTGACCGCCATGTTGTCGTCCCTCCCCGGCTGCCCCCAGGAGGAACGCGCGGTCTAGCGCATGCGGTCCAAAGGGGCAGCGGAAATGATAAACCAGCCGTACCAATCCTGGAAACGACGTTTATGGCCTCCGGGATCGGATCCCATTTCCTGCTCCCCCCTTTGGATACAAAAAATAACGAGCCCTCTCGGTACAAGAGGACTCGGTCACATTTGGGCCGTGATCCTCCTGGTGGAGCTTCAGCGCCACGTCACGTAAGAATCAGCAACGATTCAGCCACCTTGAGGAAGCCTTAATCCGGCAACCTCTTTTTACCCTTGAGCGTCTTTGGACGGGTCAGGGCAGTGGCCTGTGTTGACATGGCCGCCTCGCCTAACGAGGATGTATCTTAGTTGGTTTCATTGTATTCCATGAATGAACATTGTGCAACCTGTTTCGGGCAGTCTACGCGAAAATTTAACTCCCTCTGTCGATGGCGGCCCGGTTGCATCCAAGTTTCTAGTCCTGACGATTGCTATCTGACATTATCGAGCTGCTTCAATGGCTAATGGTTCGGTTCTTGCCCGTCACCGACTGGCCCCCGGCCAGAAATCCACGTTCGACCGTCCAAGTCGTGGTATCGACGATGGACCAGTCGGGCAGGGCAATGGATTGCCAGTCCGCCACGTTTAGACGGCGGCGCAGCAGGTGGCTATAGAATACGGTTAAAATTCGGCCATGGGAAACAATGGCCACCGACTGGCCGGGGGACTCGGCCACGATATCCTCTACACAATGAACGATGCGCCGGGTGGCCGCGCTCCACGATTCAAATTCCTCTTCGTCGGTCCCCGCCAAATACCTTTCCATCCGGCGGATAAACTCAGCCCGCGCTGGGATAAGGGGCATGGTCAACTCCCCCAGGCCCGGGGCACAAACGGTCGCGATTCCGGTGTCGTGGCTAAGGATGGCGGCGGTCGCCACCGCCTTCCGCTCGGCGCTATGGTAGATGCGGACAATTCCTTGCCATGGCGCATTCTTGGCCAGCTCCCGGGTCCGGCGCCTTCCCGGCTCGGAAAGTTCCCACCGGGCCGGCGGGACCGCATAGTCGACGCGAACCGCCGCGTGGCGGACAACCAAGAGTTTTGCCATGCCTTCCCCTTATGACTATAGCCAGCTCATCGAAAGCCGAGGTGCGCAACCCATATTGTCGCCGAATTCTCTTTTCAGCGCGTGGGAGAGCGTGATACCGTAGAGCGTAGCACGAGGATGGGCGAGACGGAAGCGTTCTCGTCGGCGACGCCGGTTTCCGGTTTAGAGGAGGAGCACAATGGCGCGACGTGTACTAATCGGAGGGTTTTGGCACGAGTCCGACACCTTTAATCCCCTACCGGCGGCGAGCGACAGCTTTGTGTGGCTGGTTGGCGAAGACCTCACCGAATTGGGCGATCGCCCGGCCGGGAAAGACAACGAACTGGCGGGAGCGCTGGTCGAATTCGGTGCCGCCGGGCTCGGAGTCGACTCGTTGCTGGCCGTGTCGGCCCCGGTCTCCGGTCCTGTCCCCGGCCCCGTCTTCGACCATTTTCTGAGCGCCCTAGAACATAGGTTGGCAGTGACGTCGCCGCAGGCAGTTTCCGGGGTCTACTTCGCCTTGCACGGAAGTACCAGCGTCACGGACCGCGAAGACGCCCAAGCGGAGATTGTGAGCACTTTACGCCGGCACGTGGGACGCAACATCCCCCTCGTGATCAGCGTTGACCTCCACGCGAGCCCCAGTCCAGCCCTCATCGCCGGCGTGGACGCCATCGTGGGATACCGCACGGCCCCCCACCGAGATATCGTGGACACCGGACGGAGGGCGGCCCGGCTGCTACTGCGGCTCATGGCATTCGGGTCCCGTCCGTGGAAGATTCACATCCGGTTGCCGCTCTTGCTGCCCGGGGAGTATGGCCAAACCGACTTGGAGCCGATGCGCTCCCTGGTCGCGAACGTGGCCGATTACACGAATCAGCCGGAGATTCTCGAGGCGTCGTTTTTGCAGGGCTATCCCTGGGCGGACAATCCCAACGCGATGGTCAGTCTATGCGCCGCGCTGGCTCCTGGCCCAGCGCCGGAGTCGGCTCGGGAGCAATTAATCGATCTAGCTCGCAACGTCTTTGCTCAACGCGCAGCGTTTTACCGGTCGACGCCTGTTCTTAGCATTGCCGATGCGCTGGCCAAGGCGGATGGGCGCGACGGCCCTTGGTATCTTTGCGACAGCGGCGACAATCCTACTGCGGGAGCGGTGGAGGACCGCGTCGATCTCTTGCAGCACGTCCTCGTCCACCGCTTGAGCAATTTCCTTTTTGCCCCCATAGTGGCGCCAACCGCCGTCGACCAATGTATCCGGCAGGTAGGGCGGCGGATCTCGTTGACCCTGGGCGGCCAGTTGGTCCAGGCCGGTCCCCAGGTTTCGGCATCCTTTCACGTGCTTGCCGCCGTCAAGGATTCCCTGGCCGGCGATGTCGCCATCTTGGCCGCCGACGGCAACCGCATAGTGCTCACAACGCGCCGGGTGGCCATGCACGACCCCGCCTGGCTGGCGGGACTGGGCCTCGATGCGACCGACCCCGGCACCGTCTATGTTCTGAAAAGCGGATACTTGTTCCCCGCCTATCAGGACCTGCTCGCCCGCGTCCCCGGGGCCCGCGCCTATTTGGTGGCCACCCCGGGTGCATCCAGCTTGGACCTGGCCACTTTCCCCTATCGTCGTCTTCGCCGTCCCATCTATCCCTTGGACGGTGAAGATCTCGGCCTAGACTGGAGCATGACGGTTATCACCGCCCGCGGCGACAGCGAATGGGAAACCGAAACCCTGGCTCTCTGATAGAGTAGGCCGACCTCTGGCCTGGTCGGCCCCTCACTCGGCTCCCAGCCGACTTGGCCGTCTCCATACGTCCGCGTGCTGAATCATTGTGAGGTACCTATCCAGCATAAACTGAACGGCATCGCCGTGACCTGGATAAGCGGCTCCGGCTGGCGGTAGTGCTAGTACTGTGCATCTTCTTAAAGCCTTCAGGTATTCTTTCCACTTTCCGGTTCGTCATGGTATACGGTGCCGGTGGTCAACCGTACGGCATCAGCAACCAGTTCTCGGCTTTCGCTGTACCAACCCTTTGATCCCCACTCCGTGCAATAGCGCGTTGAGCAAGCCGCTGGAGGGCTCAAACATGAACCCCCAGAGCAGCAGGGTTACGATCCCCGGAAACGCCATGGGCAGGATCAACAGCGCCCGAAATATGGAAGAGATCTTACGTTCCGATCAACCCCACCTTGCAACGTCGTTGGGACAAGATGGACCAAGCTAGAATGGCGGACCCTGGCCGTATAACAGAAAGTGCGTAAGAGCCGCGAAAATGGCAACTGCAGTACGATAAAGGGCCTTGAGTTAGCGCATATGTAGCACGGCTTCAGTGGTTTGAAGGCAGGAACTGGTTATCCAACCAGGGGAGGATATCATCGCACCGAGTTCGGCCGAGAGGTTTGTCCTCAGATTGGGAGGTTGGGAATGACAGATGCAGCTCGGATTTTTCCATTCGCATTAGAAGGGCATGGCGTCCTACTTGTTCCAACAATTGGACTATTGTGTCGGCTCCTTCTTAACAGTGAAGCAGCAAGTTGATAGGCATTGCTTGGGTGGCCACGTCGATGTTTGGAGACGGTGCGGATGGGGAGGAGAAGTTACGTGCGAGCAAAAGAACGGCAGGGGTATATTCGCGGATTGTTGCAAAATCATGTCATGCTCACTGTTCATCGGCTTAGTCAGCAATTGGGCGTGTCGCCCATGACCATCCGCAGAGATTTGGAACTGCTTGAAGCACAAGGCTGGGTGACGCGTGTGTACGGCGGAGTAACACTCCGTGAAAACGACGTTCGAGTTGGAGAACTTCCTGAAGTGGACCGCCAAAACCAACAGGAAGCATTGGTCCGACGAGCTCTTCAATTCATATCCCCGGGGGGGTATCATTGCCCTTGATTCGGGCACTACCACCATCTGTTTGGCGGAGGCTTTGTTGCGCCAGGATACTATCCGACCGCTGACGGTGGTCACCCATGTGCTGAATGTCGCCACTATCCTTATGCAAGACTCCGCGATTCAAGTTATTATGACGGGGGGCGACTTGCGGGCACCAACGGCTTCGCTGGTCGGTCCGGGAGCGCGGAGATTTTACGAGGAAATTCAAGTGCCGGTGGCTTTCTTGGCGGCCACCGGCATTACTCAGGACGGACTGACCACTTCCGACTTTGCCGAGGCGGAGATTAAGCGGACGATGATTGCTCATGCCCATACGGTATATATTCTGGCCGATTCGAGAACATTCGGATATCGGGCGATGGTACCATTTGCATCGCTAAGCGCGGTGTCAGCAGTGATTACGGATATTGAAGTGCCTGTGAAATGGGTGAGGCAATTGGCGGCGGACGGGGTGGCTGTATATACCGATCAAGCTCCAACACCAGTGCAAAGTTCTGATGATTTTTCTTCCTCGATGCACATGAGCAATTGGGCTGATTTTGCTGACACCGTAGACGCGGTATATAAACGTTGAAGCAGAAAGGTGGACATTGCGGTTTTTTCGGTCCTAGCAATTGAGCTCAGATATATCATGTATGGCACATGTACTCCATGAATGGCGAAGTGAGCCGGAACAGCAGGTCACTCAGTGACCTGACCAGGAGCTTGTCCATAAATTGAATCGTTCGCCGCAGCATATATATGGTTATCGTTGGATCGGCTCCGTGCAAATGGTATGTCCCGATTCGGAGGATGGAATAAATGGACAAGCTCTTTGCTATACTGCTCGCTGGTCAAATTTCCTTAACATACATATGTGTGTCATGATCAACATGGAGACCTGCGCTGGTTTTCGGGTGTTTGAGTGCGCATTTTTCATCCGTGAGCAGTATAGCTATGGATAGCAACCGGCAATAGACAAATCCTTGATATGGGATGAGTATGCACCAAGCGCCCGTTTCCGACGTCAGGGGGCCACGGTCGAGGTCTTCGAAACACACATCGAGGCCTGAGACCCGCTCGCGGCAATTGTAGGTCAGTCAGTCTCGGCTTCGGGCGCGAATCTCTTCGATCTCTTGTTCCGACAACCCGGTAATTTTCTTCACCTCGGACACGACGGCGCCCTGACCTAGCAACTTCTGTGCTATCTCGAGCATTCCCTCACGCCTGCCCTGAGCCACACCCTCACGCCTGCCCCTGTCTTCCGCATTGTGGATGGCCGAGGCATAGTCATGCAACGCCTTTTGCCGTGCCTCGTACAGCATGCGCGTCTTTTCATCCTGGCTCAGGAACTCCAGCGTCGTCATCG
>JAJZXC010000134.1 GCA_021846365.1 Bacillota bacterium | reverse complement strand
CAGCTCACGGTGGCGCCAATGGCGGGCTGGAGGCGGGATATGCTGTGGCGGGACACCGGACTGCCGTTCGTCGGACCATCTCCCAACACGACCCACGAGGATATGGCGCTGCTGTATGCGGGGACCTGCCTATTTGAGGGCACCAACCTGAGTTTAGGACGGGGGACCACCCACCCGTTTGAAGTGCTGGGGGCACCCTTCCTGGATGGACACCGCCTGGCCGAAGCCGTGAATCGCCGGGACTTACCGGGCTTGCGGGCCCGGCCTACCTATTTTGTACCCGAAATCGACCCTTGGCGGGGCGAGCTTTGCGCCGGGATTCAACTGCATGTGCGGGACCCCCGGCGCCTTGAACCGGTGCGGGCTGCCGTTGAGCTCTTGGCCCTGTGTTCCACCCTGTACCCGGACACCTTTGCAATTACCCCGGCCCACGGCAAGCCGTCAGCCTTTCAACGCTTGGCGGGGACCGACCGTCTGGAGCGATGGCTTCGGGATGAAGGTCTTGGTGCCGCAGACCGCTATGTCGATCCCCAGACGACGACCTGGAAGGGGTTTCGCGAACAGGCCAGGGCCGCGTACTTGTATTGAGCAAACCAGTTGCTGCCTAGCGATAGGCGGCGGCGCGACGTTCTAATCGGTAGCCGAGGCGACCGATGGCAAGACTCATGATGAGATAGGCGAGGGCGGCCATCAAGTACAAAATCCCTGGTTGTTCGGTCGCATCGGTGCCCAGCCGAGCCTGATACATGATATCGGAATATGCCACCAGGTAGAGCAGCGTCGTGTTCTTGAGCTGGAGCACGACGAAACTGGTTAACGGCGGCAGCATGGCGACATAGGCTTGGGGCACGATAATGCGGAACATGGTCATTGTCCGGGAAAGCCCCAAGGCCGACGCCGCCTCCCACTGGCCTTGGGGCACGTCGATGATCCCGGATCGGAAAATCTCCACCCCATAACCGGTTCCATATGCCACCAGCCAGATAAGGGCGGCGGTGAGCGGTGAAAAATCAATCCCCCACTGAGTAAATCCGTAATAGATGATAAAAAGCTGCAGAATGGCCGGAAGTCCGCGAATGATCTCAACGTACCAGTAGACCACGGTTTTGACCAGCTTAGGGCCATATAGCCTCGCGGTCGCGCCCAACGTGCCCAAAATAAAGGACAAAATGGTGGAAATGATCGTGACCATGAGGTCCTTGATGGCGCCCTGAGCAATAGCTCCCGAATACAACAGGGGGATATTGAGGATGGGGATGTGCACTACAGCCTCCCCCTTAACCGAGCGGGTGCAACCTCACCCACCTCGTCCACCTCGGCTGGTTTGAGGATTCGGCGGAGAAACACCTGAGCCCGCTCGGTGGCGGGCGCGTCCAGCACCTCGGCCGCCCGACCCTGCTCGACGATATGGTGATCGGCCATGATGACCACCGTATCCGCGACTTCTTTGGCGAACTGCATTTCGTGGGTAACCAGCAGCATGGTCATGCCCTGCCGGGCCAATCGGCGGATGGCGGCCAGCACCTCGCCCACCAACTCCGGGTCCAACATTGAGGTGGGTTCGTCGAAGAGCATAATCTCGGGGTCCATGGCCAGGGCGCGGCAAATTGCCACGCGTTGCTGTTCCCCGCCGGAAAGCCGGCGGGGAAACATCTCCGCCTTGTGTTCCAAACCGACCATGGCCAAGAGTTCCATGGCCTGCTCGACCGCTCGTGGGCGAGGGATCTTTTTTACCTCCCGGGGGGCAAGGATAATGTTGTTTACCACACTGAGATGGGGAAACAGATTAAATGTCTGAAACACCATACCCACCCGGGTGCGAATATCCTGGAGGACCTCGCGCGAAGGAGGAGGACCGCCTCCGGTGAGCGTGTGCCCGAGAACCTCCAGGGTACCCCCATTAAAGGGATGCAATTGGTTAACGCAGCGGATGAAGGTGCTCTTGCCCGCTCCGCTGGGGCCGATAATCGCCACCACTTCCTTCTTATGCACATCAAGCGAAACGTCTTCAAAGACGACTTGGGTGCCGAATCGCTTGGTCACGCGTTGGGCGCTAATAACGGCTTCGTTGGACATTGAGTTCCCACCTCCCCAGAAATTTGGCGATCACGAGATAGAAGATAAAATAGATCACCCCGGCCAACAGCAGCATGTCCATGGGCAAAAAATTAATCGAAAGGGCTGCATAAGTCTGATACATTAGGTCGGCCAAGCTAATCGTAAACACTAGCGAAGTATCTTTGATTAAGTTGCTGAGCTGGTTGGTGGCCGGCGGCAAAATCGCAAAAAAGGCTTGGGGCAAAATCACCCTACGCATAGTCACACTGCTCGGCAATCCCAGGGCGGCCGCGGCTTCGGTCTGACCGCGATCAATGCTCAAGATGGCCCCGCGAAAGATCTCGCCGTACTGTGTGGCGTAAAATCCACCCAGGCTGACCACCGCCGCAGTCATGCCAGACAGCGCGATCCCCACTTGGCCCAGGCTGTAATAGGCCATAAACAACAGGATGAGGACCGGAATAGCCCGAATGATTTCTACGTACCAAGTGGCCAACAGGTCTAACCCGCGAATGCGCGAAAGGCGGGCCAAGGCCAGAATGAAACCAAAAACTACTGCCACCACTAGGGAAAGCCCAGTTAATTCGAGCGTCACGCCAACGCCCTTCAACAGTTGGGGCAGATATTGCACCCAGGCGCTGAACATGGCTTGCAATGCATTCTCCCCCTTCTCTTGGCATCGATCGCGGGCGCTGGCGCGTCCGCGATCGATGGCATGGTGTTACTTGTAAAAGTTCGGTGCTTGGGCGATGCCCTTGAGGAAAATCGGGCTCTTCATTCCGTATCGGTTCAAGATGCGCTGCTCGACCCCGTTGGAGGCGATCTTCTTCAAGTACGCGTCAAGCTTCATCAGGAAGGTATGACTGTACGCGCCCTTGGGAACTCCATAATAGCCTCGCAGTGTCTTGATGGGCGGCGCGATGTTTTTCGGCACCGGACCCAAGATCTTGATTTTGAGCGAGGGATTTTGCTTGTGGGCCCACGAGACGTCGGCGTCCGGTTGCAGGTCGGCGGCTACCCGTCCAGTTGACAAGGCCAAGAAGCTCTCCCCCACGGATCCGTACTGCTTAATCTTCGCGGCGGGGATTTTCTTCGCCTCGGTAACTTCTTCGGACCCCAACACGACCGCAATCTTCTTGCCGTGCAGTGCCTTGACGGAGTCGTACCTAAGCGCCGGATGTGCAGAGTTTACGGCCACCACATCGTTGTAGTTGAGCATCGGTCGGCTGTAGGACAGCACTTTCGCTCGCTGCGGTGTGTAATAGATGTCGATAGTGATATCCGCCCGGCGAGATGCAACCGCCTCGATGGACGATGCGAAGGGAAGAGGGACCATATGCAGCTTGGCGCCCAAGGTCTTTGCGAATCCGCGCAGGATATTGACGTCGTACCCAGTCCACTGTTTCGTTTTGGGGTTTTGAAAATCCTCGGGAGCGAAGGCCGACTCTGCGATCACCAGCTGATGGGTGCTTTTCACTTTGGCCAATAACGTATTGGGGCCTCCGAAGCTGAAAGCGGGAAGAACTACCAATCCCGCCAGCGCCAGAGGGATGCCGAGTTTCGGTAAACGATGCAATGAAATGCCTCCCTTTGTTGCCATTGACGGCAGATTCAGTCGTTTTGGTGCAAGCCAGGACAAACCTCGCGGCGGGAGCAGACTGGACTCCAACCGGGATATCTTGGAGCTGTGCCGAAACAGTCCACTTGGCAATCCTCATGAACGGTGTTACACACCCGGTAGCAGAAAGCGCGCGCTAGGGCCCAGTTAAGGATGATGCGTACGAGCGCACATCGTGGCGATTCGTAACCCGAATAAGATAAATCCCACCGCGAGCGTTGAACGCCCAATGAACGGTGCCCTTTTTCTTGGTGGCATCGGCCCATGGTGTTACTCGAGGGGTCCGCGGGCAAGTCGACTGTACCATAGCCTGACTTTCTGTTCAACCGCGGCCTGGTGCCGAATTCGGTGGTCGCCGACCAAACCGGCCGATGTGTTCGCAAATGGAAGTGGGGGAGAAGCCTGGGGCGACAGTGCTTGGGCGACCCCGTAACCGATGGGCGGATACGAGTATCTGAAGAACGCCTAAAGTTTAATTTGGAGGCCGGGAAGGAGTGAGTTCAGGAAATTAGACATAACCGCAGTGACATCGGGGCATGATGCTTGCGAGCCGCGTCAGAGGAGGATAGAATGCAATGCATGGTGTAATGTGCGTTGCCGCCGACGTGGGGTTGTAACAGTTTGCCTTGACTTATCTAAAATTACTCGTACCATATTAATATGAGCGGGATGGCAACGATATCCGAAACGGCAAACGCTCTTTACCTGATTTCGTGGCGGGGATGTTCCCCCGCCGGAGCAGGCCAGCTACCGGATTGCGTGACTGGCTAAGGAGCAACGGCTCTGGGAAATCCGCCGTGCATCGCACGGAGTACTTAGAAGTTGGTGCTCGCTTTACCCGCAAGGGGACGGGGCAAGCGACGGTAGGAGTGAATGACCGGTTACTGGAGTGTGCGTGGTCACAAGTTCCCCAGAATAGGCCCATAAGCATGGGGACAGGTAAGAAGGTACCGGTTGGGGGCCGGATCCCCCCTGTCGCCGGAAGGAAACCACAGTACGGAGACGGGCCGCCTCTGGGCCTATCGATGAAGGAAATGGCACACGGCTACCGGCAGGACTTGTCAGGTCGAACTCCCGCTCCTGCGGAGGAGTATGTGGTGGGAGACCGTCACGGGATTACATTGCGGCTTGGGAAGAGCGAAGAATCCCAATGGAAACCGGCTTTTGCCTTTTAGGTGAGTTTGAGCAGCAACAAAGGGGAGAGAACGTGGGGAAATTTCGAATAGGAATTTTCAATGGGGATTATATTGGGCCGGAGATTATGGCGGAAGCGGTCAAAGTGCTGGCCGCAGTTGGCGAAAAATACCGCCATCAATTCGATCTGGTTTATCTCGAAGCCAGCGGGGAAGCCTACGACAAGTACGGGGAGCACTTGCCTCGGATAACCTTGGAACGCGCGTCCGAGTGCGACGCATTGCTTAAGGGGCCATTCGGTGGACCGCCGGAGGATTTGCATCACCCGAAGTGGGCCAACGTGGAAAAAGGCGCTATTTTACCGTTGAGAAAACACTTTAACTTGTACACCAATCTGCGTCAGACCCGCGTTTTACCCGCACTCGAGGCGCTGTCGCCGGTCAAGGTGGACGTCGTTCACGGTGTCGACCTGCTAATCGTGCGGGAATTGACCTCGGGCATCTATTTCGGAGCCAAGCAAAGCCGAGTGGTGGATGGCGAACGAGAAAGTTCGGATGTTGAGGCCTACCGCGAGTCGGAGATTAGGCGCATTGCCCGCAAGGCGTTCGAGTACGCCCGCCACCGCCGCGGCAAGTTGACCCTGGTCGCCAAGTCCAACGTGCTGGTGAGCAGTGTGCTTTGGCGTGAGGTGACCGAAGAGGTGGCGCGGGAGTATGCCGATGTCAGCCTGGACTACCTTCACGTCGACAACGCGGCCATGCAACTGATTTTAAATCCGCGCCAATTCGACGTTGTGCTGACTAATAACATGTTCGGCGATATTCTGTCGGATGAAGCCTCGGTGTTGTCCGGGTCCATCGGACTTTTTCCCTCAGCCAGTCTTGGCGACTCCCGGTTTGGCCTTTATGAGCCTATTCATGGGTCGGCACCGAGTATAGCTGGACAAGACCTGGCCAATCCGATCAGCGCCATTTTGAGCGTGGCCCTAATGCTTCGCTACTCCTTCGAATGCTTGCCAGAGGCCAGCGCCGTCGAACAGGCAGTAGAGACGGTGTTGGCCCAAGGTCACCGCACCGCCGACCTGTTGCCAGCTGGCGTGGCGGTAGGCACGCGCGAGATGGGAGATCGGATTGTACAGGCCGTGCATAGCACCTAAGCCCTCGACCCAAGCCGGCCCGGGCGGACTAGCCGGCAGGCTGAGACCGGCTTCAGTCTTTCTCGCCCCAGTGTGCGGCGAGAAACAAATCGCGGCCTGAGCCTGCCCGATAGCGCCGATAATGGTGCGGATTTTTCAGGTAGAAAGCTTGATGATACTCCTCGGCCGGATAAAAGTGGCCGGCGGCGAGAATCTTGGTTACGATGGGACGCGAGAACTGGTTGGTGGCCTCAAGTTCGGCTTTGGACGCCTCTGCCATCCGTTGTTGCTCCGCATCGTGATAAAAGATGGCGGTTTGATAGGACTGGCCGCGGTCGGCGAACTGGCCTTCCGAGTCCGTGGGATCGATTTGCCGCCAGAATGTTGCCAGTAACTCGGGGTAACCGATGACGTCGGCATCGTAGGCAATTTGGATCGCCTCCAGATGTCCAGTGGTACCGGTGCAGACGGCTGCATAGGTCGGGTTGGGAACGCTGCCGCCGGTATAACCCGAGATCACGGCCAGCACGCCTGGTTGTTGGTCAAACGGATGCACCATACACCAAAAGCATCCGCCAGCAAACGTAGCCCGCCGAAAGGTGGTTTTTTGCTGCCCCGGCATTCCGCCACTCCTTCCTGACGCCGCCACCATTATTCTTTTGGGATAGGTGGCGGCGCAGAGACCGGGACCCCGGCCGGATCGTCGCGCAACACCGCACCGGTGTCAGCCGAGGTGACGAACCAGGTGTAGCGGCGAAGCCAGCCTTGATTAATTTTTGGCGAAAACGGCGGCAGGTTAAGGCGTCGACGCTCCAGCTCAGCCGGTTCTACCATGATGTCGAGGCGGCGGGCGGCAAGGTCAATCCGAATCCGGTCGCCGTCTTCCACCAGGGCCAAAGGCCCTCCCGCAGCCGCTTCCGGGGACACGTGGCCGACACAAAACCCGCGCGTTCCCCCCGAAAAACGTCCATCCGTGATCAGAGCCACGTCCCGACCACGCTCCATGCCCATCAAAAGAGAAGTGGGAGCCAACATTTCCGGCATCCCCGGTCCGCCCTGCGGCCCCTCGTAGCGAATGACGACCACCGTGTTGGGGGCTAGGCCCTGGCGGATGCCGGTCAAGGCGGCCGCCTCGGAGTCAAAGACACGAGCGGGTCCCTCGTGGGCCTCTTGCCCGGTCTCGATCGCCGCCGTCTTGATAACCGCCCCCCGTGGCGCCAAATTACCGAATAGCACTGCTAGGCCACCCTTTTGTCGGTGAGGGCGCTCTACGGGGCGGATAACTTCCGGGTCGCGGCTCGCCCGCCCGGCATAATAGCGGGAAAACGGTTCGCCCGTCACTGTCGGCCGATCGGGGTGAAGCAGCCCCGGAATTCGCGCCAGTTCGGCCAAAATGGCGCCAATGCCCCCCGCCCGGTCGACGTCCTCCATGTGCCAGGCCGAAGCCGGGGAGACCTTGCATAGGTGGGGCACGCGGTCGGCGATGGCATTAATCTGCTCCAGGGGAAAGCTGAGGCCAGCCTCGTGGACGAGGGCCAGCGTGTGCAACACGGTGTTGGTCGAGCCGCCCATCGCCATATCGAGGGCGAAAGCGTCGGCCACCGCATCCACGCTCACCAGGTCACGCAGGCGCACGTTGTCGCGAACCAGTCGCACGATAGTTTGTCCTGCCTCGGTGAAAAGCTGTTGGCGCGCGGGGTCGGTGGCCAGGATGGTGCCGTTGCCGGGCAAGGCCACGCCCAGTGCCTCGGCCAGACAGTTCATCGAGTTGGCCGTAAACATGCCCGAACAGGACCCGCAACTGGGGCAGGCCAGCTTTTCCAACTGGGCAAGGCGTTCGGCGGCAATGCGGCCAGCGGCGAGTGCGCCGACGCCCTCAAAGACCGAGATTAAGTCTATGGCCTGCCCATCAAGACGACCGGCGGCCATCGGTCCCCCGGACACGAAGACGGTGGGGATGTTAACTCGCAGCGCCCCCATGAGCATGCCCGGCACAATCTTATCGCAGTTAGGGATGCAAACCATGCCGTCAAAGCAGTGGGCGGTAATCATCGTTTCAATGCTGTCGGCGATGATTTCCCGGCTGGGCAGCGAATACCGCATTCCTAAATGACCCATGGCAATCCCGTCGTCGACGCCGATGGTGTTAAATTCGAACGGGACACCGCCGGCGGTGCGCACGGCCTGGGCAATGACGCGGCCGACTTGGGCCAGATGGGTGTGGCCGGGAACGATTTCGACAAAGGAATTGGCGATGGCAATAAAGGGCTTGTCCCAGTCCCCCTCCTTGACGCCGGCCGCTCGTAGCAGACTTCGGTGCGGAGCCCGGTCCAGCCCGCGTTTGATGGTATCGCTGCGCATACGTTCCCCTGCCTTTCTAAACATGTACAAACACGTTCAAATTCCTGCATGTCTTGGCGATGGCCACACCCCGAACACTCTTTCGGAGTGTACGATTGCACTGCCTCATCCACCCGGGGCGGCGACTCGTCGGCGTCCAATAGAAACGTGGCCCAATAATGCCCTTAAACATCCTTCGTAACGGCAACTTCCCGAAATGGCGTTGGCGCGGTTTCGGTGAATATGGCGTGGATATCTGCTAACTGCTTGGTCTTGCCACGGCCTCCTGGGGGCACAATGAGTTGTTGGCCTTAAGCCCCACACTATGAGAATATGACAAGCCGAGAGGCAGCATGCAAAAGTCCTCCATGGAGGTTTATGCTGAAAAATGGTTTCGCCAGCCATTTCTCAAGAAAAGGAGGACGGTACCCATGGGTGTCAACAGTCTGTCCCGCATCTGCTGGGATTGCAGTTATCATATCATATTCATCCCGAAATATCGTGTTGAAAAGCTTTGAGTGCAGGTCTTCGGCAAAGTAATAATTACGATAAGTGCGATAAGTGCGATAAGTGCGTCAATGATCTCCGGTTTCGACGCAGAGTTGGCCTGCCCTGAGGGGAAGGCAA
>JAJZXC010000133.1 GCA_021846365.1 Bacillota bacterium | reverse complement strand
GGAGCGATCGTGACTTGGTGGCCTGGCAGGCGGTGGATCTGCGGGAACGGCCGACGGGCCCACGGCAGTCGGGACCGCTCAGCATGGAGTTGGGACCGTTTGAAATTCGGACCTTTCGCCTGGAAATTCACTGATGGTTCCCGCGACTTGAGGAGGCGATGAAGCGGGCATAGCCCCGGGACGGCGGAATATGCGCCTTACGACGGGTAAATCCGCGCAGGTACTCGGGTGAATCGTAAATTTATGGAAGGGAATAGGTGTTTTCTTCCAAGGTTGCCTACTTTCGTGCGATGCAGGGCCAGATGCCGCGTTGGGTCGAATGCGGAAAGAGGGGACACGATTAAGCCAGCCAGGATGAGCAGACCATGTGTTGGCTTCTTTGTCAAGCGATTTCGAAGGTGAGGAGGGTGATGGGTGAATAAGCGGGGTCCGAGTATTGTTCTTATCATGGCCGATCAATTGACAGTGAACGCGTTGGGGATTTACGGGAACCCGGTGGTGTTGTCACCGCAGATCGACGAGTTGGGCAAAACCGGTATCGTATTCGACAAATGTTACTGTCCAAGTCCGGTCTGTGCTCCGTCACGGGCGGCTATGATGGCAGGGAAATTGCCAAGTGTCATCGGCGTCTACGATAATGGTGCCGAGTTTCCGGCGTCGGTGCCTACCTTTGTCCATGAGTTGCGCCGAGCAGGATATCGCTGTGTAGCGTCCGGAAAACTCCATTACGTAGGACCTGACCAACTTCACGGATTCGAACAACGCCTGACCACCGATATCTATCCGGCAGGATTTGACTGGACTCCAGTTAGTTGGGAGCAGGGAGTGTCCAGAAATCCAGGCTCCTCAGTACGCGAGATTCTGAATTCCGGGACATGCCGGCGAAGTCTGCAGATCGATTATGATGAAGCGGTCCAGTACCAGGCCGTGCAATTTCTCTATGATCAGGCAAGAATGCGAACTGCTCAACCGTTTTTTCTGATGATCTCCTATACCCATCCCCACGATCCGTTTTACGTTGCGGAACCATACTGGAACCGCTACCGGGATGACGACATTGGGTTGCCAAGCATCGCCATGCGCTCCTGGGAGGAACTGCATCCCTATGACCGCTGGATTCAATATCATCACGAAGCGGATCGGTATCCTCTTGGAGCGGATCAAGTGATCAAAGCTCGTCACGCATATTACGGGATGGTCAGCTATGTCGACGACAAGGTGGGCGAGATTGTGCAAACGCTGGAGCAAACTGGATTGCGGAAAGAGACGGTGATCCTGTTTACCGCCGACCATGGAGAAATGTTGGGAGAACGCGGGATGTGGTTTAAACGGACCTTTTACGAACCATCCGCCAGGGTTCCGCTGATCGTCAATGCGCCCGGGTTGAGCTCTGAGCGGGTGGATAGGAATGTGAGCTTACTCGATCTCTATCCGACCATCTTAGACCTGGCAAATCTGTCAGCGACGGACGAAATGGCTGGTCGGTCCCTGCTGTCCCGGGCGGAACGACCAGTGATTGCGGAATACCTGGGAGAAGGCGTGGAACAACCTTGCCGAATGCTTCGGATGGGGCCGTGGAAGTATGTTTATGTGCGACAGCAGCCCGAGCAATTGTTTAATCTCGATGATGATCCCCCGGAATTGGTTAATCGCGCCTTGGACCCGACGGTGAAGAAGGCGCTTGAGCAATGCCGACAACACTTGCTGAACAGTTGGGATGCTGAACGTGAACGGCAACGGATTATCGATAGCCAGCAAGCACGCTTGCTGTTGCATCGAGCGCTGCAATGCGGGCAGCGTTTGGCGTGGGATTACCAGCCTAAGCAAGATACCCCGACCGCATACGTCCGGGGCGTGGATGCACAGGAAATGAGCCGACGCCGAAGAATGTGACATGCATGCTGTCGCGGGAGAACCTTCCTGTCACGGCGATGCAGCCATAGAAATCGTCAAGTACCCGGCGATGAAAATCGGACGGTCGATCCGAGCACGCAGCGAACTGACATCGGTTACTGACCGGCCGGCGGTCGTAGTGGCCAAGGTCGGTGGTGCGGAACCGGCAGCCTGCGCATAGCACTGCGATCAACGAAACTCAAGGGAGGCGAACCATGATGGCTGATACTCCAATGAACGTGCTCCTAATCTTGTCCGACCAACATAGCGTCGGTGCATTGGGTTGCTACGGGAATGATCAGATTGCGACTCCGCATCTGGATCAGCTGGCAGCCGAGGGAGCGGTATTCGACAATGCCTACTGTCAGGGCCCCCTATGCGTCCCGAGTCGGACGAGCTTGATCACCGGACAATACTGCCGAAATCACGGAGTGTACGACAATCAACACATCTTGGAAGCCAATTCATCGACATTGCCGCGTTGGCTCGGTGAGCACGGATATCGGACATGTTTGATCGGAAAAGCCCATTTTAACGGGGAACAATATCACGGTTACCAGCAGCGCCCTTATGGGGATCTATGGGGCCAGGCGCATCAACCGGATCCGGCGTGGACTTTGAGCAAAGGGGAATCCGGGCTGGGCGATCTCATTGGTCAATCGGGACCGTCGAGGATTCCCCTGGCTCTAACCCAAACCGAGATTTGTGTCGCCGAGGCGGCTAAATGGCTTCTGTACCATGTCGACCGAGCGCCGAATCAACCGTTTTTCCTGTCAGTGCAGTTCGATAAACCGCACTTCCCCTGGAATCCACCGGCACGCTACTTTGATCCGTACGTCGACCGCGTGGCGCTGCCCGCCTTCGATGACGAGGAATTGGTCCGCGCTGTCCCGTTTGTCCAGGCGGCGGCATCGCGAGCACCCCATCGCTTCGACGGCAACGGGCATTCCGAGGCGGATCACGCGCGGACCTTGGCGGCCTACTACGGATGCGTGTCCTGGGTAGACGACGCGGTTGGACGCCTGCTGGAAATGATCCGGTACCTGGGGCTGGCCGGGCGCACCCTGATTATCTATACCACGGATCACGGCGACATGCTGGGAGCACATGGACTATGGCAGAAAACCGTGTTCTTTGAGAGTTCCAGCCGGGTGCCGCTGATGATGGCAGGCCCCGGAATCCCGCAGGAACTGCGCGTGGCCGATCCGGTGGGCCACATCGACCTGTTCCCCACGGTATGCCAATGGACCGACACTCCCGTGCCGGACGGGCTGGACGGGGTGGATTTGACTCCCGGTCTGGTTGGTCTACCGATTGGTCGCGACGCCATCTTTTCCGAAAGTGTGGTGCTGAAACAACCGGAATATGCTGGATGCATGATCCGCACCGGTCCATGGAAATACAACTATTACCTGGATGGAAGTGAGGAGCTATACCAGCTGCTGGACGATCCGGGTGAAACTCACTCTCTGGCGGGCAGCATGGGCCACGCGGCGATTCAGCGAGAGCTCCGTGGTCGGGTGCAAGCCTTCTGGGAACCGGCCCAACAGCGGAGTCGATACGACCGCACGCCGCGGATGCGTCGAGAGAAGCATTTCTATCGTTGGTCGAATCAGTTCGTTGGAAGCGGTGGCGAAATCTTCAATGGTAGACCTTGAAGTGTTTATCGGGCAATATCCATATGGATCTGGAGTCGCGAGCGAACTGCGGGCCTTTCGTCCCGGCTACCGGACCTCGGCGGTCGCGGGCATACCACCGCATCAGAGAGAATATGATCTCGGTCGGAGGTCGCCTCTAGCATAGCGCGTCCAGCCCCATTTTTCATTCATGGGGGTGCCCCGAACTTGGGGCATGGGCGTCTCCTGACTGGAGTCAAATACTTCTCTGTACTGGACAGCTGATTCCGTAATCTTTTGAGATTAATAATACCTCCAAAGTAACTACTCAGCTCCCTCGAAAAATACCCTTCTGGGGGAACTCCACACCCATGTTTCGGTCATCTATCGAACCAACAACTTCGGCGTCAAACGTAAGGGCCGTGCCACTCCCTTGTGGCTCGAACGCGGGCTCCTTGCCCTATGTTCCCCGGGGTATCTTCAATCGTCCGAAAAGACCATCTTGACAATCGAGTCAAGGCTAATATGATGGATGTAGCTGAGGATTCCAAGTGGGTGAATTGTTTGACGCACGCGCGGGTGAATTAATTGACGTTTGACAGTCTACAGGGAGTGGCACCGGAGATTTACGAGGCCGCTCGTGTTGACGGAGCCACGCGCTGGCGGGAATTTCGACACATCACCTTGCCCGCCATCCGCAGCGTGAGCCAACTCTTGGTTTTGATCACCGGACTTTGGACATTTAATGATTTTACCACCCCCCTCGTCATGTTCAACACGGCGCCGCCTTCGGCGGCGAATCTCATCTCCCTGCAAATCTACATCAATTCCTTCGTAGATTTGAACTTTGGTCTGGGGGCTGCGATGTCCGTGGTTATGATTGCCGTTCTGGTGGTTGCCACCTTTTTGTACATCCGTCTCTTGCACATGAACGTGGGGGAGGTACCCAATGTCTGAAATCTATATCCTTTCGGGTCGTCCGGGCGGTGGTGCTCGGATTCTTGACCTTGTTTACCCTCTACCCCCTGTGGACCCTGATGACCATTTCCTTGTCGACAGCTTCGGAAGCGGGGCAACATTCCGCTGGATTCCCCGAGTGCTGAGTTGGCATGCCTATGTGGCCATGTGGAAAACGGCTGTTTCACTATCTGCAAAACAGCGTCTTGGTCTCCAGTATTTCTGCCTTGGTCTCTTTACCTATTGCCATTTTGGCGGCCTATGCGCTAACCCGCCACCGGGTTGCGGGAGGTTCCCTGTTTTTACGAGTCGTTCTGGCGACCCAGGCTTTTCCTGGAGTGCTGTTTTTGCTGCCGTTGTTTGTCATTTACGTCAGCTTGCAAAATGCGCTCGGCATTCCCATGGATGGCACCTACTTCGGTTTGATTATTACCTATTTGACCTTTGCCCTGCCGTTTTCGATTTGGATGCTGACCGGCTACTTGGCAGCCATTCCGCAGGATATTGGAGAAGCGGCGATGGTCGACGGCGCAGGCAAATTGCACGCTTTTATGGTGACGACGCTGAGGGTGGCCATACCGAGCGTGATGGCGGTGGGGGTGTTTACATTCATGACCGCATGGGGCGAGGTTTTATTTGCCTCGGTCTTGACGGACAGCGCCACCCGCACCCTGCCGATCGGGCTGCAACTGTATGATAGCGACAAGGGGCTGGTCATCTATTAGAATCAGCTGATGGCGGCTTCCCTTACCGTGAGTGTTCCGGTAGTGGTTGGATTTTTGCTCCTTCAACGGTATTTTGTGCGCGGCTTAAGCGCAGGCGCCATCAAGTAGGACCATGGTTGATGAGGGGAAACGGCAGGCCATAAGGGGGACGGCACAATGTATGGTTCGATGAGTTTGGACGGCGACTGGCTGCTCCGCTGGGCCGACGGACAACGGGGCGGGCTTAGGTTTCACCCGCTTTCCGAGACGGACGGCCGAAAATGGATACCCGCTCATGTGCCGGGGGAAGTGCATTGGGATCTGGTTAGGGCGGGGCTGTTGGCTGAGCCTACCCAGGGAATGAACATCTTGGGGGCGAGGTGGATTGAAGAGGCCTTTTGGACGTACCGGCGCATCGTGGTACCGCCCCAAGCGGCACTCTCCGGAAGAGCATGGCTCCGGTTTCACGAGCTCGATCTCAGCGCCCGCATTTTTCTCAATGGAAAGTGCGTGGGTACGCATGCCAATGCGTTTTATCCTTGCGAGGTGGAGATTACGGGAGTGCTTCGGTCGGGAGAGAATGTCCTGGCCGTCGAGTTGGAAAGCGGTCTTTATGCAGTGGCGGAAAAGCCGGTTGCCGGTTACTACCGCGGTTCGGAAGACGGCCGCCTGTATAAGCGAATGTGGCTCAGAAAGCCGCAATTTTCGTTTGGCTGGGACTGGGCTCCACGCCTTCTTAATGTAGGGATCGGTCAAAGCGTGGAGCTCATTTGGGGAGATAAGGCGAAGCCGGGTTCATTGGCGCTTCGCTCCGAACTTTCCTCCGACGGGGAACAAGGTCGGTTGCTGGCGAGCTGGGAGGTCGAGGGGCTCGACGCGGCAGAAGTGGCCAGCCGGTTGATTCTAGGGATGGAGGAAACGGGAGAAGAAGCGTCTAGCGATGTGGTTATTCGTCCTGGAAGCAATCGACTTGAGGGCGAGATGACCATCTCCAGACCTGAGCGCTGGTGGCCTTGCGATTTGGGTCCGCAGACCTTGTACACGGTGACGGCCCGGCTGGAAGTCGACGGCGAACCCCTGATCCAGCGGTCGCGAAGGATTGGCTTTCGCCACGTGGTGGTCGAAAAAGCCGTTGGTGAGGACGAGAGCCAGGGCTTTATCTTTGTCGTGAATGGAGAGCGCGTGTTCGCCAAAGGGGCCAACTGGGTGCCGGCGGATATCATTCCAGCACGGGTGGACTTCGACCGCTACCGTACGCTTATCGAACGGGCGCGGGAGCTCAATATGAATTTCCTTCGGGTTTGGGGCGGAGGGCTTTATGAACGCGACGCATTTTATGAGCTTTGCGATGCGTACGGCATCTTGGTGTGGCAGGAGTTTGCCTTTGCCTGCGCAGCCTATCCCACCCACGACGCCGAGTTTGTTCAGGACATTCAGGCCGAGGCACGTCATCAGATCCGCCGGCTGGCGCATCATCCGAGCCTGATCGCTTGGTGCGGCAACAACGAGATTGAATGGCTGACCTGGGATCAGACGGAAGGGGTTATCCGTCCCGATCACGCCTGGTTTCATCAAACACTGCCTCGCCTGTTGAAGGAAGAAGACTCCACCCGCTATTACCAACCGTCGAGCCCGTACTCCTCCGACACCGTGCATCCTAACGCAGACCGCGTCGGTGATCAGCATCCTTGGAGCGTCGGCTTCGAAAACATCGATTTTTATCAATACCGTGACATGACCCCGAGCTTTCCGAACGAAGGCGGCATCCTCGGTCCGACTTCGTTGCCGACCCTGCAGGCGTGCCTCCCCGAGGGCCAACGCCACCTGCACAGCTTTGCCTGGGAAATCCACGACAATAGTGTGGAGGATTCGTTTTCCACCTCAGCTATCGATCGTTTGGTGCAAGAATGGGTAGGCAAGGATCCGGGCCGACTGAGCCTTGCCGAATATGTCTATTGGGGTGGCCTGGTTCAGGGCGAAGGGCTTCGCGAGTACATTCACAACTTTCGACGGAGAAAGTTTGCCACCAGTTCGGCCATTTTTTGGATGTACAATGATTGCTGGCCGGCGACCCGCAGCTGGACGGTGGTGGACTACGGTCTGAGGCGCACCCCTTCTTTTTATCCCGTCAGGCGGGCCTTTTCACCGGTGACGGTGGTGGTGGCCGAAGAGCGGGGCGCGGTGCGAGCTTTTGGCATCAATGATCGGCGAACTCCGTGGCAAGGAGAATTGGAATTTGGCCTGGTTGGCCTGGATGGCACGGTGGTCACGTCCACCCGACAAGCGGTGGCGATAGCCGCTAACGTTTCCGCAGAATTGGCCGCCTTGCCGTTGGCCGAGTGGGAGGCGGCGGGCTTTGCCGAAACTGTGGCCTATGCGGTGCTGTGGCAGGGACCGCAAGTCGTGGCACAAAATCGTATGTTTCGTTTTCGCTTTCGAGAGATGCACTGGCGGCCGGCGAAAGTGCAGATGAAGCGCGACCGCGAGATGCTGGTATTTTCCAGCTCCGCGTATGCTTGGAACGTGGCCATCGACCTAGAGGGGAATGCCGTCGGCGACAACTTTTTTGATGTTTGGCCTCATCTTCCGGTACGGATCCCCTGGCCGTCGGACCGGAATCTTCCGTCGACGGTCTTCATTGGAAACTTATTGGAATAACTGGCTGCCAGCCCGCACCGACAGGTCGTGCCGTCCCGGGCTTTGCTTAATGCGGCCGCGTTTCGATCCCTGATCGATCTGCGGCCGCGTTTGCGGTCTCGACCCGGCCCACCCAGGGCTTGAGCGGTTCATGACGATACCGTAGCAGGGCACAATCATGTTATAATCTCAACCTTAGCCTTGTCTGCCGCCCCGTGAAGGTCTTGGGGAGGTACCTGGTCGGTGATGATACGATTTACATCCGCAAGCGTTGCAAAAGAGACCAACTGCTTAACGCCAAATTTACTGTGGTCCAAAACAATATTGACAACGCTAGTGTGACGCAATGCGGTCTTCTTGACTTCGGCTTCCAAGACATTAGAGTTGCTGAATCCATGATCGATAGTTAGTCCAGTGGAACCCAGAAAAACTTGGTCAAATGCCATTTTTTGAAGCGCTTCGATGGCGATCGGACCAACCAAAGACATCGTTTTTTCCATGAGCATTCCGCCGACCATGATCGTGTGGATTTGCCGCTCAATCAATATCGAGGCCACATTTAAGGCATTGGTCACCACCGTTATTTGGCTTTCCGATTTGAGGTTGCGGGCCATCTCGGCCGTAGTGGTGCCAGCGTCCACAAAAATCGATTGCTCGGGCTGGATCAGTTCAGCAGCAACCTTCCCTATTTCCATCTTCTGTTCATGCATCACCGTGTGTCTTTCCATTAATGACACATCTTGCGGAACCGGTATGGCTCCTCCGAACGTTCTTCGCACCAGCCCCGAGCGCTTCAGTTTATCTGGGTCTCGGCGAATTGTCATCTCGGCAACCGCGAACATGTCGCGCAACTCCGAAATCTTCGCCTCGCCATGGGTTTGAATCCAGTCTAGAATTTCTGCCTGTCGCCGATTAAGCTCCACTCTTCGCACAACCATCACCTCAATCTGGCGGCGCCGCTGCGGCCAACGCGTTATCCGAGTGTCGTTTTGTAACATAGCATGTGGAGCCACTTTGAGGGGAAGATCAGAAAAGTTTCGTACATATTCGGTAAACCCGGTAAATTGGTATCGAAATGTCTCCTTAAAATGAAGCGATTTGCAGCCTTTTGGACTGTCCGAGACCCATAAAGCGACGTTAGAGCGTTCCTGGATGCCCTAGCA
>JAJZXC010000132.1 GCA_021846365.1 Bacillota bacterium | reverse complement strand
CATCCCGATTCCGGTTCCACAGATGAGAATGCCGCGCTCAAACTCCCCCTGGGCGATGGCCGCGGCTACCTTAAACGCCACATCCGGATAGTCCCCCTGTTGCGGATCTTTTACCCCAAAGTCGTGGACGCGGACTCCTGCCTCTTCCAGATAACGGCGCACCACCTCTTTGAGCGGATAGCCGGCATCGTCACTGCCAATCGCGAGCCGCATCGGTGTCCCTCCCGTCTCATCTCGGCTATGCTTTCAAAACTACCGCACGGCGGCCCGGATGCCGCTCGCTGGGAGCGAAACATTACGCCTAGCGCCACCCTTCGGCGACAAGCCCGAGGGCCGTCGCCGAGGCGTTGCTCGCGACACCGCCTCGACCAATTGCGGTCTTGGCCCTGGCTCGCCTAAGCCTGGGGCCCGAGCCAACCACCCCAACCCTGAGGCGGGTATCACTCCAAGCGCGGTGCGGCCGGTACAGCGTCGTTCAGATGCCTGCCGGCGATCGCGGTTTGCGCTCGGCCGGCTGGGATATTAGGGTCTCTCCATCTTCCGGCATGACCATATCCCCCGACCGAGATCACCGCTTGGCGCATGGCATGGTTCGGTAATCGGGAAGACTCGGCTTGCAGACGATAGACCAAGCGGGACGATGGAAAGACGGCCCGGCCGAGCGCGCTGACCATCATCAGCGCCGATACGGCTACACCTCGACGATTTCCGCACATCTTTCTCTTTTTTCGCTTTCTTGTTGAAGAATATCAACAGTATTGCGCTTAGTCAAGACTATATGCTAAGTTTATTAACACACTGGCCTTTCATATGAAAACCAACGATTGATTCTTTGCCAAACCCAGGGGCATTACGCTAATATCGGTAGATAGGGACAGGGGGTATCCATGGTATACGAAAGGCAACATGCGCTGTTGGAACTGCTGGAACAACGTGGCACGCTTTCCGTTCATCGCTTGGCAGACTTGCTCAAGGTGTCCACGGCCACCATTCGCAGTGATTTGCGCCGGCTGCAAAGCGCTGGCTTGGTCAAGCGGACGCATGGCGGCGCGTCTGCCGTCAACCCGCATCCGCTACCCGAAAGCACCTCCTTCGTGCGGCGTTCAGCCCAGCTGCGCTTGGAGAAGGATGCCATCGCCGAAGCCGCCTTGCGCTTCATTCAAGACCATGACTCGCTCATCATCGACAGCAGCACCACCTGCCTGCACCTAAGCCAGGTCCTGCAACGCGTGCGCCTTCATCTCACCGTGTTGACCAACGGGATCTTTTCCGCTCAAACCCTGCACGAAAACCCCCTCATCCGGGTATTCATGATTGGCGGAGAATTGCGTGATGAAAACAGCATCGAGGGAGCAACCGGGATAGGCATTTTTAATCAAGTGCACAGTACGAAATGTTTTCTTTCGGCCTACGGGGTTGACCAGGAAGGTCGGGTGACCGACTTCAATCTGGGCGAAGGTGAGTTGAAGCGCAATATGATGCGGGTCGCCGGACGGAGTTTCCTCTTGGTAGATCACACCAAGTTCAATACCCGCTCGGTCAGCGAGTTTGGCGTCATCGACCAGTTCGCCGCCGTGTTAAGCGATGACCAACTGATGCCGTCTATAGCCAACCAGTTCGTCGATCGCACCGAAATCGTGCTCGCGCCGATGGCAAACTCCATTGAACGGGCGAAATTGGGGGAGCCATCGCCACCCCCGGCACATAATTCCGGCAGTGCCCACGGGTTCAAATGGCCTAAGCCAAGTTAAGGATAGCCCCGGTGCGCGCCAGCGGTGGCTGCCGCACACCCAGCCTGACCCGAAGCGAGGATAGAGCGACCCCAGCTTCGCGACCCAGGCTCACCAACGGAGGCGGCTGAGGCATCAGCGGGGGGGCAAATAGGCCACCACATTCTCCGCCCGCTCGGGGGAGAGAGCTTTCCATACGCGTCTTGTTCACCGCGTCATTTTAGCCTATCCCGGGTTAATGAACGCCTCCTCGGCCCTCAATCGGAAGCGTGTACAAGATCGCCTCGCCGTCAACGAACACGGCGCGGTCGTGCAGGTTCACCGTCGCGCACACGTGGTTGGGCACAATGCGCAAACGGTCGCCGATCTGAAGACGAACCCCGCCGCCATTGCGGTCCACAACGATCCCATGCTCTTCGGTGAGGCGGGCAACCAGGAGATCGGGCCGTCCCTCAACCTGGCCGAAGCCGCCAGTCGGCGCGGGATCCAATGACAGCGTCTTGGCACCGGCGTCAATCACGGCCCACTTTGGATCGGGCCGCCCGACGACGGTGGTGACGATGGTGGCGGCGCAGTCCTTCCATTCGGCAGCGCGGGAGGCCACGGTCGCCACGTCATTAAAAATGTAGGTGCCGGGACGGATCTCGGTGGCAACTCGCAGTTGTTCGGCATAGTGGGCGAGGATAGTGCCGCCTTCGCTGATCACCTCGGGAGCCAGCCGGTTTTGGGTCAGATGGGCGGCGATGCGGTCAAGCAGGGCATTTTCGTCCCGAACCAAGGCCAGCGCCTCCGCCTCCGTGGGTTGATAACCGATATGTCCGCCGAAACAGGTGAGACCGCGGTAATGAACGCGCTCCGACTCGCGGATGCGCTGAGCCAATTGAGCAATCTCGTCGGCATCGCGCAGTCCCGCCCGATTGAGCCCAGTGTTCACCTCGATCAGCGCGTCTAACTCACGGCCGGCCGCGGCTGCCGCCCGTTCCAGCAAGACCAGGGCCGGCATTGAGTCCACGCTCACCCGAGGGCGGAGTCCCTTGGCCATCAAACCGGCCAGGCGCAGTTCCTTGATGGGGCCAATCAGGGGATACCCAACCGACTGCTGGGTGACACCCCCCGCCAGCATCACCGCCGCCTCGTCAAGCTTGGCTACCATCACTCCGGTGGCCCCCAAGTCCATCTGCCGACGGGCCAGGACCGGCATTTTGTGCGTCTTGCTATGCGGCCGTAACGCCTTGCCTAGCGCCCTGGCTCGTTCCTGCATGATCGACAGATTTTGCGTCATCCTGGCTTCGTCGACGACTAGGCAGGGGGTGTCTAACGATGCGAACATGAAGCTTCACCTTCTCGTTTAGTCATCAATTCGGTCACCGCCCGGCTACGCCGAGGCGGGGGTTTCCCGGGCGAGCCGCTTTGCTTCCCGGTTCGCCGGCCACTGCCCGGGAGACTCTGGGCCGCGCGGAGGGGACGGTGATGACCAGCGTCTTGACGCAGCGTTTTATAGACCACTTGTCCCCAAGCCCGCTTGAGCTCGGCTGTCGCCTGATTGGGCACAAACCGGCGCCAGAGCCTCGAACACCCTATCCGCCGCAACCAGGTCCGTTCCTGCTTGAGACCAAACCGATAACCGTTAAGCATGTCCTCACCCGCTGGCATTAGTTCGTATTTCCATTATACCAGTGGTTGCGGCGGTGACCAGTTATGGATCTGGCCGTGGCCTGCGCCTAGACCGATCGACCTATTGAAAGCTTGGCCCGGGGGGTGAGTCTTTTGCAGCGATTTGGGCAAGCCAGCGCGGGTTACCGGCACATCGTTGCCCTACCCGTCGAACCGTCGGCCCCGGTCAAGGACATCGGATCCGGGTATCCAGAGCAGCGACCGAAGGGCGGTCATGGTGCCCGGCTACCGCTCAGACCAAGCCTCTCTCCGCAGTCCGAACTGGCGTCGGCCGGTCGAGCATCGCGGCCGCTTCTTTCATCCGCATCAACCGTTCATCAAGCCGTGATCACGAACCGAACCGCGCCACAATTAGATCGGAAAGCAGGGCGGCTGTTGCGCAAATTACTATTGTTGCCATAGGATATATAGGGTATTATGTTGGTATTGCATATCGCACGTGGCGTCCAGGCGCCACATCTAAAGGGGGGAGCGGGGGCTTGGCGTCCAGGCCAGCACTCCGCGAGAGCATGGATAGTCCAGTTGACGGGACGCGCGTGGCTTTTGGCGCAAACGATCCCCTGGTTTTGCGCAGCGTGGCCCTCTACCGGGCGGCGCTCACCCAATACGAGGAGGGCACCCTTGACGGGGCCAATTTTCGAACGGTGCGAATTCAAGCCGGGGTGCATTTGCAACGTGCCCCGAGCACCCGCTATATGGTGCGAATCAAGGCGCCGTACGGCTTGTTGACCGTCTCCCAACTGCGTGCGTTGGCGGCCGCAACCAGATGGGCGTCACCCCAACTGCACTTGACGACGCGACAGGCGGTGGAGTTTCATGACCTGAGCCAGGAGGACACCCCCGCCATATTGGATGAAATGGCCTCCGTGGGCCTCCCGGGCTGGGAGGCGGGGGGAAATTCGATTCGCAATGTAACGGGCTGCCCTCTGCTGGGGACATGTCGGTGGCAAGCGTTCGACCCGGTGCCGGCCGTTCGCGAGATGGTGCGCGAGTTCTCGGCCGACCCGACCCTTGAGCATTTGCCGCGCAAGGTCAAGGTGGGCGTCTCGGGATGCGGAGGCGACTGCGCTGGCGTCCGCCTGCAAGACATCGGCTGCCTGGCACGAAGCCGAAACGGCGCCGCCGGGTTTTCGGTGTACGCCGGAGGCGGCATTGGAGCGGCGCCTAGGGTAGGCGAATTGCTGGCCGATTTTGTGCCGGCGTCGGCGATGCCAAGCTTGCTGCGGGCGGTGCTGAGAACCTTTGACCGCCTGGGCAATCGCCAAAACCGCCATCGAGCCCGACTCAAATGGTTGGTCGGAGAAATGGGAATGGGCGAGTTCCGCGATGTCGTAGAGAAGGAATACCTCGAGGCCGGTGGGCCTCCGGTGGACTGGGTCGGGGAAGAGCCAGCGCCCGCGCCCGGTGCCATTGCGGCTAACGTCCCCGCCAACATTCCCGGGGTTGACCAGGCCTGGCTGCAGCACCGCTGCCAGCCCGAGCGGGATGGACGATGGGCGGTGACCCTGGCCTGGCCGGGAGGCGCCGTCCCCCCGGCGGCGGCCACGGCAATGGCCGATTGGGCCCGTAGCTGGGGCAACGGCCTGGTATCGATCACCACCCGCCAGGAAATCGTCCTGCACGGCGTCGACCAAGCTCGCCTGCCCCAGCTGTTCGCCCAGATCGCGACCGAGCGTCCAGAGCAGGTGATCTCCTGCCCTCGGGTCGTAAGTTGCCCCGGAGCCCCATATTGCAATCTGGCCATTACCCGTTCCGGAGCGCTAGCCCAGCGGCTGGCCACCGCCCTTCGGGATGACGCACGCGCTCACCCGTCGTCACCTCTGGCCGAACTCACCATTCGCGTGGCCGGCTGCCCCCACTCGTGTTCCCACGCGCGTTTTGCCGCAGTGGGCTTGATTGGAGGCGGGGCCCGTTTGGGGAACCGGATGATCCCGGTCTACACGCTGTTCTTGGGCGGTCAGGAGGATGGCCTGAAGCCGATGACCGCCGCGCCCACCGTGCGCATTCCCGCCAAGCGGGTACCGGAGGCTCTCTTGCGGCTGCTGGGTGAATATCGCCAAACCGCCGGGGCCGATGAGTCGTTGGCCGCCTGGGCAATCCGGCGGGGGATCTTGGCGCCGGCAAACCGTGCTGTGAAAGGAGGTGAAGGTGGTTGACGGCAAATCGCGTGCTCACCGTCTGTGAGGCTTTTTTCAGTGGGCTTTTGCTCGATGGCGCCGCCGAAGATCCTGGTCTAGTCTACGACTGGGGTGAATCTAGCCCCTTTGTGCTGGCCGTGGGTGAGGCCGAATGCGACAACGGAACGTTAAGGGAAATCGCCCGGGAATCGGCTCAACAGGTTCCCGACAGCACCAGCGTGACGCCAGACGAGCTCCGGCAGTGGATAGCGACGGGGCGCGCGGTCGTGGTTGACGTGCGCACGGCGGAAGAGTTCGCCGCGGGGCATATTCCGAACGCACGTTGGGCGCCCGGCGAAGAATTGAAGGCCCTACCGGGCATTACCGCAGACGACCAGGTGGTGCTGGTCTGCCGCAGCGGTAGCCGCAGCCGGGCTGCGCTCAAGATTTGGCGGCAGCAGGGATTTAATCGTGTGTGCCATCTGCAGGGTGGAATGATGGCATGGTCAGGTGCGCTTACTATGGGTGCCGAGGATGGCGACATTCGGACCCAATCCGCGCTGCTTCCCTGCGCTAAAGGGGGAGGGGGCTAAGAGTCTCTGGCCGCACCAGGCGATCGATGCCTTAGGGTCCGTCTGATTCGCGTTTTTTGTCTTGCCCGCGGTTGGTTGAGGTCACAAACCCCTGGCGCCGGCAGAGGTTTGGGAGACTTGACGGTGCAGACGGACTATTCGGCGGCGGGCATCGGAATTGACAAGTGGTCCATCAGTTGTTGTTGCCGGAGGGAGCGGTCAGTGAGGGTAACCCAAGGTGTCCTGCGCTGGCGCGATGACACCACCCAGGCCACCTCCCGGATCGTCGTCAACTCCTCCAGCAGGGCGGGCAGGCTGAGGTCGACGCCCGCTCGGGCACATTCCCGGTGCAAAAGCTGCGCCAGGGTAACCGCCAAGATACCGATCAGGCTGTGTACCCGAATCGCCTCATCCGTCCACCGAAAGGGCGGCGATCCCTGGATCCACAGCGGGTGTTGAAAATCACCAAACATCGATCCCACCTGCCCACTCTCTTTATGGGCAGCAACAATCTCCGCCGTTGACCAGTCGTCGTGATCCGTCAAGAGAATGGTTTTCCCCCAACGTTGCGCCCCAAAATGATGAAACGCCTGGTGGTCGATGGTATAGGTCAAGGTCGGGTTCGCCTGGTCGCCCTCCACGCGGGCGATGAGCCACTGCCCAAGCTGAGGTCCGGCTCGGGCCACGATTTGGCTCGCCCGTCGCTTCAGCGCGGCCACCGTCGGTCGCCGCCCCGCCTTGCGCACACTCTGCTCAAGCGCTTGCAGGCGTTTTTGCGCCTGGCCAAGCCGCCTCAGTTGGCTCTGGCATTGCTCCCAATAGAGCGCCTCGCTGTAGGTGACCACGACGGTCCGCTCTACCCCCAAGACTTCGCGCACCGTCCGATAGGCTCTCAGGTCACCCAGTTCCGCCACCGGCACAAAGTCTTGCCCCGGCGTCTCCAACACATCCGGCAGTTCATCGGCCGGCCAGGCGGCTACAAAATTAAGGCCGCCGGCATCCCCCACTTCCGCCTCCTCCAGGGCGGCTGGGTTGGCCCTAGCATGGTTTTCCTGGCCTCGCGCACAGTCCTGACGCAAAGCCTGGCGGCGGGCCGTCAGGTCTTGCCAGATACTTGCAAATTGCCCGTGGTCATCGTGGTTGTTCTGATAGACCGAGTGAAGGAGCGGGACGGCAAAATCGGTCGTCGCCAGCCAGGCCAAGCCGATCTCCTGGTCGTCTCGCCGGGATTGCGGCTGACCGTCGGCTCGAGCCGACTGGGCGGCAGGGGCGGGGTCGAGCCCGGGGCAAACCTGGATGGTATGATATACCACGGTCGACAAGTCGAGCCCGAATTCTTCCACCATATGACGGGTCAGGGCGGTTTCCAGGGCACGAATGCGCTCGGCCGACAAGTCGCCCATGCGGTCCCAAAACCGTCGGCTGGTGAGGTCCGCATCGAAAACCGAGAAATCATGATAGAGCGCTGTATGGCGATACCAGTCGATCAACTTGGCCTGGCTAGCGGGGGCCAGCACCCGGTTGAGCACGGCCAGCAGGACGTAGGTGCCAACCGATAGCCCTTGATCGCGTTTGGGCACCACCGCGTCAATGTGTTCCACCAAGCCGAGGCGTCGCGCTATCTGCAACAAGGCCTGACTGCCACCATATTCGCTGACGACCACGTTTTGAGGCTCCCCGAACTGGCCTTCCAAGCGGGCCACGACGTCTTCCGCCCGGCCCAAATATTTCTGCAAGACTAAGCAAGGTTTCCCATTAATGCGTTTTGACTCCACCAGATAATAATACGTATGGCCGTGTACTTTGCGTTTGGTCAAGGTTGCCATTTGCTATCGTCCCCCGCCGCCGGGCCATCATCGCTGGGCCAAATGACAATTTGGCGCTCAGATCCAGCTGGACCGACGTGCCACACACGATTATATCCTGCTCCCGGTTCAAACTCGGTGTTTGCGTACTATACTGTGTAATTCGTGAATTAGCAATAAGGCAATATTTAACCTCGTTCGAGAGTAAGCAACGAAACTATGTTCTTGGTAGACTGTCGGAAATTCCCTTGCTACGGTTTATATGGAAGGCGCTGGATTCGCCGCCATATTTGAACCTACGAGAAGTCTTTGATTATGTGTAGGGTACAACTTTCCCAAGACACCATCCAACAATTGCGCGAGCTGCGAATGCACCACCCCCATCCCCGCGTCCGCGAGAAAGTCGACGCCGTCTTGATGTGCGCTCTCGATTTTTCCCGGCCGCAGATCGCGCGCCTGTTGGGCGTGACCGAAACCACGGTGCGATCGTATTTGAAAGCGTATGCCGAGGGCGGCCTCGATGCCATCCTCCGCTTTGAGGTCGAGGACGCGTGAGTGCGTTGAATCGAGCATCCGCGAGAAGTTCGAACCCAATCCACAGCCCCCGCGGCCAATTGGAGTCTTGACCGGGGTGCGGCGTATCCCCGGCCAAGTCCGCGTCTTGCTCAAGGGTCTCGGCCTGAAGTATCGCAAAGTCGCCCCGATTCCGGCCAAAGCAGACCCCGTCGCCCAGGAAACCTTTCTGACCGACTGAAACCCCTCCTGCAGCGAGCCGAAGCGGGGCTCCACATTAGACGCCGCCCATTTTGTGTGGGGGGCCTGCTTGGATTGCCGCTGGTGCCTGACACGCATCTTTGTGCCGACCCCTTCCGGCAGCAAGCGATTTAATGTGTTGGGCGCAGTGCACGCCATTACCAAGGAAGTGGTCACCTCTACCAACAGCGGGTACATAATGCCCAATCTGTGCTTTGCTTCGGCAACTCAAGCAGAAATTTCGACCTTCCCATCACCATCGTGTTGGACGACGCCAGCTGTCAGCGCAATGACCTTGTCTTCGAGGAGGCCACCCGGCTCGGCATTCGGTTGCTGTTTCTGCCCCCCTATTCCCCCCATCTC
>JAJZXC010000001.1 GCA_021846365.1 Bacillota bacterium | reverse complement strand
CCGTTCCAGATCGTCTTTCTGATCATGACTCGACACCCGCGCATACGCGACGGTCCTGCGACCCGAGTCGGCGCGATGAAACGTCTCCGGCCGCAATCGCGCCAGATCATAGCGACGATAGCCCCCGGTGGTCCATTCATCGGGCAACAGTTTGCCTTCGCGTTCCCATCGCCGCAATGTGGACGGGGTAACCCCCAAAAACTCGGCGGCTTCACGAATCCCCACAAGTTTTGAGCTCATGCCTAAATTATACAATTATGGCTAATCATAGACAACCTATTGAGAAACTGTTAAAACCCCCGTCTAATGGCTTCAATTTCCGACCAATTAGGCTTGCGGATCGGATGGACGGTGGCCCGTGACTACGCTGCCGACCATTGACCCCAGTCCAGCCTGATCGATTCCTGGCGGCTGGGACGGGGCTCACCCAGCCGCGCGCCTCAACTGGTCAAGCGGGGGAGAGGTGTGCCGGTCTCTCTCGATGGCGTCAGCTGGCTAGGCGGAGACGCGCCCCATCGGCAGATGTTGCAGACAAGTCTAGCGCACACTTTCTTGCCTGCCACCCCCCCCGTCGTCTTGCCCGCCTCGTCCATTGGGAACGAGTCTTGTGACAATATGGGCATGGACTCATATACTAAACTTCGAAAAAGCAATCGGAGGAGTGACTTTCCATGCGCCCAAGATTGTATCCCGCGGCCGGGTTGCTTTGGCGCGTCCCGGCCGGGTCAATCCGGTGCCAGAGGACATGCGTCTTGGCGCGGCTCCGCGCTCTGAACATAAAGCGTGTGGCGATATTCCTGACGTCCGCTGGGGGATGGAAGGAGGGGCCTATACGGTCTCTCTGGGCGGTGCTGGATCCTTTGGCGGCTGGCGGGTTCGGGGGACGACCTCGATGAGTGGTGGGCGCGAACCCAGGGATGTCGTCCGGTTTGCTACCGCCCTCATCGCGACGGCGAGCCTGGTCCTGCTCAAGGTGCTTGGCGCCTGGGCCGGCCACAGCCTAGCCTTAGGCGCCGACGCGGCGCATTCCCTGGGTGACGTGGGCGCCTTGGGTTTGGCTTGGTATGCCGACCGTCAGCGGAATCGCCCCCCGACGGATGTACTCACCTTTGGCTGGGGTCGGGTCGAAATCTTAGTCGGGCTGCTCAACGCCCTGGTCTTGTGGGCCTTGGCGGGAGCACTTGGCTGGGCGGCGGTGCGTCAGTGGTCCCACCCGACGGCGGCGAATGCCGAGATCATGGCGCTCGCAGCGGGCGTGGCCCTGGTGGTCAATGGCGTGTTGGCTTGGAATTTTCGAGAATCTGAGGATCTTAATCGGCGCAGTACGTGGTGGCATCTGATGACGGATGCCGCTGGTTCGCTGGGGGTTTTGGTCGGGGCCAGCATTCTCGCCGCTACCGGCTGGCGGCCGATTAATGCGGTGGTTACCTTGGCGATTGTTCTTCTGATGATCTGGGGGCCGTGGTCGATCATTCGAGACACCTTCCGAATTTTGCTCGAAGCCACCCCCGCCAAGGTGCCTCTGGCGGATATTGCGGCCAAGATGCAGGCCGTGCCGGGGGTGGCCCGAGTCCATGACTTGCACGTGTGGGCCGTAGGCAGCCAGCAGTGGGCGCTGGCGTGCCATATCGAGCTCGCCGCTTTGCCGCCGTCGGCTCAAACGGTGCTCTGCGATCTGCACGACTGCCTGGCCGGGTTCGGATTTGACCATACCACGATTCAACTGGAAACCTCAGCTGAAGCACATCCGGAACCGGGGTGGTAAGTCGGTTGGCCCCAACGATTGCCCCTCGATCGGCGGCGCCTGGTTGGTTAATATGGGATAGACATTGGCGGGCGGATGATAGGCCCGAGGCAGCAGCGACCAAGAGGGGGACCAAGAGCATGGGAATTTGGGTGGACGCCAGCGGGCGCCAATTTCAACTCGACGCTGGCGGCAGCAGCTATCGGATTGAGGCGTTAGCCGAGGGATATTTGGCGCATTGGTATTGGGGGCCCCGACTGCGGGCACGGCCGGGGCTGGATCGGCGGACCTTGCTAAGGCCGCGAGCGTTTTCGCCCAACGTGATCGCGGGTCGCGAGGACTTTTCGCTCGATGTTGTGCCGCAAGAATATCCGACCTGGGGACGGGGAGATTATCGCCTGCCTGCCTATCAAGCACGCCAAATCAACGGCAGTGCGGTCACCGACCTCCACTTTGCCCGTTATCGACTTGTTAAGGGCAAGCCCCATCTTGAGACTGGCCTCCCCCAATTGATGGTCGGGTCCGATCAAGACGCCGAGACCTTGATTATCACCTTGGTGGATACGGTAACTCAGCTGGAGGTGGAACTCTTTTACACGGCGTTTACCGACCTCAGTGCCGTGATCCGTTCGGCTCGCTTGCTCAACCGGGGCGGCGATCCGATCAGCTTGGAGCGGGCACTGTCGGTAAGTGTTGACTTTCCCTCGGCGGACTGGCAGTGGGTTCGCCTGATGGGCGCCTGGGGGCGTGAACGCCATCTCCAGCGGACGCCTTTGGGCGCCGGGCTGCAAGCCATTTCCAGCCGACGCGGCACCTCCAGCCACCAGGCCAATCCGTTCTTGGCCCTGGTTGAGCCCGCTGCGACCGAAACTCAGGGCTCGGTGTACGCGATGAATCTGATCTATAGCGGGAACTTTTTCGCCGGCGCGGAGGTTGATCAATTCAGCACCACGCGCATGGCGATGGGAATTAACCCGTTTCAATTTCAGTGGCAACTCCTGCCCGGGGAGAGCTTTACCACTCCGGAAGCGGTGTTGGTTTTTTCCGACCGGGGCTTAGGCCAGATGTCCGCAACCTTTCACCGCCTGTATCGTGGGCATTTGGGGCAAACCAACTGGAAGACCAGAGAGCGACCCATTGTGCTCAATAACTGGGAGGCTACCTATTTTGCCTTTGATGAGGCCAAGCTGTTGGAATTGGCCCGCACCGCCGCCGACCTGGGGGTGGAAATGCTGGTCCTCGACGATGGGTGGTTTGGCGATCGTCACGATGATCGGCGAGCACTCGGCGACTGGACGGTGAATCGGGACAAACTTCCCCATGGCCTGAGCGGACTGGCCGAGGGGGTCCATGAGCTGGGGTTGGGATTCGGCCTTTGGGTGGAACCGGAAATGGTGTCGGTGGAAAGTGCCCTCTACCGGCAGCACCCCGACTGGTGTCTGGCCGTGCCCGACCGCACGCGGTCGGAAGGGCGCCACCAACTGGTGCTGGATTTGTCACGCGATGAGGTGGGCGACTGGATTATCGACTGGATGAGCGAAATTCTGGCCACCGGCCTAGTGGATTATATCAAGTGGGACATGAATCGGCATATGACCGAAGTAGGGTCGGCCGGGTTGCCGGCCGACCGCCAAGGCGAGACTTCGCACCGCTACATGTTGGGCTTGTATCGGGTGCTCGAAACTCTTACCACGAAATTTCCTCACGTATTGTTTGAAGGGTGTTCGGGGGGCGGCGGCCGTTTTGATCCGGGGATGCTCTATTACATGCCGCAAACGTGGGCCAGCGACGATTCGGATGCCATAGAACGACTCAAAATACAATACGGCACCAGTCTTGTCTATCCCGCGGCGGCGATGACCGCACACGTATCGGCGGTGCCCAACCACCAGGTGGGACGGCGGACACCCATGGGCACCCGCGGCTGGGTGGCAATGTCGGCCAGCTTCGGGTATGAACTGGACGTCACCCGGCTGAGCCTGGCAGAACAGGACCAGGTGCGGCGCCAAATTGGGGAGTACAAGCGGTTCCGACCGTTGGTGCAGTTCGGTGACCTGTACCGCTTGCTCGATCCGCATGGGGAGAACGCCGCGGCTTGGATGTTTGTCGGCCCGGACCGCGCCGAAGCCTTGGTGATCTGGGTGAATCGGCTGGCCGAGGCCGCCGGTCCCGCGCACTGGCTATTGTTGCGCGGGCTGGATTGTCGCCGCGACTACCGCGTCGCCCGGTGGTCGGACGACGGCCAGTGGCGGGTGCTCAACGTTGCGGGCGGGGACGCCTTGATGGGGCTCGGACTCTCCCGAAGCTATCGCTCCGACTTTGAGGTGGCGGTCTGGCATTTGGAGGCTCGGCCAGCCGATGAAGGCGGCAGCCTTCAGTGACGCCGCTGACAAACTTCAAGGGGATTTTCCCGGTGGTGGCCACACCCTTTTATCCCCAGGGAGACTTCGACGAAGCCGGTTTTCGTTCCCTGTTGGCCCATCTGGGCCGAAGCGGGGCCGACGGCCTCCTGCTGTTCGGGATTGCCAGCGAGTTTCACAAGTTGACCGATCAAGAACGCGAAAAAGCGCTGCGCATTTTTCTCGAGTATCCGATGACGACCCCGATGCTGAAGATGGTTTCGTTGACCGACCAAACCTGGGAGGTTGCCCTGCCCTGGCTGCGTCGGGTCCAATCCCAAGGGGCTGACGCCGTCAACGTTTTCCCGCCGCATTTCCTAAAGCCCAGTCGCGCGGCAATCAAAGAGCACTTGGCGCGCCTGGCAGAGGCGGCCAGCGTGCCCCTGATAGTCCAGTACGCCCCCCGCGAATCGGGAGTGGAGCTCGAACCGGAGTTCTTTTTGGAGTTGGCTGCCGCCCATCCGATGCTGGCCGGGGTGAAAGTTGAGGTTCAACCACCCGGAAGCTTCATCGCTCGGTTGGCCCAGGTGGCGCCCCGACTGCAAACCCTGGTCGGCTACGCCGGAGTCAACATGCTCGATGCACTCGCCCGTGGAGCCTCGGCCATCCAGCCCGGGTCTGGGTTCGTAGAGGTATATAGAGCCATTTGGATGCACTACGCGGAGGGCGAAGAAGAGGCGGCCCGACGGCTCTACGCCCGTCTGCTGCCCTATCTGGCCCTGTGGATGCAGCATCCCGAGTACATCATTGCCGTGGAAAAAGAGATCTTACGACGGCGTGGAATCATCCGCTCGGCATATTGCCGCGGGGCGCGCTGGACACTTGACGCCCGCGATGAGCAGGTCATTGATCGTTTCTTGCGGGAGTTTCTGCCACAACTCAAACCGCGAACGGGGGAGGCACTGAGCCATGAAGATTGAACGGGTCGAAACCTACATCGTCGGAAACCCATGGAAAAACTGGGTGTTTTGTCGAGTGTTCACGAATGAAGCCAGTTACGGAATTGGGGAAGGTACCCTCAACGGATTTGCCAAGACCGTGGAGGCCGCCATTCATGAACTCTTCCCCTTGGTGAAAGGCGCTGATCCCTTTGACACCCAGCGTTTGAGCTTGGTCTTGGCCCGCGATGTCTATTCTGACGGGGGTCAAATTCAAGGGGCGGCGCTGAGCGCCATCGAGACCGCCTTATGGGACATCAAGGGCAAGGCGCTCGGCGTCCCCCTGTATCAACTGTTGGGCGGCCAAGTGCGGGAGCGACTCAGGGTGTACGCCAACGGGTGGTATCGAGCCGACGCCGGCCGCAGCCCGGAGGCATTTGCGCGTCAGGCCCAGGCCACCGTGGACAAGGGCTACACCGCACTCAAATTCGATCCTTTCGGCGGTGCGTGGCGCACGGTTGAACGCAGGGATTTTCGCCTGGCCGTGGATATCATCGGGGCGGTCAGGGAAGCGGTGGGACCGGACGTAGATATGCTCATCGAGGGCCATAACCGGTTTACGGTGCATACCGCGCTCCAATTCGCCGAGGCCATGGCGCCCTACCAGCCGTCCTGGTTCGAAACGCCCGTGCCGCCCCACCGGGTGGGGGCGATGGTCGAGGTGGCCCGCCGTTCTCCGGTCCCTATCGCCTGTGGTGAAGATTACTATTGTCGCGAGCAGTTTGCCGAGCTATTGCAGCACGATGCGGTTCATATCATCCAGCTGGAACCGCAATTCCTCGGGCTCACCGCATCGCTGGACGTGGTGGGGCTGGCCCACGCCCATCATGCGGTGACGGCGCCGCACAGTGCTCAGGGCCCGGTGTGTTCCTTGGTGGCGGCGCACCTTAACTTGGCCTCGCCGAATTTTTACCTCCATGAGTTGTTTGACGAGTTCAATGCCGACTGGGAGCGGAATTTGGTCACCGCGTGGATGACGCAGCAAGACGGCTATCTGCGGCCGCCGAGCGCGCCGGGTCTGGGAGTAGACCTGGTTATTCCCGAACTCTCGCGCCATCCCTATCATCCGGCCAACTTCATCCCGCTGTTTGAGCCCGGATGGGAGCGGCGTACGGGATGGAACCACAGCGACGATGCACGCTGAGGCATCGACCGCTCGGGGCAGATGGCGCCCACTTGGTGGACAAGGAGGGATGGAGTCAGGATGACGGAACTGGCGGACGGCATTCATTGCCTGGATTTGTGGGAGGAGGGGCGACCGGGACGCGCTGGAACCTACCTTCTGCTCGATGATGAGCCGACGTTGGTTGACGTCGGGTCGAGCCGGAGCTTGCCCCACATTGTGCAGGGGCTGGCCGACCTGGGTATGACCTTGGAGGATATCGCCCATGTGGTGATTACCCATGTGCACCTAGACCACGCCGGAGGAGCCGGCAGCGTGATGGAAGCCGCCCCGCAGGCCGTGTTGCATTGCCATCCGCGGGCGGTGCGCCACCTGGTGAATCCGGCGCGTCTGCGGGCAGGAGCTGAGGCCGTCTACGGAGCGCGGATCGACGCGTTGTTTGGTCCGATTCGGCCCGTGGCCGTGAAACGAGTGCGTAGCCAAGAGGACGGCAGTACGGTGTCCACGGGGTCGCGCAGGTTGACCTTTCTTGATACCCCGGGACACGCTAAGCACCATTGCTGCATCCTGGAATCGAGGGGAGGGGGGCTGTTTAGCGGGGACACGGTAGGCGAGCGCTTTGTTCCGCGCTTCACCGGTTGGGACTTCGTCTACGGGCTGCCGACCACGTCGCCGTCGGACTTCGACCCGGACGTGGTAGAGAGGACCTTGGACCGCCTCCAGGCGCTAAAGCCCCGCACCGTCTACCATACCCACTTTGGCCCCACCACCCCCGCGGCCGAGGCATTTAGTTTTACACACCGGGGGATCGAAGGCTTGCGGTCCATTATTGCCGACCTGACGCCAACCTCCCCTCTCAGCCTAGTGAAAGAACGTCTGGTCGATTACATTCGAGGCGACCTCGAACGGCTTGGACACCCGGCGGTTGACCTATCACCACTCGCCCTCGATATTGATCTCAACAGTCAAGGCATGCTGGTCTATGTGCAAAAGCGTGCCCTGGGCAAGCTTTAGGCGGAGTAGGTGGCCGCCGGGCCGGTCGTTGACTACGACCTTTGCAATGCGTACCATGTGGGTAGAGGAAGTGAAGTGTTCGGCGAGATCATTGGCTGGACGATGGGCGGAAGTTGGTGAGGAGAGTCAAATGTAGCTGGAGGGCCGTTTGCCTGCCCCTCCCCACGGAAACTGGCCGATGTCAACCGGCTGAGGAGGCTTCGCCATGCGTGTGCTAGTGACCGGAGCCAGCGGATATCTGGGCCGAGCTGTCGTGCAGGAACTCGCGCGGGGAGGGCATGAGGTTGTCGCCTTGGTCCGGCGGTCAACTCCCGACCAGCCCGCGGTCGGCGTCCGTTATATTACCTTCTTAGAGGATGCGGGGTCCGAGGCGTGGGAAGATGCGTTCCGCGCCGTCGAGGCGGTGGTTCATTTGATTGGCATCATCCGTGAAGTTCCTCAGGCAGGGGTAACATTCGAGCGGGTGCATGTGGAGTTGACACGCCGCGGATTAGCGGCCATGCGGACCCATCACGTGCCGCGGCTAATCTTCGTGTCGGCGCTGGGCAGCCGACCCCACGCAGCCTCCTTGTACCACCGGACCAAGTGGCAGGCGGAGCAGGCGATTGGCGAGCAAGATTACGTGCAGGCGACCATCTTGCGCCCTTCTCTGCTGTTTGGCGGGGGGGCTCCCTTTTTTCAGACCCTCTATCAGATTGCCCGCACTCCCTTGGGAGCCATGATTCCCGGACGTGGGGACACCGCGTTTGCCCCGGTATTTCGCGGCGATGTGGCCGCGATGATCCGAGCGGCGTTGGATGACCCCTCGGCCAGCGCCGGGCTCACCTTGGAAATGGGCGGCCCGCAACGCTTCACCTTCGACCAGCTTATTGACCGGGTGGCAACCGTTCGCCATCTGGGGCCGGTCGCCAAACACCATTTGCCGCTGCCCTGGCTTGAGGGCTTGGCGTCTTTTTTCGGTCCGCGCTGGGCCCGGTTTCCCGTCACCGTGGACCAGCTTTTAATGTTGAACGAAGACAATGTTACCGACGATGTGCGTTGGCATCGATGGGTAACCCCTACCCCCATGGGCGACGACCTCTAGCTGATTCCTCGGCCCAAAACCGGGGCACGGAAGAACGGGACGCCAGGGTAGCCGTTTCCGGTAATTGCCGCTTTCGCCTCAGGACGTAGCGTGGTACACTCCAATGTTACCAGCCATAGAGTGCGGGAAGGTCATTGGTACATCATCGCTGGGAGCGTTTGAACGTGCCGAGAGGAGGGAGGCGGCCGGGTTGGAGCGGTCCGCCGAGCAGGATGATGGCAAGTCAATTGTTCACCTATTCTCTGCGGAATTTCGTCAATCAAATTGTGGAATCCACGGAATATTCGCCGAGTTTGGCGGAGATGGTGCAAACCCACTTGGAAGTCGATTGGTCGCGGCAGACCCGATCTCCGTTTCACGCGGTGTTCGCCGTGCACGACAAGCGGGAGCGGTTCATCGAACTCAGGGTCACCGACGCCAACGGATATAGCGACGACGTGTATCGGCGTGGCCGCGCCTTATTGCGGATCGGGGTCAACGGCGCGCTGACCAACCCAGACGATGAAGAGTTTGCCCAATCAGTCTTTGCTCAGCGCCGATTCCGAACCTGCCGGATTTGTGGCCGGGCATTTCAGACCTGGCTAGACTATTACGGGCATAAACGGTTGGAACACTGGGGAGTGGACGGAACCGCAGTGTCGTGAGCCCCCCTATTCTTAGCCGTTTCTTAAGGGACTTTGGTGAACTACTCCTGGGGTCGTGCTCTTTCGATAGTACGACCAGGGATGTATGACCGCTCTGCTTCCAACCAGGCGGGGCGCCCCTCGGATGGGTGGAAGAGGCGGTTGACCAGAACACTCGGGGGAGGAATACGATGGGTTTGATTCGGGGGATTTATGTCGCGCTGCTGCAAGGTTGGATTCACCTAGGAGAGCGCATCTTTCCTCCTACCATCCATCCCATGCTTGTGCATTTTCCGATTGTGCTGCTTTATCTGGCCCTGCTGGCGGATCTGCTGTCGCGGGCCATCCATTCGACCGACCATTTCTTTGATCGCGCCAGCTTTTGGCTGCTGGCGTTGGGGTTGGTGGCAGGGGTGTGTACGGCTGCCGCCGGGGTGGTTTCCGAGCAATTTGTGCGCTGGACACCGACGACTAAGGTCATGTTGTATGCCCACCAGCGCGATGCCGTAATCACCGGGGGGTTGGTCATGTTGACCTTGGCGGCACGTCTTTACGCCCGCTATCCCCGCCGGGGCTACAGTCGCCATAGCGAGGGCTGGTCGTTCGCCGGCAGCCGGCGGGGCAAGGCGTCCTGGCTGGCCACGGTGTTGCTGGTGGCTAGTGTGGCTATGATTACCACCACCGCCTCCCTGGGTGGAACCATGGTCTATCAATACGGCGTGGGAATAAAGCACGTTACCTTTCGCTCGCCCGTGGTGCTCCGCTCCTGGCGTTAGCGCGACCACCGTGAAAGTATATAAAATGGTCCCGCCTGAGCTGGGTGACAGGGGGAACAACGCTGGAACGATTGTTAGTCGACGATTTCCACCCTAAATTCGCGGAACCAGGTGTCTAGTTGAATCAGGAAGGCAAACAGGTGCGGGGTGCCCATGAGTTGTCCGAACCAAGGAATGTCCGCCACTTCGCTACCGCCCCTCAACAGGTCTGCCAGGTAGGCGTGGTTCAGCCAAGGATGCAGCGGGGACTCGGGGTCGGCCAAGACCTTTTCCAGCCACCTTCGCATCGCTTCCCGGTAGGAGGGGTTAACGGTGGAAGGGTAGGGACTTTTCTGGCGCCAAACCACGCCCGCGGGCAACAGGTCCGACACCGCGGCCCGCAAGATCCCCTTGGGCTGATCTCGAAACCGTTTCATCGCCCAGGGGATATTCCAGACGTACTCCACCAGGCGGTGATCGCAGTACGGAACGCGCACCTCCAGCCCGACCTCCATACTCATGCGGTCCTTGCGATCGAGTAGGGTGGGCATGAAGCGGGTGATGCTTAGATAGGCGATCTCTCGCAAGCGGGCCTCGTCGGCCGATTCGCCGGGCAGGCGCGGCACCTCGCTGAGGGCCTGTTGATAGCGGTCGGCCACGTATTCGTTCAGCCGAGTCAACGAGAGCAGTGCCGGTGACCATACCGCTAACCGCTGGTTCAAGGTTCGGGCCCAAGGGAAGGTAGTGGCGGTGAGTGCACCGGGCATATGAAACCACGGATATCCGCCAAATATCTCGTCGGCGGCTTCTCCCGAAAGAGCCACCGTGGCCTCGCCTTTGATTTCCCGACAAAAGGTCAGCAAGGAACTGTCGACGTCGGCCATGCCGGGGTAATTGCGGGCCAAGAGGGCGGGGATTAAGTCGCGCACCAAATCCGGGGTGTCGAGCAGGACGCGATGATGGCGCGTACTCAGGTGTTGGGACACAATGTTGACCCAAGGAGCGTCGAGATTGGTTTGAAATCCGTTGGCCTTGAAGTGCTTGGCCATGTCGACGAATTCCACCGAATAGGTGTGCAGTGCGCCCCGACCTTCGCGGGCAAAGGTATTGGCCGCCAAGGCGGTGACGATGCTGGAATCCAAGCCGCCGGAGAGCAGTGTGACCACTGGCACGTCGGCCACCAGCTGCCGGCTGACGGTGTCTTCCAACAGATCCCGGAGGTTGTGCTGTGTGGTGGTCAGGTCGTCGGCATGGGGATGCGAGGTCAAGTTCCAATAAACTCGGTCGCGGAGGCCCTGCGGCGAATATTCCAGCCAATGGCCGGGACGAACCTCGTGGACGTCTTGGAAAATGCCGTGACCCGGTGTCCGGGCAGGACCGAGACCGAAGATTTCCGCCATTCCTTCCGCGGTCAGGCGGGGAGGGATATCGGGGTGAGCCAGCATGGCGCGCAAATCCGAGGCAAAAATCAGGCTGTTGCGCCGGATGGCCCAAAAGAGCGGCTTGACCCCAAGTCGATCCCTCACCAGCCAGAGCGACCGGTGAGCCTGATCCCAAATTCCGCAGGCAAAGATCCCGTTGAAACGGTGGACGGCATCAACTCCCCACTGCATATATGAGGCTAAGACCACCTCGGTGTCGGAATGCCCGTGAAAGTGATGGCCGAGTTCCCGAAGTCGGTCACGCAATTCCTGCGTGTTGTAGAGTTCGCCATTGTAGACCAAAACCACGGGCTCGGATCCTTCGGTGCGGACCATCGGCTGACGGCCGCCGGCAGGGTCGACCACAATTAGGCGGCGATGGGAGAAGACGGCGTTCCGACTCATCCAGATGCCTTGATCATCCGGTCCCCGGCAACTCATGGCATCGGCCATTTGCTCCATGGTGGCCGCCTGCGTCGAAAGATCGCGCTCCCAGTGGACCCAACCGGCAATTCCGCACATGGTCTCTTCTCCCTTGCACCGATTTCTGCTCGCGAAAGTCGCGCATCCTCACCTTATGACGGGCATTGACCGGCGGTGCCTAGGGGGGCCGGTGGTGAGCATGGAATATAACGGCAGACGCTTAGGGATCCGCACTGGCAGGGTTGAGGGTGTAGAGGTGACCAGAGTGCGCGGTATAATATTAGGGAGAGGGAGAAGCTTGTCATCTGTGCAGCCGTCAGGTCAATCGCCCGACCCAAGGAGTGCAGATGCTCAAGGTGACAGCCGAGCAGTTTGCTCCCAATCGGTGTCGGGCCGAGATCCCCGGATCGACGAGATGGCGGATTTGGAGCGATGCAGATCGACAGGGGCCCAACCCAACAGCTATTCGGCGGTCGGTTCGGGAACCTAAGCCGCCGGGTTCGGGTCGACGATGGTGAGAATCTCCGAAGCGGACCATCCCCCGGGCCGTTGCTCGGCCCGGGGGATGAACTGGATGGCAAACTCACCTTGGTAGGGGCAGGGAGGAAATGAAATGAAAATGGTGATAGCGATTGTTCAGGACCAGGATGCCAACGAAGTAACTCGGTCTCTTCGCCGCCACAAGGTTCCTCACACCAGCCTCAGAACCCGGGGAGGATTTCTTCAACGTGGAAGTGTCATGTTGTGGATGGGCGTAGAGGAGGCCAAGGTAGACTCGGTGTTGGAAATTATCGACCGACACTGTAAAGAACGGGAAGTCGTGCATAAACCGGATTTTGGGGCGTTGCACGCGGATATTTACGCTTCGCCGGTTACGGTGCCGGTGGGGGGAGCGGTCATCTTTATCCTCAACGTCGAGGAATTTCGCAAGCTTTAGGTGCGCCGTGGCACCTGAAAGATTATACCCCGGCGGGCAGATGGAATCGTGACAAGATCATAACAAATCCTTGGCGTTTTTGATGCGTCTGGCGGGGCATCCAGTAGAGGCTATGGACGTTTAACTGAAACATGGGCAACCGAGCCATTGCCCAAGGCGGGTTGAGCTCCTACCGATTTGACTGAAGAGTCGGCCCGCCTGCTTAGGTTGATCGCATCCCCCGAGGCAATCCTGATGTTCAATGGCGAGGTGATCACGGCCATCTTCATTGGCTGAGAACGGTTGGGGGTTTCCGCTTCCCTAATCATGCTGCGTAACCGGTGCCCACCACCAAACGAGTGAAAGAGATCTTGGCAGGTAGTGTCGAGCAGTTCCCCATCCCGCCGTGGCGGCACCACGGAGCATGAAAAATCCTGTTATACTGATGGAGCGTTCATTCTTTCGAGGTCGGTATCTTTGTAGCGCTTCGAGCCTGCGGAGCAGTTTGACCCGAACCCCTTCCGCAACCACGGATTGTCGCCTCTTCGGAGAGCACGTAGAGCAGATTCGAGATGCTTGCGCCGTCTCGACCGGGCCGGCGTTATTACGGCATCTAGCTTGTGGGAGGGCGGTGGACGAGCGTACGGCCGCCATAGCCGGTCCAACAGGTGGTAAATGTTCACCGTTGCGACCTTTGAGCCTTCCTACCAGTACCATCTATATCTTGTGCCTCATGGGTCCGCAGATGTCGTAGGTGGGAGCAGGAGTTTTTCAGAGCAGAGCAGCAGACGTGCCTTTGACGGGCTCCATCCGTGGTTCGTAACGTTGCATGTCCGAACACGCCGGTGGCCTTGTGAAAACAACAACGGTCACTGAGATGCCGCCTATTTTCCAACCAACCTTGCCGACGAGGACTGACGCACGTTGCAGAATTTGTGAATTCGTCCCTGCTCGCATCCCCCACATCCCGCCTGGGCCTCCCAATACTCCCAATTAAGCTGTCGGTTTGCATTGATACCCCATGCAGTGCAAAAACTCATAGCACGCCAGCCGAGATCGGAACGCAACTAGATACCCTATGGGGTATAATGGTTGCGGAAACAAGACGGTCGGGCTACCGGTGCTGACCGCAGGGTCTGTTCCACCGTGGTCCGCCTCCGCAGCTTGGGTGGGGATCAGGGAAGAGGAGGCGTGGGTACAATGTTGGCAACTCAAGGATGGCTATCGATTGGATCGGGTGCGATTGTGGGGCTCAGCTTGGGCCTGTTGGGCGGCGGGGGGTCTATTCTGGCCGTTCCCCTCCTGCTCTATTTGGTGGGGCTGTCAAACGCCCATGTTGTAATCGGAACCAGCGCGCTGGCGGTGGCGGTGAATGCCTACTTCAACCTGCTGCCGCATTGGCGGGATGGCCACGTGCGCTGGCGGCAGGCGATCGCCTTTGCGTTGCCGGGCGTGATCGGCGCCGCCTTTGGATCCATCATGGGTCGCCGCCTGCATGGCTCGGCTTTGCTGTTCTTATTCGCCCTGCTGATGATAGTCATCGCCCTGCTGATGGTGCGGCGGGGAAATGGTGCGCCTGCAAAACGGTCTTGGCGTAGCCCAAGGCAGGGTGGGGAAACCGAGGGATTGCTGCCGGCGGGGACGGCGGGACTCCTGGCCGGTGGGCTTTCGGGGTTTTTTGGCATCGGCGGTGGATTTCTGATTGTCCCCGCGCTGGTTATCTCGACCCAGATGTCCTTTATCAACGCCATCGGCTCGTCACTGTTTGCGGTGGGGACCTTTGGCCTCACCACCGCCGTGAGCTACGCGGCAGCGGGTCTCATCAATTGGCCGGTTTTCGTCGAGTTTATCCTCGGCGGAGCCTTGGGCGGCGTTTTGGGAGCGCGCTCGGCCACCTTTCTCAGTGGGCGGCGGGCGACGTTGAACTATCTCTTCGCCGCGGTCGTGATGGTGGTAGCGTTCTATATGCTTTACAGAAATGCCCTCGCTCTGCACTACCTCTAACAGTCGGGCAGATACCCGAGCGGGACGCCCGGTCGGACGTGGTCGCCATACCCCAAATGGTATTCAGGCGCATTGGGAAATCGTCCCTACCCACCCAATCTAAGTCCGACAACATTTGCCATCGGATTTATGGTATACTGTGCACAGTTTTGTGCACAGGATGGTGAGCCTCAGTGCGACGTTTCGCCTTTGTCGTGCATCCATTGCGCTTCGATGACTTTGCCCGCAAATACCCGATAACCCGGTATTTGCCCCCGGGGCTGGTGGAAGCGGCGTTTAAATGGGTGCATCCCATGGTGGCAGGTCATGTTACCGGCGTGCGTTCGAGCCAAACCGGGGAAGAATTGGAAGGCTGGCTTATCGGTTTGCCGCTGACCCCGCGGCTTTTGTTGGAATCTCCGTACCCCTTTGTTTTGCAAAAATTGGAACAGGCAGGGCGCTTGGCCGAATCGCTCGGAGCCGAGATTTTAGGATTGGGCGCGTTTACCAAGATCGCCGGCGACCGTGGGGTAACGCTCGCCGAGCGCTTGAGGATCCCAGTCACCACGGGTAATTCCTACACCACGGCCACCGCCATCGAAGGCGCGATGGCTGCCGCCGGCCGGCTCGGCATCGCAGCTGAAAGCGCCACCATTGCCGTGATCGGGGCGAGCGGAGCGATAGGGAGGGCGGCGTGTTGGCAGTTGGCCGGGCAGGTCGGGCGGCTGCTCTTGGTAGCCCGGCGGCCACAACCGCTTCAGGAACTGGCGGCGCAACTTCGGGAACAGGGCCAGAGCGCCGTCGAGGCGAAGACCTCGCTGACCGAGGCCGTCCGTCAGGCGGACATCGTGATCGCTGTCTCGGCGGCCAAGCAAGAGGATATCGTGAACCCGGCCGATCTGCGGGCGGGTTCGGTATTTTGTGACGTGGCCCGCCCGCGGACCCTCTCGCGCCAAGTCAAGGATCAGCGGCCCGACGTGCTGGTGATCGACGGCGGCGTCATTATGGTGCCCGGCGAATCTCCCGACATGGGACTCAACTTCGGCTTTCCACCGAAAATGGTTGAGGCCTGCATGGCCGAGACTATGATCTTGGCGCTTGACGGTAGATTGGAGCCCTATACGTTAGGCCCCCACATCTTGCCGGAACGGGTTCGGGAGATCCATCGCCTGGGAGCCCGCCATGGGTTTCGACTGGCAGGATTTCGCCGCTTCGAGCGCGCCATCTCTGACGGCGAGGTCGAACAGATTCGGCAATTGGCCAGATCCTGAGCCGCGATGCCCGCAATTCCCGGCTGGCTAACGGTCGCGCCCTGACCGTGGCGGCTATGCTGCTCTGCAATGCCTTTGGTCTTGAGCTTGCTGTGGGGGAAAATCAGGGACTGGTCGACCCAATCCATCCACCCGAGCGTCAGATTCTTCCCAGGCCTTCGATGGTCCGCTGCCCACGAAGACCATCGGGAACCGGACCTGGGTGAAAGTATCAGAGCCCGGGCAATCGGACCAACGGGCAGGATAAGCTCCTGGGAAGGAAAATATTGTAATACATTGGCGCGATCAACCGCTGAGGCCCTCGCCACTGGCGAGGAATGCCGGACGCGGACAACGCGGGAGGAATGAGAGTTATGGTCGACCTTGGTGGGGGACATCTGGTGGAAGTTCGGGGGAAAAACCTCTACGTGGAAACGGCTGGTTCGAAAGACCTGCCGGCACTAGTCTATTTGCATGGGGGTCCGGGAGCGAGTTGTTATGATTTCGTCGCCGTCCAAATGCCTCGGCTAGCGGAATATTTTCACGTGGTTACGTTTGACCAGCGTGGCGTGTTGCGCTCGGATCCGATTGATGAGGACGAGGCATTTGGGATGGAGGATCTCATCGCCGATTGTGAGGCCTTGCGAAGGCAGCTGGGCATCGTGCGGTGGAGTGTATTGGGCCATTCCTTTGGTGGACACCTCGGAGTCCGCTATGCCGCTACCCACCAGCAGTCAGTGCGGGCGCTGGTGCTCGAGTGCCCCTCGTTCGACCTCGCCCAATCTTTGCGATCCCATCTGCGCGCGATGGGAATGGAATGGCTTCAGGACGGCAACACCGCGCATGCCGTCAAAGCATGGACCGCATCCTTCGGGGATATGACCGCCGATGAACTCATGGCGGTATTCCAAGCACTGCAAGCAGAATTCGGCGGGAACCGCTGGGAAGCCATGCATATCCATGGGCCGAACAAGGACTTTTTCCCTCGCCTCTGGGCCGATTCAGAGCTACCTTCCGCCCTATGGGGCCGATCCGGCGTGCATTCGGATCGGTTATTCCAAGAGGGGAAGGTAAGTGAGTCGATCGTGCCGTTGCTGGCGCACATTACGCAACCCACGCTCCTCATCAAGGGCAAATATGATTTGGTCACCCCTGATGAGCAAGTTCTGGCCTTTCTCGAAAACGTGGTCCAAGGCGAAGTGGCCATTTTTTCGGAGAGCGGGCATTTCCCGCGAATCGAAGAACCTGAGCACTTCGCGGCGATCGTGCGACATTTTATCTGTGGCCAGATTCCGCCAACCTCTTGAGGGCATGAATGGCGGGCTAGCGGGGCGCATGTCTCATTAATCAGGTAAATGGCCCCCGGGGTTGCTCCCGGGGGCCATCTTGGGCAGAATGCCTGAGGAACGGCCGCCACAGGCGTCCTGGCTAGTATTGGACCGTGACCGACTGGGCGAGTCCGGTTTGAGGCACGCTGAAGGTTACCGTGGCCGACCCCGAGCCGGAGGGTGCGGTGTAGGTGAACGTCGCCGTGCCGCTGGCGTTGGTGACCAAGGAAGGCGTGACCGTTCCCTGTCCGTACGGGACCGAGGCGGTTACGGTTTGACCGTCGACGGGCTGACCCGAGGCATCGGTAACCGTTGCCGAGATGGTCTGGCTGGCCCCAGACGTAACCGTAGAGGTAGCGGGTGATGCGGTCAGGCTATGGGCGGCCAGTACGGCCTGCGGCACGTAGGTACCCGATGCGCCATTGACGTAATAGAGGGGTACGCCGTCTTGGCCGGCGGGGATGGTGACCGTCGACAGTCCCGCTCCCGACGGGGTAGGTCGCACGGTCCCACTCGACAAATTGGTGAAGGTGACGACTTCGGACAGGCTGGAAGTCACCGGATTGCCCGCGACGTCGGTGGGCTCTAGCATCAAGCTGACGGGTTGATTGGCCGTCACCGTCAGGGGATGAGCGCCGGTCAGCGGGCTGCCGCTTTGAAACAGGCCTAGGCCGGTGGCGGGACCTGGCTGCACCACCATGGTGGCCGAGGCGCTCACCGAGCTTACCAGCCCCGACAACGATGCGGAGAGATTGGCGGGTCCTTCGGTCCACGCCTTGAGCGGGACGGTTGCCTGACCGTTGTTGGCGAGCGGCAGGGTCAACGTAACGGTGTTGCTGGCGCCGAGGGTCCACGTGCTGGAGTCGGTCGCGTTGGCGGGCTCGGATCCGCTCAAGCCGGGCGGAATCGTCAAGGTGACCGTCTGCATGCCAGTGAGCGGCGTACCGTACTGGTTGGCTAAGGTCAACGTGGCGTTGACGTTGTCACCGGCTACGGCATAGCCCGCAGACTGAAAGTCCGCGCCGGCGGTGATGTCTTCCAGGGCTACGCCGACGCTGGCGGGAACCTCCGAGGATACCAGCATGTCGGCCGAAGGCGGGCCTTGCAGCGCCGAAGCAACCCCGCTTTGCACGGGCACGGTGGCGACCAGTTGCCAATCGGCGTACGCATACTGCTGGGCGGCCAAGGTGACGGTCGCCTGGCCGTTGGCGTCGGTGGTCACGGTGACCGGGCTGCTGGCCGAGGTGTTGGCACCGTTGACCGTGGCCTGGCCGAAACTCTGACTGTCGGTCGAGTGGCCGACGGCGTACACCTGGACCTGAACGCCAGACTCGGCAACCGGGTTGCCGAAACGATCCATCAGTTGCAGGCGATAGGGGGCGGTAGGATTACCGATCGGCACCTGTATCGTGCTGCTCGGACTGACGAAGGTTACCCCGGCTAGGCTGGACGCAGTCTCGGTGAAGGTCAGCGACTGGGAGGGGAAACTGATACTGTACCCGCTGGCGGGAGCCACGGTCACCGTGTAGGTGCCGGCGTGGGCGCCGCTGTTGGTGTCGGTGAGCGTCACTGAGCCTGCACCCGTGCTCGGACTGAGACCCACTTGGGCCGATCCCGGGGTGCCGTTGACCAGGATGTTGTCGGCGGCACTAGTGGAGCCACTCGCGGTCACTGTCACCACTAAGGGGGAACTGTCGCCGACCGGAACCCCGTGAGCGTCTTCAGCCTGCAACTGCAGGGTCGTGCCCGAACTTCCCTCGGCAAACGTGTTGGTGGTCAGAGAGGTGCTCATCTGCGAGGGGACCCCAGCGATGACCGCCTGGATGGTTCCGGTTGCGGGGGTCAGATTGGTAGCGCTGGCGGTAAGCGTAATCTGTCCCGTGCTGCCTTGAACAGACGCGACCTGAAATTCGGCCGACGGGTTGAGCACCCCGGCCGGAACCTCAAATCCGTTGTAGGCCAGGGTCAGTTGATTTTGATTATTGGAGGCGTTCACCAAGGTGGCGGAACCGCTGACCGACACGTTGATGGTGTCGTTGCCGGTGAGCATCGGATAGCCAGCCTGATCTTCGACGACGACTGCGATGAGGGGGGATGACACGACCGTGTTGGCGTCGAGATACTGGGGGAGATTGACGAATTTGAGGCTAGTCGCCACCTGAGGCGAACTGGTGATGGTGGTTGACGAATAGGCGGGAGTGCTGGCTACGCTCTGGCCGTTGGTACTGACCAGGCTACTGGGAGTCAGCCCCACGGTCATGCCGGGCACGCCGATCTTGCCCACGTCGACCGTGGCGGTACCGCTGGTCACGCTAACGCTCACCGTTCCGTTGTTGACCGGGAGCACTTGCCCGCCCTGCTCATAGGTGACACCGCTGACGGCATTTAACGTTACGGTACCGTTAAAGCGGGACACGACGTTGCCGCCGGCGTCGACGACATTCACGGTGACCGCATCCATGGCCTCGCCGTCGCCCACCACGGTGGTACTGGCCGTGGACAGGTTAACTCCCGTCGCCGATCCGTAGACGACAATGTTGGCGGTGGCGGTGGCGCCATCGGCGCTGACCTGCACCGTGTAGTCGCCGGCTGCGGTACCGACAAAAGTGGCACTGTCTCCTTGCCCAGAAATTAATCCGGTTGAGGAGTTGCTGCTGATTACCGACCAGGTTACTGCTGTGCCGGAGGGAATGCCGGCCGCGGTGATGGTGTCGGCGCTGCCGGGAGCCACTTGCTGGCTCGCCACGCTGAGTACGGGGTGGGCGACAGGGCGGGGAGCGGGGACGTAGAAGTGCAAGACCGCCTTGCGCGCGGCCCCGAATTGATGTTTAAGGTATTGTCCCGGTCCCAGTGATTCAACCAGTACGGTGTAGTGTCCCGGCTGGAGGTTATTGAGGGTAAGCGTGCCCTGGGCCGAGAACGCCTGAACCACGCTGCCATTGACGCTAAATTGGAAATAGGGGGTCTTGAAGGCGTCAACCACCGCCGCCTGGATAACGGTACTCTGATTGGCGGCGACCGAGTGGGTTGGACCCTTCACGGTGAGATGAGGAGAGCCTACCACGAAATGAATGGTTTTTGTGCGGAACAATCCCCATTGGTTTCGCCGAACCTGGCCCTTGCCCAGCGAACGCGCGGTTACCGTGTAAGGGCCGGCGGCGAGATGGGTTAGGTTGATGCGGTTGTTGGGCGAATATCGCTGAACGACGCGCTGATTCACCCGGAATTGATAGTAGGGGATGCCGGTGGCGCCGACGACATTGGCCGATATGGCGGTGTTGGCGCCGACCGACAAGGTGCCGGACGGCCCATAGACGACTAAATGGGGCGGATCGGCGGCAAATGCCGTCGACGCCGGCGCCCCGGTCATCGCCAGCAAGCCGCCTAAGGCGCCGGCTGACCACAGTAAACTCAAAGATCGTCTTTTCGACAAGAAAATCACTCCTTAAAATACACCGAAAAATACACCGAGCCCCATCGACTAAGAGGGTGGTGGCGAACCGTCGCAACCTGAACCTGAAGACGGTTTCCACTGCATACCAACGCCGTAGGTGGCATTTTGGTTTCAAAACTCCAAAAGTTTCTCAATCGATGACGAATAGACTGTTGCCGAGCCACGCCCGCGATCCCTCGCCGCTTAAATTAATGCCCATGACAACCCGCGTCAGATCAGATGCGCGGGGCTTTCCCAGGCTGCAGTAGGCAATCGGGCAACGCGCAGCGAAAAGGCTATCCAATTTATGTTATGCACGGCGCCGTTTCTATTGTAAACTTTTTCCGGGTTGTCGAACACTGGCACCGAGCAGAAAAAGAGTGATCAGACGACGTGATTGCCGCGGCTTTGACGGGCAATGACAAGCCGTGCCAAGCCCCGACAGGCTGGCGACGGAGGCATTGGCAAGCTTGGTTTGAGCGGTGAGTCCAACCGTAGTTCTGGGTGCGGCTAAGTCTTGGATTTGGCCTTCGTCCCCCGCCGGTCAGTAGAAGTGACGTTTTTCCACAGATCCATGCTCGAGGCCGGCGCCGTCGATTCCGATCCGGCCGCGGTATTGGAAGCATGGTGGCTGCCGGATGAGGCCGGGGTTGGTGATTTCCTGACCGAGATCTCCCCGGTCGGTTCGAGAAACGCCTCCTCGACGTCACTTAGATGCTCCACGTCTTTTTGTCGGAGCTCCATCATCAGGTCGGCGTGACTCACCCGCTCCTGGCGCAGGCGTTTGGCATCGGGTTGGCCTTGATGAACGATCCGCGCGGGAATTCCTTGGGTGATCTTCTCTAGCGTTCGAAAGCGGAGGTTGAGCCAGGTTAGCGTATACTGAAGCAGGCCCAAGGCGACGGTCACCCCGACGGCGTTCCACAGCGGCGTCTTCACATCCTCGATGCCGAGCGCAACGGCTTCACCGATCATGATCAACACGGCAAAATCAAATGGACCCATTTTGGCCAGGGTGCGCTTGCCCATCAGCCGGAAAACCAACAGGGCCACCATATACAAAATGGCCGTCCGATATAGCAAAACCGGAAATTCTCCCACGGCGATACCTCCCCGGGCTAGCGTGCCCCGGGCCTTTGAGGACTATCCTCTGCCACCCCTGACCAGGCTCGTGGTATGATAGGTCAAACAGATTGAAGGGGAGCCTATGGGGCGCGACAAAGAAGATGTCATGCAAGAAGCGCGAGCGATGAATGTGAAGTTTGTCCGCTTGCAATTCACCGATATTCTCGGGGTGGTAAAAAACGTGGCCATTCCGGTCGAGGCGATGGAGCGGGCGTTGGCCGGTGAGATCGTGTTCGACGGTTCGTCGATTGAAGGATTTGTGCGGGTTGAAGAGGCCGACGTGTACTTGGTCCCGGACCCGGATACCTTTCAGGTCTTTCCCTGGTCCAATCACGTCGAAGGGGCGACGGCGCGCCTGATGTGCGACATCGCCAATCCTGACGGGACACCGTATCCTGGCTGTCCGCGCAGCGCGCTCAAGCGGATTCTAAACGACGCCGAGCGGATGGGATTTCGCGTGCTGGTCGGTCCGGAACCGGAATTTTTTTTGTTCGAGCGCGACGAGCACGGCATGGCCACCACGCGTACGCGCGATCAGGCCGGGTATTTTGACTTGTCGCCGGTCGACCTCGGCGAAGAGGCACGCCGGGAAATGGTTGTGCAATTGGAGCGCATGGGATTTCAAATCGACGCCACTCACCACGAGGTGGCACCTGGGCAGCACGAAATCGACCTCCACTATGACGATGCGCTGAAAACTGCTGACAACATCGCGACGTTCCGCTTTGTGGTGAGAACGGTGGCTCGCCTGCACAATTTTCACGCGACCTTTATGCCCAAGCCGCTCTACGGCGTAAATGGTTCAGGGCTGCATTTGCACCAAAGCCTCATCCGGGACGGAAAAAACGCCTTTGATGATCCCAAAGGGCCGCATGGATTGAGCCGCATCGCTCTTCGCTACATTGCCGGGCTGATGGGCCACGCACAGGCCTTTACCGCCGTTACCAATCCTTTGGTCAACAGTTACAAACGTTTGGTGCCGGGCTATGAAGCTCCCGTCTATGTGGCTTGGTCGGCGGGAATCCGCAGTCCCATGGTGCGGGTGCCTTCCGAACGCGGCCAAGGCACCCGCATTGAATTGCGCTCGCCCGATCCCGCTTGCAATCCCTACTTGGTGTTGGCCTTGACGATTCGCGCCGGCCTCGACGGAGTCTACCGCAAACTGGAGCCTCCGGCTTCCGTGTCCCGGAACATCTACCGCATGAGTGCCGATGAACGAGCGGCACTGGGAGTGGAGAATTTGCCGGCCGATCTGGGCACCGCGCTGGATCGCCTGGAGGCCGATTCGGTAATGATGGAAGCGCTGGGAGAGCATATCGCCGAGCGCTATATTGAGGCTAAGCGGATTGAATGGGACGTCTATCGACAGCAGGTCCACGACTGGGAAATCGAGCAATATCTGACGATGTACTAACCCTGCTGTTGCATAAAAATGTAATTGTGCAGTATAATTATCCGGCAGGGGTGATGGCGTGAGAACGGCAGTCTTAGGTGCGACCGGATATGCCGGCCTGACTTTGTTGCAATGGCTTGCCCGCCATCCCGAATTCAGGGTGGTGGCTGCAGTGTCGGAACATGCCGCCGATCGCCCCTTGGCAGACGTGTTGTTTCCCCATCCAAGGCTGCCGGAGCGCTTTACGTCGCCGGCGGCGTTCGACGATCTGGCGACTGCAGAGGTGGTGTTTTCGGCCCTGGGACCCGGACGCGGCCTCGACCGGCTTCGTCGCCTGGCCGAGGCTGGGGCGAAGATTGTCGATCTTTCCGCCAACTTTCGCTTTGCCCGGCTGGAAACCTTCGAACAGTACTATGGTCCGCACCCGGATCCAGAACTGCATCGGCGGAGCTTTACCGGTTATGCCGACGACGATAGCCTCATCTATCCGCAAAAGGCGTTGCTGGGCAATCCCGGTTGTTATCCGACTGCGTTTGCGGTGGCCGTGCTGCCTTTGGTGCGGCGCTGGGGAAGCCTTGGCTACGCGATTGTCGATGGCAAGTCAGGCGTTTCCGGGGCCGGCCGAGCGGCCAGCGTGGAGTTATTGATGGCAGAGATGCAGGAGAACGTCGAGGCGTACAATCAACCGGGTCAGCACCGCCATACGGGGGAAATGGAGTGCGTCAGCGGGGGCACGGTGGTTTTTCAACCGCATCGGGTGCCGATGCGGCAAGGCATTTTGTTGACGATTTATCTCCCCCAGGCACCGGCAGCGGCGGCCGCCATCCGTCAAAGTTGGCTCGCGGCATACGCAGACAACCCGTTTGTGGTCGTAGCCGCCGACGCCGGCAAGCCGCGGACGGCGACTGTGCGCGATACCAATGCGGTAGCCTTGGCCGTCGACCAAGACGCGCGTTCGGGCACCGTGGTCATCTATAGCGCGATCGATAATTTAGTGAAGGGAGCCGCCGGCCAGGCTATTCAGCACGCCAACCGGTGGATCGGTCTCCCTTGCACGGCCGGGTTGCTCTGACGGGAGAATGCGATGATAACGATTGCGCCACCGGTGTCTTCGCCGGAGATCAGGTTCCATGGCGGGGATGTGTCCACCCCCGCCGGATTTTGGATGCACGGTACGGCGGCCGATTTGGGTGACCACGGCCGGGAAGATGTCATGTTGCTGGTTTCGTCTCAGCCGGCCGTATTTTCCGGCCTGTTTACCACCAACGCGGTAAGGGCCGCGTCGGTGGTGGTCACCGAGGCGGTGCATCGGCGGGGAATATCCACCGCCGGCATCGTCAACTCCCAGAACGCCAATGCCCTCACCGGCCCACCAGGCCTGGCTGACGCGACGGCCATGCAAACGCTCACCGCCGAGGCTTTAGCGGTTGGGCCACAGACGGTGGCGGTGGCGTCGACGGGGGTGATCGGGGTGCCTTTGCCGATGGATAAGGTCAGCCGCGGCATAGGGGAACTGGCCGCCCGCTATCGACAAGGCCAGCCGGCGGACGGGATGGCCGGCGCGCGGGCGATTTTGACCACCGACACCGGGATCAAACGGTTGGCGGCGACGATCTCCCTGTCCACCGGGCAGGTGGAAATCGGGATGGTAGTAAAGGGTTCGGGAATGATTAATCCCAACCTGGCCACCATGCTGGCGTTTTTTGCCACCGATGCCGTGGTGGCCAAGCCGGCTTTGGACCGCATGTTGCGGCGCGCCGTAGACCGCTCGTTTCATCGGGTGTCGGTGGACGGCGATCAATCTACCAATGACATGGTCCTGATTTGGGCCAACGGCGCTGCCGGCGTGGCGGTGAGCACTGCTGAGGATCTGAAGGTTTTCGAGGCGGCCTTGACGGCAATCGCTCGCCACGGCGCGCGATTGATTGCGGCAGATGGTGAGGGGGCTTCGCATTTGATATCGGTGGTGGTGCGCGGTGCGGCGAGCGAGGCCGACGCCGCCCTCAAGGCTCGGGCGGTGGCCCGCTCGGCGCTGGTGAAGGCGGCGGTATACGGCCGCGACCCGAATTGGGGCCGAGTCTTGGCGGCGGCGGGAGCGGTTGGCGAGGGGTGGGATCCTGACCGGGCGTCGCTTTCCCTCAATGGATGGGACCTGTACGTCCGCGGTCAGCCGGTGAAGGCCGATGAGACCGGTTGGAGCCAGGCCATGGAACGGCCGGAGGTGGAGTGGGTGCTCGATCTGGCGGCCGGTGGCGACAGTGCCGAGGCCTGGGGCTGTGATCTCACCGAAGGCTATGTCCACATTAATGCACACTACCGCACGTGAGGGGAGGAAACGATGCGGGGCGTGATGAAAATCGGCGGCAGCGTGGTGGGTCAAGCCCGTCCGTGCTGGCTGGACGAACTGACCGACCGCCTGGCGGTCGACGACCGGGTGGTGGTGGTCCACGGCGGGGGCCGGCTGATTAGCCAGGAATTGGGTCGGCTAGGGGAGCCGGTGACCTTCATCGAAGGCCAGCGGGTGACCACTCCGCTGGCCTTAGAGGTGGTGCTGGGAGTGCTCAAAGGAAGGGTCAACGGGGAATTGACCGCTTACCTCGATCAGCGGGGGGTGCCGGCGATAGGGATTTCGGGCATCGACCGCGGCCTGTTGACCGCCCGTCCCCGGCTTTCTGAGTTGGGCCGGGTCGGCACCGTGGAGACGGTTCATCCGGGGTTAATCGAAGGGCTGTGGTCGCTGGGGCTGGTGCCGGTGGTAGCGCCGCTGGCCTCCGACGGCAGAGGGGGGATCCTGAACGTGAACGGGGACACGGCGGCGGGGGCGCTGGCGGGCGCATTGGGCGCGGACTATCTGGTTTTTTACACCGATACCGGGGGCATCCGCCAAAAGGTCAATGATCCAGAGACCAGGGTCGCGCGCCTAACCGCCGCTGAAGGCCTGGCCTGGATAGACCAAGGCCGCGCCAGCGAGGGGATGATTCCCAAGATTCGTTCCGGAGTGGCGGCTTTGACCCAAGGCGTGCGCCGGGTGGTCATCGGCGGCTATGCCGCGGGGAGCGGGACCGAACTGGTGGGAGAAGGAGGAGACGCTGGTGGAGGGCGGTGAGGCGTTAGTTCCGTTCATACGGCGCTATCCCCTGGTGTTGAGCCGGGGCGAGGGGGTTCGCGTATTTGACGAACGAGGTCGGGCCTATTGGGATTTCCTGGCTGGTATCGGGGTGACCTCGCTAGGGCACAATCACCCGCTGGTCAAAGCCGCGATTGCGGAGGCGATTCCGCTGTTGCACACCTCCAACTTGTACTGGAACCGGCCGGCCATGGAACTGGCCGGCGCCTTGGCCAAGATTTCGGGAACCTGGCAGGTGTTTTTTGCCAACTCGGGCACCGAGGCCAACGAGGCGGCGATTAAATTTATTCGCCGCCACACCCTGGCCAGCAACCGGCACTGCATCCTGTCCATGCAGGGCGGCTTTCACGGGCGGACCCTGGGCTCCTTGGCGATGACACCGAATCCTAAGTATCAAGACCCGTTTCGCCCGCTGCCGGAGGGGTTTGCCGCCGTTGCCTACGACGATGTGCCGGCATTGGAAGCCGCCCTGCGGAGCCTCTCGCCGGCTGCGGTCATGGTGGAGGCGATTCAGGGTGAGGCTGGCGTGATCGTTCCCCGCCGAGGGTATTTGCGGGCGGTGGCCGACCTCTGCCGACGGTACGGTGCGCTCTTGGCGGTAGATGCGGTGCAGACGGGAATGGGGCGGACGGGAACCTGGTTTGGTTTTGAAGATGACGAGATCACCCCCGACCTGGTCACCCTGGCCAAGGGGCTTGGCGCCGGGGTGCCCATCGGCGCGGTGCTGGCGCGGCCCCAGGTGGTGGCGGCCATGCAGCCGGGGGAACACGCGAGCACGTTTGGCGGCAATCCGCTGGCCACTCGAGTGGGTTTAGCGGTGGTGCAATGGCTGCAAGGTGAGGGACTGACCCATGTGCGGCGGGTGGCGGCTCAGCTGGAAAACAGTTTGTTGGAACTGATGGCGCGCCATCAGAGCAAGGTGCGGGCGGTTCGCGGCCGCGGCCTGATGTGGGCCATCGTGTTAAACATGCCCAGTGCCCCGGTCGTGGAGCGGCTCTTGGGCCAGGGACTGTTGGTCAACGCGATCGCCCCCGACGTGATTCGTCTGCTGCCGCCACTGGTTGTAGATGAGCCGGCGATTGATGCGGCGGTGGCAATTTTGGATGACGTGTTAGCCGGGGAGACGGCTGGTTAGTCGAACCCGGCCAGTCGGCACCGAGCAATGGCGGGTTTTGCCGGCACAAATTTCTTAAGGGAGAGAAAGTGCATGATGACGAGCGAGATTCAGCCCGGCGATACCGTGGTGCTGGCCTATTCCGGTGGCCTCGATACCTCGATAATCATTCCCTGGCTGAAAGAAACCTATCCGGTGCAGGTGATCGCCTTTTGTGCCGACCTCGGTCAGGGCGACGATTTGGCCGCGGTGCGCCGAAACGCCGTCGCCGCGGGAGCGTCGGACGTCGTTATCCGCGACCTGCGGGAGGAGTTCTTGCTCCAGTATGCGTTTCCCATGCTGACCGCCGGGGCCGTATACGAAGACGTCTACTTGTTGGGAACCTCCATCGCGAGGCCCCTGATCGCCGCCCATTTGGTGCAGATCGCCCGGCAACGGGGCGCCGCCGCGGTGAGTCATGGGGCAACCGGCAAGGGCAACGACCAGGTGCGCTTTGAACTCGGAGTGATGGCGTTGGCGCCCGACCTGAAAGTGATCGCGCCCTGGCGCGAATGGACCATCAGCGGCCGGCTGGAGGCCATAGAATATGCCAAGGCCCACCACATTTCCGTCGCCGCGACCAAAGCCGCTCCGTATTCGCGCGATCGCAACCTCTGGCACGTGAGCCACGAAGGCGGCGTCCTGGAGGACCCGGCTACTTCCCCGCCCCAGGACGTCTACACCTGGACCACAGATCCGACCGACGCGCCGTCGGTGCCGGAGACGGCGCGCATCGGATTTGAACGGGGATTTCCGGTGTCGCTGAATGGAAATCGCCTGCCGGTGGTTGCCCTGATGGAGGCGTTGAACGACTTGGGTGCTCGCCACGGCGTGGGTCGGGTCACAATGGTGGAAAACCGTTTGGTGGGCATGAAATCGCGAGGGGTGTACGAGACCCCCGGCGGTACCATTTTGTACTCCGCCCACCGAGCCTTGGACAGCCTGGTCCTGGATCGGGAGACGCTGGCCTTCAAGCAGACGGTGGCTTTGCGTCTGGCCCGCGCGATCTACGACGGCCTCTGGTTTTCCCCTCTGCGCGAGGCCCTGATGGCCTACGTTGATGAGACCAGCCGGGTGGCCACCGGCGAGGTAACCGTTGCACTCTATAAAGGGTCGGTCGGCGCCGAGGCCGCCACCTCACCCTATTCGCTGTATTCCCAGGATTTGGCGACGTTTGACGGGGGGACCTACGACCACAAGGACGCCGCCGGCTTTATCCGACTCTTCGGGCTTCCGCTGGTAGTGCGCCAACGGCTCCAGGCGAGGGGTTCTCAAGAAAATGTCTAGCCGCGCGCGCAATCCGCGCTTTGCCAAACAACCGGCGGAAGCCTCCCAACGCTTTACGGCCTCGGTGGGGTTTGACTGGCGGCTTTTGCCCTACGATATCGAAGGCTCCTTGGCGCACACCCGCATGCTGGTGCATCAAGGCATACTGACACAAGCCGAGGGTGACCTGCTGCAGGCGGGGTTAGAACGCATCCGGGAGAAGTGGCAAGGTGGAAACCTGACGCTGCGGGTCGACTGGGAAGACGTCCATATGAACGTCGAAGGCAGACTGTACGAGGAGATTGGCCCGGTTGCCGGCAAACTGCATACCGCGCGCAGCCGAAATGACCAGGTTGCCCTCGACATGCATTTATATCTGCGCGACGTGGGCCATCGTATGGACGGCGGCGTAGCCCAGTTGCTTTGCGTGTTGCTCGACCGCGCCGAGGTTGATTTGGACGTCATTATTCCCGGGTACACCCATTTGCAGGCGGCCCAACCGGTGTTGCTGGCGCATCACTGGCTGGCTTACGTGGCCATGCTGGAGCGCGATCGCGAGCGTCTGCATGACTGGCAAAGGCGTCTCGACCGGTCGCCCTTGGGGGCAGGTGCGCTGGCGGGCACGCCATACCCCACGGATCCTTCGTATACGGCGCAACTATTGGGATTCACCGATGTGTACGGGAATTCCTTGGACGCGGTCTCCGATCGGGACTTCGCCGTCGAATGGCTGGCCTGGGCAGCGATTTTGGGGATGCATCTCAGTCGCCTGGGAGAAGAACTCGTCCTATGGTCCAGCCAGGAGTTCGGGTATATCCGCATGGACGACGCCTATGCCACCGGATCTTCGATGATGCCGCAAAAGAAAAATCCCGACGTCGCCGAACTCATGCGGGGTAAGAGCGGGCGGCTGATTGGACACTTGGTTGGGTTGCTCACCGTCATCAAGGGCCTGCCCCTGGCCTATCACTCGGATCTGCAGGAGGACAAGGAAGCCGTCTTCGACGTCGTCGACACGCTGGACGCCTTGCTGCCGGTGGCCGCGGGGATGCTGCAGACGCTCACCGTCCGCCGCGAGATCATAAAGGCGCGGTTGGGCAGTGACTTTAGCGCGGCAACTGACTTGGCCGACCTCTTGGTCAAAGCCGGCATGCCCTTTCGCGAAGCTCATCATCGGGTGGGCCAGCTGGTCGCCAAGCTGGAAGCCGAGGGACGCGGCTTCGGACAACTGAGCGCACAAGAGGTCAACGAATACCTGCCTGGGCTGGAACCGGCCAATGTGGCCGGGCTCAGTCCCGAGGCGCTGGTTGAGGCCCGCCGACAGCCGTTGGGCACGGCCCCGGAGGCGGTGCGCAATCAAATCCGAAAGGCGCGTGAACGCCTGTCGGCATCAACTGGCGAGTAGTGGCGACAACGATTGGGAAAAGGAGCCGAGGCAGTGTTGGATACGGTATTGCTGGATTTGGACGGGACGATCTTGGACACCACGCCACTCATCCTGACCAGTCTCCGCCACGCGACGAGGACGGTGTTGGGACGGGTGCCGGCAGACGCCGACCTGATTCGCCACTTCGGTCGAACTCTGGAAGAAAGCTTGCGAGCGCTGGCGCCGGAGATTGAGGCCGCGCGCTTTGATGCCCTGCTGGCCACCTATCTGGCGCATAACCGGGCCCAGCATGATAGTTTGGTCCGCCTGGTGCCGGGGGCCGATGAGGCCTTGCGCGGCTTTCACCAGCGCGGGCTTCAACTGGGTGTGGTCACCTCCAAGCGGCGCGACCTGGCTCGGCATGGACTGGAGCTCTTTGGCTTGGACAGCTTGCTGGCCACCGTGGTTGCCCGCGAGGACACCGACCAGCATAAACCGCATCCGGCACCGGTGATCGAGGCGCTGAAGCGCCTGCAGGCGTCCCCTCGGCGGGCCCTATTTATCGGCGACAGTCCCTACGACATGCAGTCGGGGCGAGCCGCTGGAGTGCGCGTCTGGGGACTGGCTCATAATACTCATCCGGAAGAGGAATTGCTGCAGGCAGGGGCGGAACGGGTGGCCAGGCACTGGGCCACGCTGATCCGATGGATGGGCTGAGCGGCCGGTCTCCTGGCTGACGGAGCCAAGGGGGAAAAGTCCGTTAGAATAACATAGAAGCACAATCAGATGAAGGAGGGATTCTGATGGTTGACTGGAAACTCACCTGGTTAGGCCACGCCACGTTTTTAATTCACACTCCCGGGCAGCGAAAAATCGTCATCGATCCATGGCTGGAGGGAAACCCGCGCTGCCCCCGGCAATACTATGACCTGCCCCAATGCGACCTGATTTTAATCACCCACGGGCATTTCGATCATATCGCCAGCGCCGCCGACTTGGCCCGTCGCACCGGAGCCACGGTGGTGGCCAATTTTGAAATCGCCACCTACTTGGAAGCAGAGGGAGTCCAACATACGGTGGGCATGAACCAGGGTGGAACCTGGCAGCAAGACCGCCTGGACGTGAGCATGGTACACGCCGAGCACTCGTCGGGAATTAGCACCGAGCAGGGCGTGCGCTACGGCGGCGACGCCGCCGGTTTTGTGCTGACGCTGGAAAACGGCTATAGCTTGTATCATGCCGGCGATACCAACGTCTTCGGGGACATGCGCCTGATTCATGACCTCTATGCGCCCGACCTGGCCCTGTTGCCGATTGGTGGACATTTCACCATGGGACCCAAGGAGGCCGCCTACGCGGTTCGGCTGTTGGCCCCGGAGACGGTGATTCCCATGCACTATGGGACCTTCCCGGCGCTGACCGGAACCCCGGCCGCGCTGCGCGACCTGCTAGCAGAAACCGACGCCCGGATGGTCGAGCTGGCTCCGGGTCAAAGCTGGCCCGAATAATGAGGGGCAAAGGCGGGACCAAACGTGCTCCGCGGACATTTTCGCCCTCCTTGGCGGGTGCCTGCCTGCGCTACGCGACGATGGATCGGTTGCGTTTCGGCCGCCAAATCGACCAGGCTAGCCGCGCGGCCATGCAGGAAGGGGGGCGGCGACACCGGCGGTTTCAGGCCGAGCTTGTGCAAGGTGGCGATCTGATAGCCGTTGAGCAGGTGATTAAAGATGACGCGCTGGGCGTGTCGGGACGTATGGACGCTGTGCGCTGGTTCAACGGTCGGCCCCAAGTCATCGAATTCAAGACCGTTGATGGCGAACGATTTGCCTGGATTCGGCAGCACGGACCGTTGGTTGCCCACGTTGCCCAATTAGCCCTGTACTTGGCATTGACCCACTATGAACAAGGAGTGCTGGTGGTGGAAAGTCGGGCCAGTGACGAGCACCTCGAGTTTGTCGTCAGCCGCCATCAAGAGTGGGAAAACTGGCTCCTGGCGCGAATCCGACTGAGCGAGGAGGCGGCCCGGGAGCACCGCCTGCCCGCCCGCGAGGTCAGCCTCAACTGCCTATCCTGCGACCGCTGGCAACGGTGCTTCACCGACCAGGCGGCCCGGGAGGCGGCGGTTGCCGAACATCCCGGCTGGGAACCGGAACCGCCGCTGCCGGGCGGTTCCGGTGACGCCATCGAGGCCATGGGACAAGGGCGGATCTCGTGACGATCCGATCCCGGCGGCACCCTTGGTCCCATTTTGGCACCCCGCCCAGTCCTAAATGAGAGACCCATTCGTGTAAATCAGGAACTGACTATACTGCTCAAGGTGAAAAACTGTTAACTTAGATGCTGGGCACGACTCAAACTACTCAAACACCCGAAAACCGGCGCAGATCTCCATGTTGATTACGCCACACATATGTATGTTAAGAAAATTTGACCAGCGAGCAGTATATTTCATTTCGATAAAATCCCGTGCCGTCATAATGGGAGGCGCCGTAATGCCCGATTCCAGAAAAATCGTTGTCTCCGGTAATGAGTATGCCCGGGTGCTCGGCAACCGCGGCGCGAACAATGGGCCGATCCGAGTCATCGCGGACTCGGACTTCGTCTGCGATGCGTTCCACCGGGGTGTGAACCACCTCGACAACCGTCAAGACAAGGCCAAAAAGCGTTCCAAGGACGGGATTTTGTGCGGAAACTTTCGGCTATACACCCACCGCAGGTCATCAATGTTCTGGTCAGTGATGAACCCATAATTCGGATGAGGGGTCACCTCTCGAAACTCCCTTTCCTGTCAAGATGTATAGCGGGAATCCGCCGGCGATTCGGGCATGCTAATGGGCGATTCGAGGAAGGAGGAGGGTGAGAGGATGGCTAAACCATTCAAGAAATTGACTCGCCATAGATTTGAAGAAGAGGTGGCCCAAGAGCTCGGCATCAACCTGAGCCGTTCCGACCGAATCTTCGCCCGCACCCCGGTGCGAAACCGGCAACTGAGCGAAGAGGAACCACCGGTGGGGGAACCGATGGCAGATGACGACGACCAGAATTAGGCCCAATTCCAGGCAAGCGCTCGCGTCCGGCGGGCGCTTGCCGGTATGGCGGGAGACAATGGTATCATGAGGCTAACGTCATTATCGACCGCAACCCATGGCGGGATGATTGGGCTGCGGGACGGAGTTTATGGCCTAAACGGGGGATGAGCGTATGGATGTTGGACTAATCGGCTTGCCGCGCTCCGGCAAGACCACCGTGTTTAATCTATTGACGGGGGCCAAGGTGGCCACCAATCCCTATGGATCCGAAAAGTTATCGCGCAATGCGTTGATGCCCATTGCCGACCCCCGGTTGACGCGTTTGGCCGCGATGTACCAGCCGAAAAAGGTTACCCCAGCCGAGCTCAGAGTAGTGGACGTTCCCGGGCTCGACCGACGCGAGACGGGCGGGCCAAACCGTTTTCTCAACGACGTCCGCTTGGTGGATGCCCTGGTTCATGTCGTGCGCGGTTATACGTCGACCATTGACGGGGTGGGCCACCCATGGGCGGACATTGAGGAAATGGAGCTGGACCTCGCTTTGGCTGACATGGACCTGTTGGAAAAGCGGCAGCAACGCATTCGAGCGGGTAAGAAGATTGCCAAAGAACAGCAGACGGAACTGGCTCTGGTCGCGCGGCTTTTGGAGGCGATGAATGATGGCAAGCGGCTGACCCAAGTAGACCTCGACGACCAGGAAGCCCGGCTCATCCGGGGGTATCAGTTCCTTACCCTGAAGCCGATGATTTGGGTGCTGAACCTTGACGACACCCATCTTCAGGCCCGAGACTATGCTGACGCCGCGGCCATCACGGCGGCGGCTCAAGACAAGGACATTCCACTTGTGTTGATGGCCGCGGAGATGGAGCAAGAGATCGAAGCCCTGTCGGCGGATGACCGGGCAGTCTTTTTGCAGGATCTCGGCATCACCGAGCGCGGGCCAGCCAGGGTGGCTCAGGCGGTATACACCAAACTGGGGCTGATTTCGTTCTTGACCGCCGGCGAAGACGAGGTGCGGGCGTGGACCATCCCCCGGGGTACGGTGGCTAAGGCGGCGGCCGGGAAAATTCATTCCGACCTTGAGCGCGGCTTTATTCGCGCGGAGGTGGTCAGATTTTCCGACCTCGACCGCGCAGGGGCGCTGGGCAAGGCGCGAGAGAAGGGTTGGGTGCGCCTGGAAGGTCGCGATTACGTGATGCGAGACGGTGACGTGGTGAATTTTCGTTTTAACGTCTGATCAGGCAGGAACGGGGGAAGCTATGAAGGGATGGTGGGAACGCGCGCAGGCGGTGATGCCCGGCGGGGTGTCCAGTCCCGTGCGCTCGTTTCATGGCGTCGGCGGCACTCCGTTTGCTGCTGTACGCGGGCAAGGGGCCTATTTGTACGCTGATGATGGGCGCGCCTATCTGGACTACGTGATGAGTTATGGCCCCTTGATTTTGGGCCATGCCCATCCCGAGGTGATAGGGGCGGTTACCCATCAGGCGGCGCTCGGAACCAGCTATGGAGCGCCGACCGGGCTGGAGACCGAAATGGCGGAGCTGCTGGTGAGCGCCTACCCCGGACTCGAAATGGTGCGCTTGGTGAATTCGGGAACCGAGGCTACCATGTCGGCGCTCAGAGTTGCTCGCGCCGCCACGGGCAGAAAGCGGGTTATAAAATTCATCGGCTCATATCACGGCCATCACGATTCGCTGCTGGTGCGGGCGGGCTCTGGGGCGGCCACCATCGGCGTGCCCGATTCCGCCGGGGTGCCGGAAGAAATGACGGCCTTGACCATGAGCCTCCCCTATAATGACCGGGAGGGGCTGGCTGCGGTGTTTGGTAACCTCGGAAGCGAGGTGGCGGCCGTGATTGTGGAGCCGGTGGCCGGCAACATGGGCACCGTGTTGCCCGAGCCGGGTTTTTTGGAGGATCTTCGCCGATTCACCCAAGCGGCCGGCAGTCTGCTAATTTTTGATGAGGTGATGACGGGATTTCGGGTGGGCTGGGCAGGAGCCGCCGGCTATTACGGCGTCCGGCCCGACTTGGTCACCTTGGCCAAGGTGATCGGGGCTGGGCTGCCGGTCGGCGCCTACGGGGGCAAACGGGAGTACATGCAGCTAGTCGCCCCGTTGGGACCGGTCTATCAGGCCGGCACGCTGAGCGGAAATCCCCTGGCCATGGCTGGCGGACTGGCCCAACTGAGGGCAATTGGGGGTCCCGCTTTCTATCCTCCGCTGGCCGAGAAGACAGCCGCCTTGGCTCGGGGGTTGGAGGAACGGGGTCGCCGACGCGGGGTCGCCGTGGCGGCGAACTCAGTGGGCGGAATGATGACACTCTTCTTCGCCGACCGCGCGCCGAAGACATTTGCCGAGGTGGAGGCGACCGATCGCGGGCGCTATCGGAAGTATTTCCACGGTATGCTGGACCAGGGCATTTTCTTGCCTCCCTCGGCGTTTGAGACCGTGTTCGTGTCTGCTGCCCATGAAAAGGAGGCGATCGAGCACACACTCGAAGCCGCGGATACCGTCTTTGCTCGTATCTAGCCATCAGATGTATTGGAGGTGAAAACGGGATGCTTATCCCCAGATTAAGCCCCTACGCATTTCGGCTGGGGCCGATTGGTGTGCATTGGTACGGCGTCTTTATGGTGATAGCAATTGTGGGCGGGAGTTGGTATTTGGTCGAGCGGGGACGCGAACTCGGCCTCAACACCGAACGCTTGGCCGATGCCACCTTTTGGACTGTGGTGGCCGGGGTGGTGGGCGCGCGCCTGGTATTTGTGTTGGCCAATGACCCCGCCTGGATATGGACCGACCCCGTGCAGACGCTGAAGATTTGGGATGGCGGGCTGGCCTACGACGGGGCGGTGGGCGGTGGGATTCTGGCACTCTGGTACCAACTGCGCAAGTCCCCATTAATCTTCAACCACCTAGTGGATTGGATGGTGCCCGGCATCGGGCTTGGCATCTTCATCGTGCGGATTGGCAATATCTTCAACCATGAGGTGCTGGGAAGGATGACCGAACTCGGCTTCGGCCGCTGGCCGGAGCAACTCTGGGGTTCGGCCATCGGCGTGATCTTGATCGTCCGCTACGTTTGGATTGAGCGCTATCGGACGCCGCCGCCCGGATACCAGTTTTGGTCCGCCATGTTTTACTACGCGTTATTGCGCGGCGTGATCGGGGAGAGCACGCGGGACAATCCGCTCTACCTCGTGCATTACATCAATCCCTATTGGGGCATCGGGTTTCTTACCTTGATGCAAATTTTCACCCCTCCGATTTTGGTCTTGACCGGATGGATGATGCGTCGGACCTGGCGTCGCTCGGCGACACATGACTTGGCCGCGGATAGGCCAGGGGTTGAAGCGCCCTTGCCTTCGGAGTGGTTCCCACAATCCTAACCGGGGTGCCCACGGTGGTGAAGCGGTAGAGCCAGCCCGCGTCTTCGGGGACGCCTTGGGGATGGGGATTAAAGGTTTGGGTGGCGACCTGAATGCAGCCGTGGCTGCGCGGAGTGCCGAAGTTCCGGTTCCACCAGGCACCGTGGATGGCTATGCCTCCACGCAAATATTGGGCCCAAGGCACGTGGGCAACGTCCCAGTGTGCTTGCCGCCGGGGGTCGTAGCCGCGCATGCGATCGTCGGCCACCTTGCGATAAATCCAAAAGGTGCCCGTGGGCGTCTGCCAGCCGGGCACGCCGGACGAGATAGGCATCGAACGAACGGCGCGGACTCCTCGATAGGCGGTCAGCATCTGTCGGCTTAAATCGATCTCGAGCCATTTGCCGTCCTTCGAAGCAGGGGCTACGACCCGCAAACGGCTGGCGCCGGTCTCGGCCCGAAGTCCGGGCCCGTCTTGCCATATAATGGCCGCCAGCATGAGATGCGCCTCCTGCTTTGCCGCTGCCGTTATTCTGTTCGTCTCGTCTGTGAGATATGTGCCGCTAGGGAGCAATCCCGGTCGAGAAGGTTTCCCGGTCGTCGCCTGCCGGTGTGATATGATGGGCTTCGTTGGCCAACTGATTCTCGGCAAGGAGCAGGGAGGCTTTGCAATGTCCGCGCAAACGGCACCTTCGAAACACAAGCGGTTGGGACTTCATCCCAGTGTTATTGCCTCCGGCTGGGTCAGCTTCTTTACCGATTTTTCGAGTCAAATGGCGGTTCCGGTGCTGCCCTTGTTTTTGGTGATTGCACTGAAGGCGCCGGTGTGGACCCTCGGCGTCATTGAAGGGTTAGGAGCAGCCACGGCGGGAATTCTACGTTTGTTTTCCGGCTGGTTTTCGGACCGCATGGGGCACCGCAAGCCATTGATGGTTGCCGGCTACGGGTTGTCCAACCTGATTAAGCCGACATTTGCCCTGGCCCCCGGCTGGGGAGCGGTACTCGCGCTGCGCTTAGGCGACCGGGTGGGCAAGGGGATGCGCTCGGCACCGCGCGACGCCTTGCTGGCTGATGTCACCACCCCCCAGGAGCGAGGGAAAGCCTTTGGCTTTCGCCGCGCCATGGATCTTTTGGGAGCAGCAGTGGGTCCGCTCGCCGCCGCCGGCATTTTGTTTTGCTCGCACAACGCGTACCGGCTGGTGTTTGCGGCCACTTTGCTGCCGGGATTGGCCGCTCTGGCGGTGGCAGTGGTGATGCTCAAAGATGCCCGACAGGCTAGCCCCGGCACCCACCGGAGCTTGCCCCGAATCAGTTTGTTCGCCATGCCGCGCCCGTTTCAACTTTATACCATTACGCTGGCTGTGTTTGCCTTGGCTAATTTCTCGGAGGGATTTATCATTCTTCGCGAACGCTCGCTGGGGCTTACGCCGGCCCTCATCCCGGTCGCCTACTTTGTGATGAACGCCGTTGGCAGCCTTGTTTCCATGCCTGCGGGCATGGTGGCCGACCGGGTCGGGCGTCGGCGGGTTTTGGTGCTTGGTTTCGTGCTGTTGGCGGCAACCTACTGGGGACTGGGATGGATTCGCTGGGCAGGGTGGATTTGGCCGCTCTCAGCCCTGTACGGGGTCACGGTGGCTCTGGTCGAAGGCAATCAGAAGGTTTACGCGGCGGAGTTAATTGGCCCCCAACAGCGGGGAACGGCCTTGGGTACCTTCAACGCCGTGACCGGAGTGGCCGGCCTGCCCGCCGCTTTGGGAGCTGGACTCCTCTGGCAGATCTGGGGGCCGCGGATACCGTTTTTAGCCGGAGCCTTGGTTGCCATCGCCGCCGTGGTCTTGTTGCTGATGTTGGTGCCCTCGAGCCCGGTCCGGCGGACGGCATAACGGAGGAGCGCACTGCAGGCCGTGGTTAACTACCGAGAGTCACCCAGGTATCGGTTTGGCCAGCGCAGTTGACCGCCGCCTTAGACGTGTAAATAGATTGATGATGAGGGTAGTCACGCCGACAAACCCGACTTTGCGGTGCCTGGTGAAATCGCTCGGCTGTTCTTTGGCGGCTTCGCGAAACCCCGGTTGATTGAGCCAGCTAAACCCTGTCTTGAATGGGAATCGAAGTGCCTGACGTCTCGGCCTGGTAGAGTAGGAGGGCTCTTCCGAGCCCCGTTTCGTCATCGAATCGTACGTTAGGTTTCCCTCCTACGGCTCTCCGATGATAGTTGCCCTTCACTAGCTTGGGGCGAGATAGGGTTGCCATCCGTTGCCGCATGGCGAGCGACGGTAAACCCAAGTTGGCAAAGCGCAGGTTCGGCCTTCACCCGTCTCCGGAGGGCTCGTCAACCTAAAAGGCCACCAGTGGTTCACTGACAGTCTGCTAAGCTCCGCGGCGGAATCGCTGGGCCTGGGCGGCACCATATCCCGACGTTTACCGCCCGGGCGCGACCCGGTACCCACTATACCAGGCTCAAGAAACCAAACGTTCGACATAGATCGGGATAACTACCTGATCCCTGGTAGACGCCGATGACATGGGATAGAACTTCCCCTTACGCGTGATGTCAATGCGCCGTCGATCTAAGCGCTCTGAATCGCCCCCCCGGGGGCAGTGCTTGATTCGCGGACTCCCGGTTCTGCCACCGGCTCCGGCCGCGCATTTGCAGATCGCTACCGGCGGTCCGCCGTTGCTGTTGGCGGCCGTTCAGATCTGGATAGCATCTTCGTAGGCAACCCGGCCCGCTTGCACCCGAACGCATTAGCCGAGTCGGAGTGGTACTGCGGGTTCCCACTA